>CAZHYF010000087.1:1277-10331 GCA_964536635.1 uncultured Rhodospirillaceae bacterium | reverse complement strand
TGGACGACGGCGGCGACCTGACCCAGATCATGCACGACAAGTACCCCGAGATGCTGAAGAAGAACGTCAAGGGCCTGTCAGAAGAGACCACCACCGGCGTCCACCGCCTCTACGAAATGGCGCGCGACGGCAAGCTGTTCGTGCCCGCGATCAACGTCAACGATTCGGTCACCAAGTCCAAGTTCGACAACGTCTACGGCTGCCGCGAGAGCCTGGTTGATGGCATTCGCCGCGGCACCGACGTGATGATGGCCGGCAAAATCGCTGTCGTCGCTGGCTTCGGCGACGTTGGCAAGGGCTCAGCGGCATCGCTGCGCCAGGCGGGCTGCCGCGTGGTCGTGACCGAAGCCGACCCCATCTGCGCGCTGCAAGCGGCTATGGAAGGCTATGAAGTCGCCACCATGGAAGACATGGCGCCCCGCGCTGACATTTTCGTCACCGCCACCGGCAACCGCGACATCATCACCTGGGACCACATGAACGCCATGAAGGACCGGGCCATCGTCTGCAACATCGGCCACTTCGACAACGAGATCCAGGTCGATACGCTGCGCAACTACCCCTGGCACAACGTCAAGCCGCAGGTGGATGAGGTCGAGTTCCCCAACAAGAAGCGCATCATCCTGTTGTCTGAGGGCCGCTTGGTGAACCTGGGCAACGCCACCGGCCACCCTTCGTTCGTGATGTCGGCCTCCTTCACCAACCAGGTCTTGGCGCAAATCGAGCTGTGGAACCGGTCCGAAAACTACGAAAACAAGGTCTATGTTCTGCCCAAGCACCTGGATGAAAAAGTGGCCGCACTGCACTTGGCCCGCGTAGGCGCCAAGCTGACCCAGCTCAGCCAAGCGCAAGCCGACTACATCGGCGTGTCGGTCACCGGCCCCTTCAAGAACGATCAGTACCGCTACTAATCACGCGCGCGGCGGCGGCTCACCAGGGCCCCGCCGCTTTTGCCGTCCCGAGCCCGGAAAGCTGCCAGCCATGTCTACTTATCTTTTCACTTCTGAATCGGTCTCCGAGGGTCACCCCGATAAGGTCTGCGACCAGATCTCTGACGCCATCGCCGACATCTTCTATCAGCGCAACGGCAAGGATGCCCGCATCGCGGTCGAGACCCTGGCCACCACGCAAAAGGTGGTTCTGGCCGGCGAAGTGCGCGGCGATGTGAGCCATGAGGAGATGATCCAAGCCGCCAGAGATACCGTGCGCCGCATCGGCTATGAGCAAGACGGCTTCCATTGGGAGACTATGAGCGTCGATTGCTACGTTCACGAGCAGTCCGCCCACATCGCCCAGGGCGTGGACGACAGCGCCGACATGAAGGGCCAAGAGGGCGCTGGCGATCAAGGCATCATGTTCGGATACGCCTGTAACGAGACCGAGGAGCTGATGCCTGCTCCGATCCTGTTGGCTCATAAGATGCTGCGCTATCTGGCTGACACGCGCCATGCTGGCGAGACCCGCTTGCTGCCCGACGCGAAAAGCCAGGTGACCTTGCGCTATGAGAACGGTAAGCCCGTGGCGGTTGATACCGTGCTGGTCTCGCACCAGCACGTCGAGGGCCTGAGCCCTGCCGATGTCAAGGAGTTGGTGCGCCCCGATGTGACCCGCGCACTGGCCGAAAGCGGCTGGGAAATCCCGGAAGATAAGTTCTACGTCAACCCGACCGGTACCTTTGTCATTGGCGGCCCGGATGGCGACGCAGGCCTGACCGGCCGCAAGATCATCGTCGATACCTACGGCGGCGCAGCGCGCCACGGCGGCGGCGCCTTCTCGGGCAAAGACTGCACCAAGGTGGACCGCTCGGCAGCCTATGCAGCGCGCTATATCGCCAAGAACGTCGTTGCGGCGGGCCTGGCCGAGCGCTGCGAGATCCAGCTTTCCTATGCCATCGGCGTCGCGCGGCCCCTGTCGATCTTCGTTGACACCTTCGGCACTGGCCGGGTCGATGAAGCCCGCCTGGGCGACATCTTGAACGAAGTGGCAGACTTTTCACCGGCGGGCATCCGCACTATGCTCGATCTGGCGCACCCCATCTATGAGCGCACCGCGGCCTATGGCCACTTCGGTCGCCAGCCCGACGACGACGGTGGCTTCAGCTGGGAGCGTCTAAACCTGGTAGACCGCTTGCGATCCGCCCTCGGCTGACCTCCTTGTTCTGAGCGGCCATCGGCCGCGCCGCTGCCGACTCGACTTGAACCAACCCGCAAGGTTTGCCCGTGACTATTTCTCCAGCTTCCAGCACTTATGATCTGTTGTGCATAGGCAACGCAATTGTTGACGTCATCGCCTCCTGCTCGGAGGGCTTGATCGTCGAAGAAAAGATGATCAAGGGCGATATGCAGCTCATCGATCCTGAGCGCGCTTTGCACCTTTATGACCTGATGCGTGGCACCGTGGAGACCTCGGGCGGTTCGGCTGCCAATACGGCGGCAGGGTTTGCCAAACTGGGCGGTCCAGTGGCCTTCGTCGGCAAGGTGCAAAACGACCCCTTAGGCCAGGTCTATATCGACGACATCCAGCGCGTCGGCGTCACCTATCCTTGCGCGAAGGCCAACAAGGGGGCGCCTACCGGCCGCTCGATGATTTTCGTCACCCCTGACGGGGAGCGGACCATGAACACCTTCTTGGGCGCTGCGGTCGAGCTGACACCCGATGACCTGCCGCTTGATGCCATTGCCGCCAGCCGAATTTCCTACCTGGAAGGCTATCTGTTCGATTCGCCCAGTGCCCGTCAGGCCTGCATCGGCGCGGCCGAGCACGCCAAAGCCAGTGGACGGAAGACCGCCCTGTCGCTGTCGGCCTTCTTTATCGCTGCTACCCATCGCTATGACTTCTTGGGCATGATGTCAGAAGGCTTGGTGGACTATGTGTTCGCCAACGCCGAAGAAGCCTGCATCTTTGCCAAGACCGACGATCTGGACGCCGCCCTGGACTTCATCACAGCCCGCGTGCCCTGCGCGATTGTCACCACCGGCCCCAAGGGCTCCATCACCGCAGAGGGCGATCAGCGCATTGCTGTGCCCGCCACGCCCATCGGTAAGCGCGTCGATGCCACCGGCGCGGGCGACGCCTTTGCGGCGGGCTACCTCTATGGCTTGAGCCAAGGCGAGAGCCACGAGGCCTGCGCGCGTCGCGGCTCTGATATGGCTGCCCAGGTGATCCAACAAATGGGCCCCCGCCTAGCCTAAAGAGCTAGATCAATCCGGGGCGCGGCGAGCCGTCCCGCTCTGTAGCTTGCAATTTCGAGTCAAGCCGCTTAGCTCAAAAGCTCCCCTAACGCAGGATCTCCCCTGCCCAGGCCATCGGCTTCAGGAGCAAGACCTTGATTGATCCTTTTGGACGCACCGTCTCATATCTGCGAGTCTCGGTCACCGACCGCTGCGACCTGCGCTGCCACTACTGCATGGCCGAAGACATGACCTTCCTGCCCAAGAAGGATCTGCTGAGCCTTGAAGAGCTGGATCGCGTCTGCTCGACCTTTGTGCGCCTTGGGGTCAAGAAACTGCGCCTGACCGGCGGCGAACCGCTGGTGCGTAAGGGCATCATGACCTTGATCGAAGGCCTTGGCCGTCACCTGAAGAGCGGTGCGCTGGAAGAGCTGACCTTGACCACCAACGGCACCCAGCTTGATCGCTTTGCCGAGCCGCTCTATGCCGCCGGTGTGCGGCGTATCAACGTCTCGCTGGACACGCTTGTGCCAGATAAGTTCCAGGCCATCACCCGCTGGGGCAAGCTGGAGCAGGTCTTCCGGGGCCTGGAAGCTGCCAAACGCGCAGGCTTGGCCGTCAAAATCAACATGGTCGCGCTGAAGGGCAGCAATGACGCCGAAATCCCGGCCATGGTGCAATGGTGCGGCGAGCAAGGCTTCGATCTGACCTTCATTGAGGTCATGCCTATGGGCGACCTGGGCGAACAAGACCGCGCCGACCAGTACATGCCCCTGACCGAGGTGCGCGCGCGCCTTGCCCAGCACTATCAACTGGAAGAGATCGACTATCAGACCGGCGGGCCAGCGCGCTATGTCCGTGTGGCCGAGACCGGCCAGCGCGTCGGCTTCATTACCCCGCTGACCCACAATTTCTGCGAAAGCTGCAATCGGGTGCGGTTGACCTGCACCGGCACGCTCTACATGTGCTTGGGCCAGGACGACGCCACCGATTTGCGCGCGCCAGTGCGGGCCTCGCAGAGCGATGCCCTGCTGGAAGAGACGATCCACGCGGCCATCGCCCGCAAACCCAAGGGCCACGATTTTGTCATTGGGCGCGGGCTCGCACCGGCGGTACAGCGCCACATGTCGGTCACCGGCGGCTGACCGGCAGCGTTCAGAAGAGGCCAGGCAATGATCTACCTCGACAATCAAGCCAACACGCCCTGCGATCCCCGCGTACTGGAGGCCATGGCGCCCTTCTGGCACCGCCTCTACGGCAACCCGCACTCGGTTGAGCATGGTCGCGGGCTGGTACTGGCAGGCAAGGTCGAGGAAGCCCGCGGCCAGCTCGCCGAGGCCATCGCAGCCGACCCGCGCGAAGTCATCTTTACCTCTGGAGCCACCGAGGCCAACAACCTGGCCATCAAGGGCGTCGCCTTGTTTGCACAGCGCCATGCAAGCGGGGCTGGCACGGCACGGCGCAAAATCCTGACCCTAGCCAGCGAGCACAAGTGCGTTCTGGAGAGCGTAAAGGCCACCGCCGCCTGGGGCTTTGAGCCTGTCATTCTGCCGGTGCAGTCTGACGGTCTCATCGACTGGCAGGCTTTCGAGGCGGCCCTCGATGACCAGGTGCTGTTGGTCTCGGTCATGGCGGTCAACAACGAAACCGGCGTCATTCAACCGATTGCGCAGATCGCCGACAAGGCCCACGCGGTCGGCGCCAAGCTGCACTGCGACGCCGCGCAAGCGCTGGGCAAGATCCCGCTGGATGTGGGCAACCTTGGTGTTGATCTGATGAGCCTGTCTGCGCACAAGGCCTACGGCCCCATGGGCATCGGCGCGCTCTTTGTCCGCCGTCGGCCGCGCATGCGCATCGAGCCCTTGCTCAGCGGCGGCAATCAGGAGCGCGGCTTGCGATCGGGCACCCTGCCCTTGCCGCTGGTGGTGGGCTTTGGTCTCGCCGCCAAGCTGGCAGCAGACGAGCAAGCGCCCGACGCCCAGCGCCTGGCGACCTGGCAGCAAGCCTGCCTGGATGTCATCGCCCAGCGTGGCAATCTCCTCAAGGTCAATGGCAGCGTGACCCAGCGCATCGCCCACAATCTCAACGTCTCGTTTCTAAAGCTAGATCGTGAGGCCATGTTGCGCGCCTGGACCGGTTTTGCGGTCTCCAGCGGTTCGGCCTGCTCGGCGGCGGATGTCGAACCGTCTTATGTCTTGACCAGCATGGGCGTCGCGCCCGAGCAAGCCGCAGCGAGCCTGCGCATCGCCTTTGGTCGCCACACCCGCCAAGCCGAGGTCGATCAAGTCTTGGCGCTGCTGGCCAGTTCGGCCCTGGCGGACGCTTGAGCAGCCCGCCCTAGGCCCGGCTAGCTTAGAGCGCGTTGCACTGCCTTTCTGTCTCTGAACGCGCCCTACGGTATTGTTTTAACTGCAAATCAAGCCCAGAGACGCATGCCGCTCTTGATCCCAAGAGCTCGGGTTGTGCTCTAAAGCTTGGTAATCTGCCCTTTGGCGCTGCGGCCTGCGCGGCCTGTGCTGGTCAGGCTCTCCATGGTCTGCATCACCATGCGGTCGTAGCCCGGTTCCGCGCCGAACACAACGTAGTCGCCGATGGCAAAAATCTCACAGTCGGTCGGGCGTCCCAGCTCCTGCGCCGTGGCTTCGCAAGCGGTAATCGCGCCATCAATCGCGCCCGCAACGTCCTTGTGCGCCACCGAGAAAGCTGCCACCGGCCGCGCATTGAGCCCAGAGACGCTGACAGCAAAGGCCTTGATGTCCCGATAGGCATCATAGGCCTGCCAAGTCGCGCGCAAGCTGGCGGGCAAATAGACCAGGCGATCGTGGCGTGGGTCCAACACCGCAACGTAGCCCGGCTTCACCACCGGTTTCGGCGGCGCGCTCAAGGCCGGGCTGGCGTCTTGCAGTGCGGCGCTGGGAGCGGCCTGCGCGCCACTCACCAGCCCAGGATCAACGGCGAGGGTTGCCGGTTTCGGCTGCGGCTTTGGCGCTGCGGCTTCGACCAACCCGGCCAGGATCAAGGCAAAGAGCGCAGAGACCGCCGCCAGGCTCAGCCCCTGGCGCACGCGACGGTCACAGCAAAGCGGATGGGTCCGCAGATCATTCATGGTCGTGTCTCAGTGATTTGATCGGAGCAATCCGGTTCCCATATTGCAAAGACCGGCAAGGCGCGATAACAATCGCACCCGGCCTTTGTCAAACCCCAAGAGCCCGGTTGCGCACAGCCTTCGGTTGATGATGCCCGGCCCCAGGCGACGACAGAGAGCCTCCGACTGGCCAATTTTTGGTGCTAGTCTCGCAAAAAGAGGCCCTAAGGCCCACCCGATTCCGGGCGCTTGATCCTAACCGATCAGAGCCCGCGTGCCATGCCGTGCCAGAGGCGCAGTGCCTCTGTACGTCTGTTAAACACCAGCGCAAGAGCATACCTCACCCATGCTGATCTCTTTTGTTTCGTCCCGATCAACCGCAAAATCTGCGACGCGCGGCTTTGCCGTGGTGCTCGGCCTTGGCCTGGCGGTCTTGGCTGGCGAGCCCCTGGCCCCTGCCCCGCTTGCAACAGGCTCTGCCATCGCAGCACCCGTGATCGACACCCAATTGGCCGAAGATACGCTGATCAGCGCTTTGCGCGACTTGGCCGCCAGCAATGATCTGAGCCAGTCTCAGCGCTTTGATATCGAGACCTCCAAGCTGCGTGCGCTCTATAAAGACCGCGACTACCGCCCGGTTTGGTTACCCGAACGGCGCTGGTCGCCCAAGGTCAAGGATCTGATGACCGCCATTGCGCTGTCGAAGCGCGAAGGCCTGGACCCGGCGCACTATGACGTTTCGGCCCTGACGGCTGCTCTGCCCGACACCGACGAGGCCATTGCCGAGACCGACTATCGCCTGACCGCGGCCTACATGAGCCTGACCCGCGATTTTGACGAAGGGCGCTATAACTTCCGCTATACCATCAACCTGTCAGAACTGGCTGGCGAGGGCCTGGAGGCGCCCGACCTCTTGGCCTGGCTGGACAGCCGCCTGCCCGCCTCGAAATACTACCGCGACCTGCGCCGCGCGCTGAAGCAGTACCAGGATATCGTGGCCCACGGTGATTTCCCTGAGATCGACGCGAGTGAAGTCCTGAAGCCCGGCATGGAACATCCGAACGTCGCGGCTCTGCGCGACAAGCTGATCCTGATGGGCGATTTGCAGACCGCCAGCCCCTTGGACACGATGAACTCGGACCAAGCCCTGAGCGCTGCCGAGCTTGAACGTGCACTGAGCCCGAGCGCGGGCAGCCCCAACGCCACGCGCCAAGCCTTGCAGGACCAGATTGCCACCAACGACGACAAAAGCGGCTTGCAAGCGCGCGACGGCGAAGTGCAAGAGCTGACCGGCCAAGCGCTGGCCAGCAACCCCAACTTCTTCGACGAAGGCCTGGCCGACGCTGTGAAGCACTTCCAGCGACGCCACAACCTGTCACCCGATGCCGTGGTTGGCCCCAACACCTACAAGCATCTCAATACTTCAGCCGAATACCGGGTCTTGCAGATTAAGGCCAACATGGAGCGCCTGCGCTGGGAATTTGACCCCGAAGGCGACCGCTATATCCGCGTCAACATGGGCGAATATACCCTGCGCGCCTACAGCAACGGCCAAGAAGAGCTGGTCATGCCGGTGGTCATCGGCAAGGAAAAGCGCCCCACTCCGGTCATCGCGGACCGCATCGTGACGCTGAAATTCCGCCCCGATTGGACGGTGCCAAAGACCATTTTCACCCAAGACTATTTGCCCAACATGGTGGCCAACCCCCACTATGCCAGCAGCAAGGGCCTTGAGATGTACTACAACGGCCGCCAGATCGACCCCGCCAAAGCGGCGCGCCAAGGCCTGCTGCCGCTGGTCACGCTGCGCCAACCTCCGGGTGATCGCGGTGCCTTGGGCGGCGTTCGCTTCAGCTTGACCAACGATTTGTCGATCTACCTGCACGATACGCCCTCAAAGAGCTTGTTCAGCCACCCGACTCGCGCCTATTCGTCGGGTTGCGTGCGCGTTGGCCGCCCTGCCGAGCTGGCCGAATTCATCTTGGGTCCGCAAGGAAGCTGGCCGATGAGCAAGATCCGCGAGTACATGAACGAAGGCGATACCCGCTTTGTAAAGGTGGATGATCCTGTGCCGGTCTTCTTGTCCTACATCACCGTGTGGGTGGATGACGATGGCACGCTGCGCTTCCAAGACGATTTTTACAGCTACGACAACGAGTTGATCCTCAACTTCCTCTAACTCAGCGCGAAATTCGCCCATTCTCGCCTTAATCTAGCGCATAGTCCTGCACATGGTCCTGTGATACTTTTTTAATGGACCGGTGATTTTCACGGCGATGCGCAGAGCGCAGCGAGGATGGAGTGACGCAAGGCAAGGGCCGATTTAGATATGCCCAACAGTCGCCAGGTGCGGGCGGGCAGCCCCACCAGCAGCAGGCGGCTGCCCCGTCTTGGCTCGCCAGCAATCAGGGCGAAACGGGCTGGTGGGACGGCCCGCTGGAGCCATCGCGCTCCCCCTTTGAGCCGGCGCCCTGGCGCAACAGCTTCGCCGATCCCAGCGAGGTGCGCGCCCCCTCCGAGCCCGATAGCAGTGCCCTTTTCGCCCAACAGCGGCAGGCTTGGCGGCAAGACCGCCAGGCGGTCGCCGGGTGCGACGCCCTCCCCTACGACGATCCCAACTACAACGATCCCAGCTATGGCGATCCCAACTACGACGACTCTTTCCAAGACCTGACGGCCTCGGCGGGGGCCCGCATGGCCCAAGAAGGGCGTTCTTGGGATCAGCAAAGCTGGCCTCAGCAAGACCTAGGTCAGGCCGAAGGGGGACTGGCCGATTGGGACCAGACTGATTGGGACCAG
>CAZHYF010000087.1:0-1177 GCA_964536635.1 uncultured Rhodospirillaceae bacterium | reverse complement strand
TGGCCATCGCAGCCGCAGGACGCTTGGCCCGGTCCCTTGCGCACCCACCCCAGTCACTTGCAGGCGCAGAGCCCTTCCGCCCAGGCCTTCGCCGCCCAGGCCCATGCAGACGCCGCCCACAGCCCGGCCCGACGCGCTGCCTTGCTCGGGCTGTCGGGTCTGGGATTTGTTGCCATCGGCGGCGCATCGACCTTTGGCTTCCTGTCCGCCTTTCGCGGACCAGCCCACGCCTTGGGCGACGCAGGGATCAAAGCTGCGAGCGATGCGGCGCTTCGCGGCGCCGACAGCCCCTGGCTCAAACCCATCACACGGCTGGCGCTGGAGCAGGCAGAGACCCTGGAGTACCTCGACAGCGAGTCCACTCTCGGCAACCCCTCCGAGCCACCCAAGCAGCGCTTGGAACTGGTTGACTTGGACCCTGCAAGCGACATTCCGCCCGCCCTGCCCTTGCGGCAGCAAAGCGCAAGCCCGCCATCGCCGCTACCACGCAGCAAGCCCGCATCCGTCGAGCGGCAAGCCCTGGCCTGGCTGCGCGCCAACCCTGAGCCCCAGGTCGGATCGCGACCCTCCAACGCGTCCGAAGCTAGCCTGGACGCCATGATCGCACGGCTCAGCCAAGAGCTGCCGACGCCGCCGCGTGCTGTCGAGGCGGCACCGGCTGCTCCTGCGACCCCTGGGCCCAGCGCTCCGCAGGTTTTGCGCGCCAAGACCGGCCCCAAACTTCGTAATGTCCACAACAACGAGACGATCGTGCTGGCCCACCGCGACAGCCAGGGCCGCCTGGACCAGGGCGCACTTCGCGAACTGCAAGTCTTTATGCGCGATTGGCGCAATGACGAGACCCGCGCGATGGACCTGGGCCTCTATGACCAGCTCGCCAAGCTGGCGCCGGGTCAAGAGCTACAGGTCATCTCGGCCTATCGCTCGCCGCAGACCAACGCCATGCTGCGCGCGCGTTCGGGCGGTGTGGCCAAGAACTCCTACCACCTGCGCGGCCAGGCCATCGACATCAGCCCGGCGCGGGTTCAGTTGGCGGACTTCTACCACACGGCGCTGCGCATGAACGCGGGCGGCGTCGGCTACTATCCGGGCTCGGACTTCATCCACATCGACACCGGCCCCGTGCGCGAATGGCCCGCGCGCTACAAAGCCACCGCCCAGGCCTACCGCAAGGGCC
>CAZHYF010000086.1:5774-10343 GCA_964536635.1 uncultured Rhodospirillaceae bacterium | reverse complement strand
ACGCAAGTCCATGCTCTCTCGTGTTGCCACTCATTCGCGGCTTGCTCTAGGCGCCTGCACCCGCGCTATGGGGCGACAAATCGTCGAGCGATGGCGCCATGTTTGGATAGAAATGTCGCAGGGTCTTGGTCATACTTGTCGCAGCTAGCCAGCGCATTTCGCCCGAGATAGGGCCCCAACACAGGGCCTCCCCTTTTGGACTTCTTGCGGTTAGCAAGCCTGTCCAGGCGATCAAAACGCCGGACATTCCTAGGATGCACAAGGGAGTAGATATGCGTATTCTTTCATTTTTGACCGCAATTGTCATGAGCCTCGGTCTCGCTTTGAGCGCGCAGGCCGCCGACACGGTTCACAAAATCGCCTTCCACGTCGATCAAAGCGACCCTGCCATCATGAATATGGCGCTCAACAACGTGCAGAACGTGCGCAACTACTACACCAAGAAGGGTGAAGCGGTTGAGATCGAGGTGGTGGCCTACGGGCCTGGCTTGAAGATGTATACTGCCGACAGCCCGGTGGCGCAGCGCATCGCCTCCATGGCGATTGAGATCGACAACCTTGCCTTTTCGGCTTGCGGCAATACCCATCGCGCAATGAGCGAAAAAGCCGGTAAAGAGGTCAAGCTGCTGCCGGAAGCTGGCATCGTCCCTTCAGGCGTCGTGCGCCTGGTTGAGCTGCAAGAGCAGGGCTACGCCTACGTGCGGCCCTAAGGCCTTCGCCTGGGGCTTTGCAATAGGAGCCCGGGCATAGGAAAAGCCTGGCAGGAGCGGCGGCTCCAGCCAGGCTTTTCTTTGTTTGGACTTTGGGGGGCTGGACAGCGGGGTGATTGGGCACCCCGCTGCGCTTTGGAGCCGTTGTATCAACGTCTCCAAGATTGGCTTAGATGTCAGACGAACGCTTGAAGTTGAACTGACCCATAGCGGTTTTGGCGTCGGGGTAGCGCGCCATGACGTTCTTCTGGCGGGTCCAGAACATCAGGCCGTCCTTGCCGAACATTGGCAGGTCGCCAAAAATCGACGCCTTCCAGCCACCGAACGAATGCCAAGCGGTGGGAACCGGGATCGGCACGTTGATGCCCAGCATGCCGACTTCCACGTTCTCGGCGAAGTCGCGCGCCAAGGCGCCGTTCTGAGTAAAGAGCGCCACGCCGTTGCCGTAGAGGTGGTTGGTGGCCATGTCGCGGGCCTCCTCGTAGCTCTTGGCGCGCACAACCGACAGCACGGGGCCGAAGATCTCGTCCTTATAGATGCTCATGTCGGTGGTGACATTGTCGAACAAGCTGCCGCCCAGGAAGTAGCCGTTTTCGTACCCCTGAGGGGCCTTGAAACCGCGACCATCCAGAACCAGATCTGCGCCTTCTTCAACGCCCTTGGCGATGTAGCCGGTGACGCGATCCAGGGCTGCTTCGTTGACCAGCGGACCCATTTCAACGCCTTCAGCGTTGCCTGGGCCGACCTTCAGAGCTTCGATGCGGGGCACCATGGCTTTGATCAGGTTGTCGGCAGTCTCTTCGCCCACGGGAACAGCAACCGAGACGGCCATGCAGCGCTCACCAGCCGCACCATAAGCGGAAGCCAACAGCGCGTCGGCGGCCTGCTCCATGTTGGCGTCGGGCATGATGATCATGTGGTTCTTGGCGCCGCCCAGGGCCTGGACGCGCTTGCCATTCGCCCAACCAGTTGAGCTGACGTAGTGCGCGATGGGGGTCGAGCCGACGAAGCTGACCGCTTTAATGTCAGGGTGGGTCAGGATGCCATCAACCGCTTCCTTGTCGCCGTGCAGCACATTGTAAACGCCGTCGGGAATTCCCGCTTCTTTGACCAGATCGGCCAGCAGCAAAGAGGCAGAAGGATCGCGCTCTGAAGGCTTCAGGATGAAGGTGTTGCCGCAGGTCGCCGCCATGGGGAACATCCACAAGGGGATCATGATCGGGAAGTTGAAGGGGGTAATGCCTGCAACCACGCCCAAGGGCTTGCGCATAGAGAACTGGTCCATGCCGGTGGCGATCTGGCTGTCGAAGCGGCCTTCCATCATCTGGGGCATGGAGCAGCAGAACTCCACAACTTCAGCGCCACGCGCGATTTCACCAGCGGCATCGTCCAGCACCTTGCCGTGCTCTTCGGAAACGATCTTAGCGAACTCGCCAACGTTATCTTGCAGCAGCTCCAGCAGCTTGAACATATAGCGCGCGCGGCGGGCAACGGGCATGTTGGACCAAGCGGGCAGGGCGGCCTTGGCAGCAGCAACAGCAGCCTCCAGGTCCGCGCGGTCGCCCAAAGGAACCTGGCGAATGACCTGGCCCAAAGCGGGGTTGTAGATGTCGGACAGACGCTGAGACGCTCCGCGTACGCGCTGGCCGTTGATATAGTGCGGGACCTGATCCATGGCTTCCTCATGAGGTTGGGGTGCTTTCTGGTGGCAGTGCTGGCGCATCCCACCTGTTCCATGGTTGCAGCCTAGCGCTTGGCGTTCTCGAATTATATAGATAATTAGGGATATCCATTCACCAAATATGGAGAGCGTGGCCATGAATTGGGACAATCTGAAATACTTTCTGGCCGTTGCGCGCGAAGGGCAGTTTCTGGCCGCCGCACGGCGCAGCAAAGTGGGGCAAGCGACCTTGAACCGGCGCATCACCGCTCTGGAAGAGGAGCTGGGCGCCAAGCTGTTCGAGCGCTCGACGGGCGGCTGTAGCCTCACAGCATTGGGTCAAGACCTGCTGGAGCATGCCGAGCGCATCGAAGCCGAGGCCCTGCACTTTCAGCGCGCCCCGCGCCGCCGCCAGGGTCAGGTTGAGGGCGTCTTGCGGATCGGCGCACCGGACGGCTTTGGTGTCGCCTTTTTGGCGGGCAAGCTGGGCCAGCTCAAGCAGCGTCATCCCAATCTGGTCGTCCAGCTTGTCCCGGTGCCGCGCGCATTCTCCTTGGCCCAGCGCGAGGCCGACATTGCGGTCACGGTCTCTCGCCCTGCGCGCGGGCGCTTGCTGATGAAGAAGCTAACCGACTACCGGCTGGGGTTGTATGCCGCCAGCAGCTACCTGGAGCGTTGCGGCGTACCGCGCAGCGTGGAGGCACTGCCCGATCACCCCTACATCGGCTACGTGGAAGATCTGATCTATGCACCCGAGCTGGATTTTTCGCGCGAATTGCCGGTGAGCTGGAACCATTCCATCGAGGTCTCGGGCGCACTTGGGCAGTTCGAGGCTGTGCGCTCGGGTGCTGGGATTGGCATCTTGCACTGCTTTATGGCGGACCCAGAACCGGGGCTGCAACGGGTCTTGCCGCAGGTCGAGATCAGCCGTTCCTATTGGACCGTGTGGCACGAGAGCTTGCGTGATTCAGCACGGATCCGCGCGGCGGTGGACTTCCTGGACGATGTTGTCAGCGAAGCACGCGCCAGCTTCTAATCTTGCCCTGAGCAGAGCGCCTGGGCGCGCTCGCCTTGCGGCGGAGCCTCGCTGCACCACAGACCTTGACCTTGCTTGCTGATGTCGAACTGGAGGCCTTGCTTGCCAGAGGTGCGCGCCGACAAGCTGTTCAAAAAGCGCAGCCGCTTGGCCGCCTGCCGCGCAGAGCGCGGGCGCACCTTGTTGTGCATGCCCCGCAAAGCAACGCTCTCGACCGCCTCAAGCTGGATGCGCCTTCCATCAAACCAATAGTGCAAGCGCAAAAAGAGGCCGAAGTCCCGGCCTAAGGGCCGGTTGTCGATATCTGCCGCGCCGAACAACAGCCCATTGCCCAGCGAATAGGCGATCAAGCGGCCAGCGTCGTCGCGTTCGATCGCACGGGCGACGTGCGGGTGGTGCCCGACGATCAGGTTGACGCCCGCTTCGTCGCGCGCCTGGCGCAGCTTGCGCTTCAAGCTGCCTTCGACCTCAGAGATTTTCTCTTGCCCCTCGTGGATCGACAGAATTTTGAGGTCGGCGTCCGACTGCTGGAAAGCCGTGATCACGGCCTGCCAGTCCTGCTCGCGGCGGATGAAGAATTGGCCCGGTTGATCCTCCTCGGGGCGTGGCGCTCCGCTGGAAATGCCGATTGCGGCAAAGCCGATCGTCAAGCCGTTCATCTGGAACTCGCGCAGTCGCAGCAGCTCCTGGCTGGTGCCCAGGCCGTGATAGAAGGCTTCTGGAGCGTGCAGCTTCAGCGCAGCCAAGGTGGCGATCTGCCCATCGCGGCGAAAGTCGCCCGAGTGGTTGTTGGCCAGCGAAAAGAGGTTGAAACCCAGGTCTTGGGCCAAATGTTGCAGCGCGGTGTCGTGGGTTTGAAAGGCGAAGGTCTTGCTGCGCGCCTGCAAGGGTCTGTCGGTGACCACCGTCTCAAGGTTCAAGAAGTTCAAATCGCCGTCGATCAGCGGCTTGAGATCCTTTGTGTAGGGTGCCCAGGCGTCCGCGCTCTTGGCGCTGCGCAAATGCCGGTTTTCCGCCAAACCAACATCGCCGACCATGGTCACCACCAGTGCGGTGGGCTTGGGACGCGCCGAAGGTTGCTCGCCGGGGCCGGGGGCGGGGGACAGGCTGGCAAGCTGCTGGCCCAGCGGGGCGGCGCGGCCACTTGCGGGCGTAAGGCCCTG
>CAZHYF010000086.1:2777-5674 GCA_964536635.1 uncultured Rhodospirillaceae bacterium | reverse complement strand
TGGACGCCTGATCTGTGGACGCCTGATCTGTGGACGCCTGGTGTTTGAAGGCCTGATCTTTGTGCGGGGCAGGGCTGGCTTGCTCGGGCCCCACGACCGCGGCAAGAGCCACCGGGCTGGCTTCGCTCAAGGCTTGGCGCTCGGCGCGTACAATGGCCGAAGCAAGGCCTTTGGCGTCCAAGCCTGTATCGCCAAGTCCCAGCGCTTCCAGTGCCGGGGCGTTGGTCCAGACCAGCGCGGCGCAAAGAACACCGCCGGCCAAGCCCGGCCACGAACGGCGGCCGAGGCTAGTCCTCAAGCAGCTCCAAAACGTGGCCGTTCGGGTCGATCCGCGCGCCCAACAAGTGGCCTCCATAGCCTGATCCCCCGTCCAAAACGGTCACCTGCTGGTATTGCTGCAAGCCGTCCTTGTACGGCGAGTGGCCAGCAAAGATCCGTCGGAATCCTTCGAAATGCTTTTCCATGGCGATGAAATCGCGATGGCCCCACCAGAAGGTATCGCCTTGTTGCTCCAAACGCAAAGACGGATCGACGCCAGCGTGCACGAACAGCAATTTGCGGTCGGCGGTGTAGGCGGCGCGCTTGAGCAGCGACATGAATTCGTAGTGGCCGGGGTTCATGCGCATATTGGAGCGCAAACGCAGGGTATAGTGGGTCAGCTCGACCAGCGACAGGCGCATGCGCTCCAAGGCCTCTTCGACCGATGAGCCGTAGGCCTCAAGCACAGAATCAATGCCGTGCTCGATCATGAAGGACAGGGAGTCGCGCGGGTTGGCGGCGAACTGCAGACGCAGCAACTGTTCGACCATTTCTTCGCGCTGGCCGCGCAGGTAGACGATCTGCTCGGGCTCGATGCGCGGTTGGCTGAGCAGGTGACGGCGGAACTTGAGCAGCTCCTGGATTGTCTCCAAAACCCGCGGGTAGGGACCGTAGTAGTTGCCCAAATAGACCACGGTATCGCCGCGCTCAAAACCGGCGTCGATCTGCGCATGCAGGCGGCGCAGGCGCATAGCGTCGCCATTGATCGAGGCCACAGCCCAGATACTGCCGTGGGGCGCTATCGTTGCAAAGCGAGGGGATGGCTGAGGCGCGGCCATGGCGGGCAGTATTATCCGCTGTTTAGTGGGCTAACGCAGGTCTGGTGCATTTGCATGCACTCAACGCGCGCAATCTGAATGGATGAGCCGCAAATCCGCCGTCTCGACTGATATCACTCGTCGGGGTTTTGCGTCGGGCCTATCTATTGGGCGCAGTTGCAGGGAAACTCAACCCAAAATGTGGCGCAGGGCATGACAGGGGTCAAAACGCGAGACCCCGGCCCTAGATCGAGGTCTTGTGGCCGGGGTCTAACGATTTGTCTGCTCACCCTTGCAAGGCGAGCGGTTGGTCCGCCTTAGGCGGCCTTTTTCAGGAAGGTCGCCAGCTTGGTTTCTGCGGCTTGCTCGTCGATTCCGTCGATGGCAGCCAGCTCGCGGGTCAGGCGGCCCAGCGCAGATTGGTAGATCTGACGCTCAGAGAAAGACTGTTCGGGCTGCTCCTCATCGCGGTGCAGGTCGCGCACGACCTCGGCGATGGCGATGGGATCGCCAGAGTTGATCTTGGTCTCGTACTCCTGGGCGCGGCGTGACCACATGGTCCGTTTGACCTTGGCTTTGCCGCGCAGCACTTTCAGGGCATCGTCCATCAACTTGCGCGAAGACAGCTTGCGCAGGCCAGAGTCAGCGGCGCGGTGCTTAGGCACGCGCAGGGTCATGCGCTCACTTTCGAAGTAAACGGAGATGACTTCAATGTCGAACCCGGAGATGGTTTGGCTATCTACTCCGGTGACACGGCCAACGCCATGGGTGGGATAGACGACAAAATCACCTTCGACGACATCGATATTTTCGGTCATAACGCGCTTGTTTCCTTTGGTTATACATGCATCGTCATTCTATGCTAAAACGCGCAGGAAATCTGGTTGCCCTGGCGTTCAGCACGTCGTATGACGAGTTTTAGGGGTTGTAAGGCCTGACTGTGGGCGGATTTACCCACACATAAGGCCCTATAATACCTGCATTTTGCGGAAATTGCAACCTAGACGCGTCGCATATTTTCGATGTCTGCCTTGCGCCCTGTTCATAGGGGGCAAAGCGACCCACGAGTCGTTCGGCAGAGCGCCGCTTTAATAGCACAAACTCACAAGACAGACGCGCCTGCGAGGGGCGGGGCGCTTTTGCGGTGCCCCAGGTTTGCTGCGCCCCGGGTTTGCGGTGCCCCTGGCGAACGCAGGCCTTTTGAGCAGTGCGGGGCCTTTTGGAGGCCTACGACCCTTGGCCTGGCTTGGGGCTAAAGTGCGCTTCAAATTTGCCCGCGACGCCCTTCCAGTCATCCGCGTCGGCAGGCACGTCACCAATCTGGGTGATGTTGGGCCACTTCTCAGAGTACTCACGATTGAACTCGACCCAAGCGACAGCGGTGGGGTCGGTATCGGGCAGGATGGCCTCGGCCGGACACTCGGGCTCGCAAACACCGCAGTCGATGCACTCGTCGGGGTGGATGACCAGCATGTTCTCGCCCTCATAGAAGCAGTCTACAGGGCAGACCTCAACGCAGTCTTGATATTTACACTTAATACAAAGGTCGTTGACGATATAGGTCATGGGCTGGCTCGGTCTTTCAGAAAGTGCGGCCGCTTTTGTCAGCGGCCGGCGTGTGCAATTGCTTTAGTGCATGCTCGTTGTTGGCTGAATGCGCTTTTTGGCGCGCTTGCGCCGGGTCATCATGTTGAGGCTCTCAACCAGGATCGAGAAGGCCATGGCCGCGTAGATGTAGCCCTTGGGAATGTGGAAGTGCAGGCCCTCGGCCAGCAAGGTCATGCCCAGCAACAAAAGGAACGAGAAGGCGAGCATCTTCAA
>CAZHYF010000086.1:0-2677 GCA_964536635.1 uncultured Rhodospirillaceae bacterium | reverse complement strand
CCGCCCAGCAGCAACACCAAATCGCGCCAGGTTAGGGTGTGCTCAACAAAGGGAATTGTGAGCGCGGGCTGGGTCAGGTTCATGATCCAGGAGATGGAGAACAGCAGCAAAATGCGCGAGACCAGCGCCATGCCAATGCCCAACCGGCGCGCCGTCGGGCGCTGATGCTCGGGTAGACGGTCGGACAGAACAATGATGAAGATGACGTTGTCCACGCCCAATATGATCTCAAGGATTACCAATGAGGCCAGGGCCACCAGCACCGCTGGGTCGAGCAAAAACTCCATGATCGCGCCTTCCGCAAGCTGAAACGTCAGCCCTCAATACTCAGGCCAGAAGGACGGGGCAAGGGCAGAGGCGCCTCCAGCTAGCCAGTTGGGCAGATTTTTCACATCACGCTTGCTTGAAAGGAGCCTGTGATGGGCCGAACAGCCTTCGCCAGCACCCAGTTTGCGGCGCCGCTGACCTAGCTGAGCAAGCCCCGCTCTTTGCGGGGCGTCTTGTGATAGCAGTCGCGATAGCACTTGGAAAAGTGGCTGGCGGATACGAAGCCGCAAGCCAGCGCCACGTCGATCACCGACATGTTGGTTTGCAGCAACAAGAGCCGCGCCCGCTTGAGGCGCAGCTCCAGATAATAGCGTGCGGGCGAGCGGTTGAGATACTTGCGGAACAAGCGCTCAAGTTGGCGGGTCGAAAGATTGGCTTCCTCGGCCAACTCCGAACGCGACAGCGGCTCTTCCAAGTTGGCTTCCATGCGCTGGATGACCTGCAACAGTTTGGGATGCTTGACGCCAAGGCGGGCGGGCAGGGAGACTTTCTGGTTGTCGAACTCGTCGCGAATACGCTCGATCATGAACTGATCGGCAACCGCGGCCGCCAGCTCGCTGCCGTGCTGGGTCGCAATGATGTGCAGAGCCAGATCCAGCGGCGCAGTGCCACCGGCGCAGGTCACGCGCTTGCCGTCGATCTCATAGATGTCGGAGGTGATATCTACCTCGGGGAATTCTTCGGACAGCGCAGCGATATTTTCCCAGTGAATGGTGGCGCTGTGGCCCTCCAATAGCCCGGCCTTGGCCAGCGCGTAGGAGCCGGTGCAAAGCGCGCCCAGATTGGCGCCAAGGCGGTCGATCTTGCGCAGCCAATTCAAAACCACGGGCGTGACGTTGCGATGGATATCCAGGCCACCCACCAACAAAACCAACGACTTGGGGTTCACCTCGTCCAGTCGGTGGGTCTCTTGCATCGACAGGCCGTTGGAGGCGCGAACCGGCACGCCGTTTTCTGAGTGCAGGCTCCAGCTATAGAGGGCGTCGCCCGACGTGCGGTTGGCCAGACGAAAGGGCTCGACGGCTGAGGTAAAGGAAATCATGGAGTAATTGGGAATCAGCACAAAGCTGATGTGATAGGCCTCTTCGCTGCGGGCTTTTTCAAACATGCGTAGCGGTCTCCTGCGGTCAACGGTGCGAAGCGACGAAACGATCGGGGGCGACTCCATGCCCTGGGGTCACCCTGGCACGACTTTGCTGATTGCGACAAGCCTAACTTGCAATGGCGACGCAGATTCTCAACGAGCCGCGGGCGAGGGTGCTTTGATGGGCGTCTTGAGCGGTCAACCCAGATGCCAGCGTGGCTGCTTTGCGCAACGCCTGCGGCCATTTGAAACCGCCTGGCACCCTGGAAGTGTCGCTTTTGGTCGTTCCCTCTGGGTTTTTGAGCGACAGTGCGGCTGCGAAGGCAGTATTGTGGCGCCAAACTTTGCTCTTGAAACCGCCAGCGAACAGGATCCTGCCGTGCGCTATTCTGCATTCAGTTTGCTGCGAAACACGCTTTCGCATCACCAAAATTGGCCCCAGATGTGGGACAACCCAGAGCCCTTGCCGGAATACGATGTCATCATCATTGGCGGCGGTGGTCACGGCCTGGCGACGGCCTACTATCTGGCCAGCCAGCACGGTATCACCAATGTCGCGGTGCTTGAGAAAGCCTGGATCGGTGGCGGCAATACCGGCCGAAACACGACCATCGTGCGCTCGAACTACCTGTGGGACGAGTCGGCCAAGCTCTATGAAACCGCGCTCAAGCTGTGGGAAAACCTGAGCCAAGAGCTGAACTACAACGTCATGTTCTCTCAGCGCGGGGTGATGAACCTGTGCCACAACGTCCACGACGTGCGCGAGACCAAGCGCCGGGTGAATGCCAACCGCTTGAACGGCATTGATTCGGAGTTTCTGGACGCTCAGCAGGTCAAAGAATTCTGCCCGGCCATCGACCTGCGCGGCGGTGGTCGCTATCCGGTCATGGGAGCGAGCCTTCAGCGGCGCGGCGGCACGGCCCGTCACGATGCCGTGGCTTGGGGCTATGCACGCGGAGCGGCCAAGCGCGGCGTGCACATCATTCAGAACTGCCCGGTGACCGGCTTCGATATTGAAGGCGGCGTCATCAAGGGCGTGCAGACCGCAAAGGGCCCGATCAAGGCCAAGCGCGTCGGCATGGTGGTTGCAGGCCACTCCTCGGTTCTGGCCAACATGGCGGGCTTTAAGCTGCCGCTGCACTGCCGCCCCTTGCAGGCGCTGGTCTCAGAGCCGGTCAAGCCTGTGATTGACTGCGTGGTCATGTCCAACGCGGTTCACGCCTATATCTCTCAGTCCGACAAGGGCGAGCTGGTGATTGGCGCGGG
>CAZHYF010000085.1:1173-10353 GCA_964536635.1 uncultured Rhodospirillaceae bacterium | reverse complement strand
ACTTCGGCCAACTGCTGGAGCGTTGGACCGGCGGACGCATCCGCGCCACCCTGCACCGTATCTGGGGCCGAGGGGAAGAGCGCTTCTCGATCCCCTTCTTTTTCGAGCCCGGCATTGCAGCGGTCATCCGCCCTTTGCCACTTTCGGGTGCTCAGCCCTTTGAACCCTTCGTCTACGGTGACTATCTCTGGGAGGTAACGACAAAATTCCCCGAGCAAGCCGGGCTGGAATCGCTGCGGCCGCCAAGGGGGCTACCCGCAGACGAGCGCTAGCCGTACTTGGGGCAAACCGGGGGCCCTATGGAGCTGCAAGTCTTTGACTATTTGATCGCGGGCGCTGGGGCTGCGGGTTGCGTGCTGGCCGCTCGGCTGGCCGAAGATCCCAAGGTCAGCGTGGGGTTGATCGAAGCCGGACCGGCGCTGCCGTCTGCCTGGAGCCTGGTCCCTGCATTGCGCTCTGCCAGCGATACAGCCAGCTTGCGCAGCCAGCCTCAAAGCGGCCTCGGCGGGCGCACAGTGGATTTGCGCTGGGGGCAGGGGCTGGGCGGCAGCTCGAACATCGGCGATGGCCTATGGCAGCCCGCGCCTTGGCAAGATTTTGCAAGCTGGCAGGCGGCCGACCCGCAGCTTTGGAGCCCTCGCAGCCTTTGGGCAGGGCAGCAACGCGCCGAGGCCGCGCCCGGAGAGGCCGGAGAAGTCAGCGAACTGCGCGGCACGAAGGGCCGTTTTGCGCTGTCGCGTGCCGGCCAATTCGACCCCCTCACGCAAAGCGTCTTTCGCGCAGGCCATAGAGCCGGACTTGCCGTTACCGAAGACCTGAGCCAGGTCAGCGGACCGGCGATGGGGCGCTCGGATAGCCCGGTTGCAGCGGGCCGCCGGGTGACGGCGCGCAGCGCCTACTTGCAGCCTTTGCCGCCCAATGTGACCTTGATCGACCAAGCGCGGGTGCGGCGCCTGCAATTCTTGGATCGACGCGCGGTCGGCCTGGAGGTCGAGCGCGGCCAGGGTTGGCTGACCAGCTTTCAGGCCCGCCGCGAGGTCATCTTGGCACTGGGGGCCTTGGCAACGCCCCAGGTGCTGATGGCCTCGGGCCTGGGGCCTGGGGCGCTGTTGCGCCGCTATGACCTGCCGGTGTTTGCGGATCTGCCGGGCCTAGGGCAGGGCTTGACCGACGCGCCGAGCCTGACCTTGACCTTTGGCCTCAAAGATCCGTCGCTCAGTTTGGGCGCAGATCTGCGTTGGGATCGTGCGGCCTGGCAGGCGCTCCTGTACCTGAGCCGTCGCCAGGGCGCGGCTGCGGCCAGCCTCTGGAGCGCGTCGGCGCAGCTTTCTTCCAGCGCAGATCCGGGCTTGCGGCTCGACTTTGCGCCTCTAGCGCTGGAGCCAAGCGACGAGGCGACGCCCCGCTGGTCCGATCGTGCAAGGTTGGGACGTTGGCTTGCGGGCGCGGGGCTAAGGGCCAGCCCGGGCCTGAGCCTCCGTCTGACGCTGACCCAACCGCAGAGCCGTGGCAGCATCACACCAGCGGTGGACGATCCAAGCGCGGCGGCGCGCCTTGATCCCGGCTATCTGCGAGATCCGCGCGACGTTGAGGCCTTGGCGGCTGGCTTGCAAAGCGCGCGAAGCATCCTGGACCAAGCGCCGCTAGAGGGCTTGTTGGTAGCGCCCGAGGCCGCGTTCGACGCCGCTGCCAGCTTGACCTGGATGCAGGAGACCTTGCAGCCGGGCCAAGCCTATCGCGGTACCTGCCGCATGGGCCAAGAGGGCGAAAATGGCGCGGTTCTCGACGGCAGCCTCCGGCCCTTTGGCACGCAAAACTTGCGCGTGGTGGACGCCTCGGTCCTGCCCGCCGAAGTCAGCGCTCCGCCTTTGGCATCTGTCGTCATGCTGGCCGAGCGCGCTGCGGCCCTGGTGCGACAGGACTGGCGCGGGGTTTAGCTTAGGCTTGTCTGTTTCGGGCAGGCATCAACCGCCTGCCAGACCTGCTCTGGGCAAAGGCCTGCCTCGCGCTGGCTGCGAATGGTGGCACTGAGATTGCGCTTGGCAAAGCGCCGGCCTTGCTCGTCCAGCAGCAGAGGATGAAAGGCGTAGTCCGGCACTGGTAGCTCCAGCAGGGCTTGCAACAAGCGGTGCAGGTGGGTGGCGGCGCGCAGGTCGATGCCGCGCGTTACCAAATCCACGCCCTGGGCTGCATCGTCCACCACCACGGCCAGGTGGTAGGCGCTGGGCGTCTCCTTGCGCGCCAGCACCACGTCGCCGACCTGATCAAGCGGGGCCTCCACCCAACCGCAAGCCTGGTCATGCCACCGCAAGGGCCCGCTGATTTGCGCCGCGCGGCCAGTGTCGAGCCGCCAGCAGTGCGCCTCGCCCGCTGCGATGCGCGCGTTGCGTTCGGCCGGAGGCAGGCTGCGACAGGTGCCGGGGTAGGCTGGGCCGTCGAGCCCAGGATGCGGCGCCCCCGCCATAGCCGCGATCTCGGCCTGAATGTCCTTGCGGGTGCAAAAGCAGGGGTAGAGAAGCCCCAGCGCGCGCAGCCGTTCCAAGGCCTCCTGATAGGCGGCCAGGCGCTGGGATTGCTGCCAAACCGGGCCCCGCCAGGACAGCCCCAGCCAGCCTAAGTCTTCGATGATGGCCGCGCTATATTCGGGCCGGCAGCGCGTGGTGTCGATGTCTTCAAGGCGCAGCAAGAAGCGCTGGCCGCGCTCGGCGGCAAAGCGCGCCGCGAAGGCGTGGCCCAGATGCAGGTAGCCCGTGGGCGAAGGGGCAAAGCGGGTGGTCAAAGGCGCTGCGGTCATAGCCTAGCTTTAGCGCTGCGGCCGCCCGGATGCTAGCGCGGCTTTTCCAATTGCCAAGCCAGGTTGGCGCGCACCGCAGGCCACTCGCAAGCGATGATGGAATAGACCGCCGTATCGCGCAGGCTGCCGTCGGCCATGCGCATGTGGGAGCGCAGCACCCCATCCAGCTTGGCGCCCAGCCGCTCGATAGCGCGCCGGCTCTGCTGGTTCATGAAGTGGGTGCGGAACTCGACGGCGATGCAGTCCAGCGCCTCGAAGGCGTGGCGAAGCAACAGCATCTTGCAGGCGGTGTTCAGCGACGAGCGCTGCACGGCTTTGCGATACCAGGTCGAGCCGATCTCGACCCGCTTGAAGGTCGCGTCGATGTTCATATAGGTGGTCATGCCCACCGCGCGGCCTTGCAGGGGGCCGGGCTCGGTCGAGATCACGGCAAAGGGCAGCATGGAGCCCGCCGCGCGCAGGGTGAGGCGGCGCTCGATCTCAGCGGGCACAGCTTCGGGCCTCGGGATGCTGGTGTACCAAAGTCGGTGCAGGTCGCCGTCTTGACTGGCCTCTGCCAGGTCGCTGGCGTGGGTCGGACCCAAGAGTTCCAAGCGGGCCCCATGGCCTTCAAGAGTGACGGTTTCGGGCCAAGGGGTCATGGCTGTGCTCTCTTCCTTGTTGGCGCGTCTTAGTGGACGCGTCTTTGCGGGCGCAGGGCCGACTAGCTGCGCAGCCGCTGGCCCTTGGGATCATAGGGGCTGGGTGCCAAGACGCGGCAGGCGCATTCTACCCCGATGATGTGGGTCTTCAGCTCGGTTCCGGGCTCGGCATAGGCGGCGTCAATCATAGCCATGGCCAGCGATTTGCCAAGCGTGTGACCGTAACCGCCCGAGGTGGTGAAACCGATCATGGTCTGACCTGCGGTTTCGCCCGCCCAGATGGGTTCGTAGCCAGCCGCCTCGGCCTCGCTGGTGTCGATTTCCAGCGTCACCAGCTTGTTCTTGGCTCCGGTAGCGCGCTCCTTTTCTGCTTCAGCCTTGCCATAGAAATCCTTGGACCAGTCGATCCAACGATCCATGCCGGTCTCGGCGGGGGTGTAGCGCTGGGTAAATTCCGCCGACCAGATGCCGAAGGACTTCTCCAGGCGCAGCGCATTCATGGCGTAGTAGCCCACTTCGCGCATACCCAGGCCTGCGCCCGCTTCCAGCAACATGTCGCGCAGGGCGATGTGTTCGGCGGCCGAACAGTTGATCTCATAGCCGAGCTCGCCCATGACCGACAGGCGGCCCACTTTGCAGCGCAGCAGCCCCACATCCAAGGTCCGGCACTGGGCGAACTTGAAGGCTTCGTTGGATACGTCCTGGTGGGTGAGCTTCTCCAGCACCTTGCGTGCATTGGGCCCCGCGATACCAAAGCCGCAAATGGCGTCCGATACGTCATTGATCTGAATATCTAGCCCTGCGTCCAGATCGCCACGGCGGTCATGGAACCAGCGCATGTGCCATTCGCGCAGGTAATAGGAGCCCATGACCCACCAAGTGCCATCGCCCCAGTTGAAGACCGTCAAATCGCCTTTCAGCTTGCCGTCTCGGCCAACCATGGGCGCCAGCTTAGAGCGGCCCGCGCTGGGCAGCTTGGAGGCCATAACGTAGTCCAAGAAAGTCGCCGCGTCCTTGCCGCTGACCTCGTAGCGCGAGAAGCCTGTGATATCCAAAAGCCCCACCTGCTCGCGCACCGCCTTGCATTCGGCCGCGACGTGCTCGAAGGCGTTGGAGCGCTTCATGGTGGGGTTTTCTTCATAGCCTTGCGGGCCGAACATCAACGGGACTTCCAGACCCCAGGACACGCCCCACTTGGCTCCGGCCTGGTCCATGCCCTGATAGGCTGGGGCCTTCTTCAGCGGGCGGCCTGCCCAAAGCTGCTCGTTGGGGTAGGTCATGACAAAGCGGCGCGAATAGAACTGGCCGGTGGTCTCTTTGATATACTGCTTGTTGGAGGCAAAATCGCCATAGCGCGCGATGTCCATCGACCAGGCGTCGGCCTCGGTTTCGCCATGGATCATCCACTCGGCCAGGGTCTTGCCAACGCCGCCGCCTTGCAGGAAGCCCGCCATGACGCCGCAGGCCAGCCAGTAGTTCCTCAGACCGCGCACGGGGCCGACCAGCGGGTTGCCGTCGGGCGAGAAGGTGAAGGCGCCATTGACCCAGTTCTTAATGCCCACGTTGTTCAGCACCGGGTAGCGCTTGAAGGTCAGCTCCAGCTCGTCAGAGATACGGTCGATGTCTTCGTTCAAAAGCTCGATGCCGTAGTTCCAGGGCGCGCCGTCCATCATCCAGTGCTGGTGGTTGACCTCATAGATGCCGATCAGCATGCCCTTTTGGTCTTGGCGCATATAAGTGAAGCCGTCGGGGTCAACCATCATGGGCACTTCGAAGTCCAGCGCCTCGATCTCAGGGATGCTCTCGGTCACCAGATAGTGGTGGGACAGGGGCGAGACCGGCAGCTCCAGCCCGACCATGCGGCCAACCTGCTTGGCCCAAAGTCCGCCCGCGTTGACGACGTGCTCGGCGTGGATGGTGCCTTTTTCGGTCACCGCGTCCCAAGAGCCGTCAGCGCGCTGGTTCAGCTCCAGCACGCGGTTGTGCTCGATGACCTCAGCGCCGCGCATCTTGGCGGCGGTGGCGTAGGCGTAGACGGTGCCGGTGGTATCGACATAACCCTCGCGGTCGGCCCACATACCGCCGATGACCTCGCCGACATCCATCACGGGGCAGTGCTTTTTGACCTCTTCGGGGCTCAGCATGTGGCAGTCGTCAATGCCGATGGATTGGAAGGTGCGGTAGGCGCCTTGCAACCACTCCCAGCGGTCGGGCGTGGTGGCAATGGTGATGCCGCCGGTCATGTGCAGGCCGATGTTGTGGCCAGACTCTTTTTCGATCTCGGCCAACAGGTCGATGGTGTAGGCCTGCAGTGCCGCCATGTTGGGATCGGCGTTGAGCGCGTGAATGCCACCGGCTGCGTGCCACGAGGAGCCTGCGGTCAAAACGTTGCGCTCGATGATGGCGCAATCGGTCCAGCCGAACTTGGCCAAGTGATAGAGCACGGATGCGCCAACGACGCCGCCGCCAATAACCACGACGCGATATTGATTTTTCATGTCTGCTTGCCTCCTGCCTGCACCAGCCTTGATCACTGGTATTTATTGACTGCGGCAAGCATAGCCAGCGCCAGACTGGGGCCATATTCCAATACCGACGCTTTGCTGAGCAGATAGGCAGGTCATTGGGATCACGCGCAGGCTTAGGCTGGATCGCGGCCAGCTAACTCCTCTTTGCGCTTGGCCATGAAGGCGTCCAAGGCCTCGCGGCGGTCGTCGGCCAGGGCAGGGGGCTGGAAGCCCGCCAGCACCTGTTGCCAGATTTCTGTCAGCCGGTCGCGGGTCGATTTGGCGCCGTCGGCCTCCCAGGTCTCGTGGTTGCGCCAGTCCGAGGTCATGGGCGCATAGAAAGCCGTCTCATAGCGTTCCAGCGTATGTTGTTCGCCAAAGAAGTGGCCGCCGGGCGGTACCTTGCGAATAGCCTCAACGGCCAGATCGGCGACATCGGCGGTGAAGGGGCCAAAGGTCAGTGCCATTTCCTGCAACAGCTCGGCGTCCAGCACCAGCTTCTCGAATGAGGCCTTGAGGCCGCCTTCCAGCCAACCTGCGCCGTGGTGCAAGAAGTGGGCGCCGCCCGCAATAGCCGACCACAGCGACATCATGGATTCATAGGTCGCCTGCTCATCTGCCAGGTTGGAGCTACAGGCGTTCGATGAGCGGTAGGGCAGCTTGTAGCTGCGCGCCAGTTGGCCCGCGATCAGGTTGGCGCGGCTGTTCTCAGGCGTGCCGAAGGCGGGCGCTCCGCTGCGCAGATCAACGTTAGACGTGAAGGTGCCATAGAGCACGGGCGCGCCCGGATTGATGAGCTGGGTGAGGACGATGGCCGACAGGGCCTCGGCGTTGTGTTGGGCCAGAGCGCCCGCCAAGGTCACCGGTGTCATGGCCCCCATCAGTGTGAAGGGCGTGATCGAGCAGACCTGGTTGTGTAGCGCCATCACCTCTAGGCCGTCGGTCATGGCCTCGTCTACCCGGCGCGGCGAGTTGATGGAGATCGTGGTCATAATCGCGGGCTCGCGCTTCATTGCCTCGCGGTCGATGCCCTTGGCGATGGCCATCATGTCGATTGCGTCTTGGGTACGCTCGCGGCCGATGGCAGAGATCTTGTAGGCCTTATCGCCCTGGGTCTGACAGACGTAGTAGGTGTCGAGATGGCGCGTGTTGGCGGGAATGTCGATGGGCGACACCGGATGGTAGCCGAACATCTGCACCGCGTTGAAGGCCTGCGAAAGCTGGATCAACTTGGTGAAGTCCTCCAGGTTGCCCGGACGGCGGCCGCGGGTGCCGTCGTGGACTTGCGGCGGGCCCGCGACCGAGCCCGCGACCCAGAACCCGCCGCCGAACTTTAGGGCGTGGGCCGGGTTGCGCGGGGTGAGGCTGAACCGCTCGGGCGCGCTGGCGAGAGCTTGTGTGACGAGCTCGGGCGCCAGGCGCACCATCTGGCTGGCTTCGTCTACCTCGGCGCCTGCCTCGCGGAAGATTTGGCGCGCGCGGGCGCTCATGTATTCGATACCGATCTCAGACAAGATGGTCAGCGAAGCCTGGTGGATGGCCTCCAAATGGTCCTCGCTGATTAGGTCGATGGGCTTGATGCTGCGCTCAATTTGGCCGAAAGGCAGTTGCTGCAGGGTCTCGCCCGCAGGGGCGCGGCGGACACGACCGCGCCTGGAGCTGCGCGGCGCGGCGCTAGCGCCTGAAGCCTCGGTTGGCGCGCCACCCGGATTTTCCTGGCCAGGACATTCGCCACCTGAACTTTCGCCACCAGGGGCGGCGAAGCAGAAAAACGATGGTTCGATGAGGTTGTACATGGTGGCCCGCTTTCGGTCTGTTTGCAGCCAAATTGCGCTCGGTCTGGAGGTCAGACCAAAACAGAATCGACATGTAAGCGTCTCTATGCTTGCCTTGGGGGTCTGAAATTCCATTCGCGCAAACAAAAGGCCTTGCTGTGGAGACCCCCTTGAAGCCTTACCGGGTTGGCTTTGTCCTGGTGCCAAATTTCTCTCTTATGGCCTTTTGTGCGGCCATGGAGCCGATGCGCAACGCCAACATGATCGCCAACAAGCCCCTGTTCGAGTGGGAGTTGATCTCGCACACCGGCGACATGATGCGCTCCAGCTCGGGCTTGGAGCTGAAAACGCAGTCCATTCCTGAGGCGCGCGGGCACGATTTCGATATGGTGCTGGTCTGCGGCGGCACGGACGCGCGCGATTTTCGCGACGACGCCCTGTTCAACTTCCTGCGCAACTTCGAGCGCAAGGGCAGGGCGCTGGGTGCCATCTCAACCGGCACCTTCGTTTTGGCCAAGGCGGGGCTGTTGGATGAACACGCCTGCACGGTTCATTGGCAGTTTGCGGAATCCTTCCAAGAAACCTACCCCCACATCGACCACCGCAGCGAGATTTTCGTCTGGGATCGCAACCGCGTGACCGTAGGCGGCGGCATCGCTGCCATGGATATGATGCTGGACGTGATCCGCCACCTCTATGGGCCGGGGCTGGCCAGCGATGTATCGGACCAGTTTGTCCATGGGCGACAGCGCGAGGGCAACGAACGCCAACGCAGCGACCTGCGCCATCGCTACGGTGTGGTGCATCCCAGCCTAATCGCGGCCATGCAGATCATGGAGGACGCGATCGAGGAGCCGGTGGCCAAGTCGGAGATTGCCGAGCGCATTGGCCTGTCAACCCGCCAGCTTGAGCGCTTGTTCCGTCATAACCTGGGAGACTCGCCAACGCGGTTTTATCTGAAGCTGCGGTTGGAGCGGGCGCGCAATCTTCTGCGCCAGACCTCTATGCCGATCACGGAGATTTCCTTGGCCTGCGGCTTTGACTCGGCCTCGCACTTTGCCCGCAAGTATCGTGAGGTCTTTGGTCTGCGCCCCAGCGAGGATCGCAAACCGCGCTCGCTCTCGACGCCGCCGCGCGATTGGCCCGATCAGGGGGAGTCTGCCTAAGGGCCTTCTGTGAGTGCGCGATAGGCTCTTCGATCTCGGTCAGCAAAGTTTGCCTAGAAGTTGCTAACCCTGGTCCGAATGCGAAAGGAATTGTCCCGTTTTTGCCGTTCGTGATCACATTCGGTCGTGGCCGCAAGGTTATGACCAAATTTGCGGGGCATTCAGGGTTGCGTTCATGGAATAGCCGGGTTACGACTTTTGCATGACACGCGCAAAACTTGCCTCTGGGCGACGGATTGCCGTGTCGCAAATTCAAAAATCGGTGCCTTAAGGCACCAGTTGTGAACTGGGAGACAT
>CAZHYF010000085.1:0-1073 GCA_964536635.1 uncultured Rhodospirillaceae bacterium | reverse complement strand
TGTCGCAAATTCAAAAATCGGTGCCTTAAGGCACCAGTTGTGAACTGGGAGACATACTCACAATGGTAGATAAGAGAACGCTGACCGGCGCGCCTATGCATCCTTCTGTCGAGGGCTTTGCCAAAGCTGCTCGTGAAGGCCGCATGAGCCGCCGCGAATTCCTGGCACAAGCGACAGCGCTGGGCGTGACCGCCACTGCCGCTTACGGCTTGCTGGGCATGGCTGCGCCTAAGGCAGAAGCTGCGTCGCACGCCAAGAAAGGTGGCCGCCTGAAGGTGTCCATGCTGATCAAGGCTAACTTCAGCGATGCACGCATCTTTGACTGGTCTGAGCTGGGCAACGCTGCACGTCACTTCATGGAGCCGCTGGTTCGCTGGACCCCGGACTTCACCTTTGCGCCCTATCTGCTGTCTGGTTGGACTGCGAACGGCGATGCCACCCAGTACGTCCTAAGCGTGCGCGAAGGCGTCAAGTGGAACAACGGCGAGACCCTGACCGCCTCGCACGTGGCTTGGAACATCGAGCGTTGGGCAGAAGCTGACGTGGACGGCAACTCAATGGCTGCCCGTGTTGCCTCGCTGGTTGACAGCAACACCAATAAGGCCACCGCAGGCTCTATCGTTGCTGACGATGCAGCTGGCACTGTGACCTTGAACCTGAACAAGCCCGACATTGCCATTATCGCAGGCATGTCGGACTACCCGGCGCTGATCCAGTACCCGGGTGCGTCTGTCTTGGACGGCATTGGTACCGGTCCGTTCCGCATGACCAACTATGAGCCCGAGGTTGGCGCGTCATACGACCGCAACGACGACCACGAGTGGTGGGGCGGTGAGGTCTACTTGGATGGTATCGACTACATCGACTACGGCACCGATCCGGCAGCCGTTGTGGGCGCCTTCGAAGCGGGTGAAATCCACGCCAACTTTGAAACCCAAGCAGAGCAAGTTGAGACCGTTGATGACCTGGGCTTCCAGCGTCATGAAGTGGCCACTGGTGCGACCATCGTTGTGCGCATGCACACCGACACCGCGCCCTATGACAACAAGGCGCTGCGTCAAGCCATCGTCAAG
>CAZHYF010000084.1:6307-10405 GCA_964536635.1 uncultured Rhodospirillaceae bacterium | reverse complement strand
GGTGTTGTAGGCCGCAACGTCTACGCGCTTGAGCATAGAGGTCAGGACCGAACCCGGAGCCATGTGGTTCTGGTTGGAGTCAACGCCGATGGAGTACTTGCCAGCATCCGCAGCCGCCTGGATCACACCAACGCCGGTACCACCAGCAGCCTGGTAAACCACGTCTGCGCCGCGGTCGATCTGTGAGCGGGTCAGCTCAGCACCCTTGGCCGGGTCGTTCCAAGCCGCAGGGGTGGTGCCGGTCATGTTGCCCAGCAGGTTGATGTCAGCATTGGCCGCCTTGGCGCCCTGCTGATAGCCACACTCGAAGGCGCGGATCAGCGGAATGTCCATGCCGCCCACGAAGCCGATCGTGCCCGACTTAGAGAAGCTGGCCGCGATCATGCCCACCAGGTAAGAGCCTTCGTGCTCTTTAAAGGCGTACTGGCGCAGGTTGGGCTGGTTCAACCAGTTCACGTCGATGATCGAGAAGTTGACGTCCGGGTTATCAGCCGCAACTGCGTTGATCGCGTCTGCCTGGCCGAAGCCCACGCCCAGAACCACGGTCGCGCCGCGCTGAACCATGCGGCGCATCGCCTGCTCGCGCTGTGCTTCGTTGGTTACCTCGAACTCCATCACTTCCACACCGGTCTCATCGCTGAAACGCTTGATGCCGTTGTAGACGCTCTCGTTGAAGGACTTGTCGAACTTACCGCCCATGTCATAGATCACGGCGGGCTTAAAGTTGCCGTGCGAGCCCGCAATTGCGGCGCCAGCAATGGCAGTTGCTACCGCTGTAGCAGCGGCGAACAAGATGGTTTTCATGTCTTTTGTCTCCCTGACATTTTTACCCAAAGGTATGGGCGAAGGCTTCGTTTCGATCAGCAATCGGCTCCGACTGCTCAGTCTTGGCGAATTTCGCTCAATCGCTCCGCAAGGTATTCCCCAGCGGTCATCTTGTCCAACCGCACCTCTGGACGCGGGTGAACAAACAGTGGCATCGAGTAGCGCGCCCGGTTTTCTTGGCTGGGCGGGTTGACGACGCGGTGCGGCGTTGAAGGATAATAGCCGCGCGTGGCCATCTCCAACATATCCCCACAGTTAACGGTGATGTAGCCCGTGGCACAGGGCACGTCGTGCCAATTGCCGGCCAGGTCTTTGGCTTGCAAGCCGGGCTCTGAGCCCGCCACAAGCAGCGTGATCAGGTTGATGTCGCCATGCTCAGCGGCGCGCACCTCACCCGGCTCTACGCCCTCTTGCAAGGGCGGGTAGTGGATGATCCGCAGTAAGTTGCTGGTCGAGCCCTCGATCATCTGAGAGAAAGGCTCTGAAGCAATCGCTTTGACCTCGTCCGGGGTCTCCTGCTCCAGCCACTTCAACAGCATGGAGCCAATCGCGATCATGCGTTTTTGGAAATCGCGGGTTGTGACCTCGACCTCGGGCGGCACGGGTCGGTCCTGATAGATGTGGTAGAATTCCTTCAGATCTTTTTGCACACGACCCTTGGCATTCTCGCTCTTGTAGCCAAAAAAGCCATGAACCTCGCCCGGCTTGACCGCGTAGTCCGCTTTGTTGTCACCGCCAAAAAAGGCCTTCCAGGTGTCGTACATGGCCTCGATCTCGTCGTCCGAGATGTCGTGATCGCGCAGGATCGCAAAGCCGGTTTTGCGGAATGATTCCGCGAATTTGCGTGGGGCGTCGGGATCGGTCAAACTGACCGCCAAGACTTCAAAGTCTTCAGCCATGGGGCTCTTCCTCCTCTGGTGCGCCGCTTGTTGGCGGTCGCGTTTTGTTATCAGGACCTTAGTGGGCCTGTTGTGGCCGTATCGGCCATTTTCGGCATTAGTGGCCAGTTTTGATAGTGTTCAAGAACACGTCCTTAATGGCCTGGTCCTGCCCCCCGACACAGGCTTTGACAAGCCTGCGATTTGGATCAACCGAACGCAGTGTAGCACCGATCAGTTCCCCGTCGGGCACAACGCTAATCGCGGTCTCTTCGATAGTAAAGAGCTCTGGATACAAGACCGCGACCATGGCCGCTGGGTCGTGCATCTGGCAGCCCTCGATATTGTAGTGGCTCATATAGAAGCGCGCATAGAACTTGGCTGCTTCGTTGAGGAAGCCGCCGAGAACGGGCGCTGCCTTAGCCAAGGCCTCGAAATCGCTGGGTGGGCTAACGATGTCGCTGGTGACATCCAGGCCCACCATGGTCATGTCCCAAGAGGCCGCGAATACGCGGTCGGCTGCGTGAGGATCATTCCAGATGTTGGCCTCGGCGTAGGGCGTGACGTTGCCGCGATCCAGGCCGCCGCCCATCATCACCAGGCGTGTTTTCTCTTGAATGCTGGGGTCCAGCTCCAGCGCCAGAGCGATGTTGGTAAAGGGCCCGATGGGGCAGAGTACGATTTCGCCGGGCGACTCGTTGACCAGATCGACGATCAGTTGCGCTGAGGAGCGCTCATCGATGGCGCCCTTGGGCTGCATGGCCGGCAGATCGCCGAAGCCTTGCTCGCCATGCACATAGTCCGACGGCGGGTTGGGCTCCATGACCAACGGACGATCCGCCCCCTTGGAAACCGGGATATCCAGGCCCACCATTTCGGATAAGACCTTGGCATTGCGCGCGGCTATATCGCTGGTGACGTTGCCAAAAATGGTGGTCAAGGCCACCAGGTCCAGGTCCGGGTGCAACGCCGCGAACAGGATTGCAAAGGCGTCGTCGATACCGGGATCGGTATCAATAATGATCTTTTGTGCCATGTTTTTCTTATCGTTATTGTTCTGATCGTTTGATCTCTTGGACCAGTGGCGCTGGATGCTAGCCTGAGCCAGCGCGTTCTGCAAGAAATGCCTCAACCCTCTGTTTTGACGGAATAGCCACCGCCGCGCCATGAGCCTGCACCTGCAAGGCCGCTGCTGCTGCCGCATACTGCAAGGCCGCCTGGGCTTGGCTTGGGTCGCGGGTATAGTGGGCCAGGAAGGCGCCCAAGAAGGTATCGCCTGCGCCCGTCGTGTCTACCGGGGTCACCGCAAAGGCAGGCTGGCGCAGGACTGCGCCGTCGCTTGTCACCAGCTCGGCGCCCTGGCTGCCCAGCGTGACCAGCAGCGTTGCATTGACCGGCTCCTGCTGACCTGCGCTGCGTCGCGCGGCGCGCAATTCGCCTGCTTCGTATTGGTTGACCGCCAGCAAATCGACCAGATCCAACACCGCCATAGCGCGGGCCGCATCAAAGGGCGCGGGGCTATAGGCGACCTGCAAACCGGCAGCCTTGGCGCGCTGGACGATCTCGACCGTCAAGTTGGTCTCGTTTTGCAGCAAAACCCAGTCGCCCGGCTGGCTAGCGGCCAAAGCGGCATCAATCTGCTCAAGGCTCAGCGCCTGGTTAGCGCCCCCCTCGATCACGATCATATTTTCGGCTTGCGGATCGACGAAGATGATGGCGTGGCCGGTTGCGGCCTCGACGCGGGCGATGTGATCGGTCGCAACGCCCAGCGCCTCGACGCGGCCAAGCGCCCAGTCACCATCGGGACCAACCGCGCCGATATGGCGGACCTGTCCGCCCGAGGCTGCAATCGCCACCGACTGGTTGACGCCCTTGCCACCCAAGAATTGCTGGAACGCGCGCGCGCTCAAGGTTTCCCCCGGCTGCGGCATGCGCTCCAGGGTGTAGACCAAATCGACGTTGATCGAGCCGAAATTTAAGATGGTCATAGACAAAGCCTTTTCATGGCAGGAGACTAAGCGAGGCCCTCAGCGATAACAAGTCAAAATTTAACCAATTGGACAATAATGCTTATCTCAGACGATCAGCAGATCTTTGACCTGCTGTCCAGCTGCAAAACCATTGCCATGATCGGCGCCAGCCCCAAACCCTGGCGAGATTCGCATCGCGTAATGGCCTTCCTACAACAGCAAGGCTATCGCGTCCTGCCGGTGAATCCTAGCTTTGCTGGCCAAAGCCTGTTGGGGGAAGTCGTTGTTGCGCGCTTAGCAGACTGCGCGGCCCCGGTGGATCTGGTCGATATCTTCCGCAACAGCGAGGCTGCGGGGGTCGCCGTTGACGAGGCCATTGCGGAGAGCAATCGCCTGAGACTGCAGGCCGTCTGGATGCAGCTTGG
>CAZHYF010000084.1:0-6207 GCA_964536635.1 uncultured Rhodospirillaceae bacterium | reverse complement strand
AAACAACAGGGCGTCATACAGCACCACCCAAAGGATGTTCGAATAGAACAAAGGCGAGATGATCGACGCCGGGGTAAAACTGAGCGCATTGGTCATGAACCAGTGCGCGACACCGCCCAATAGGCCATAGGTCGCCAGCACCAACAGCAAATGCCAGTCCAACCCTGCCGGCCACTCCATCAGAGCCAGGGGGGCGAAGACCAAGCAGCCCGCCAAAGTGGTATAGACCTGGCTCGTAGCCAGCGAATCATAGCGCGCGGCCATACGGGAAAAGAGCTGATAGAAGGCGGTGCAAATGGCCATGCCGAAGGAAAACAGGAAGGGCCAGGACAGAGAATCGCTCAAGGTCCAGGGCTTGATCACCAGCGCGACCCCGCCGAGGCCGCCCAGAATACAGAGCCACTGCACCAGCTTCAGCCGCTCGCCCAACAAGGGATAGGCCAAGGCCGCCACGAAGAAAGGGATCAGGTAGATGATCGCCACGTTGGTGGTCATCGACAGATAGCGCAGCGCGATAAACAAGCAGACCGTCGCCGTGGCTAGCGATATGGAGCGCCCCGCCTGCAGCCAAGGCGCCTTGGAGCGCCATACCGACCAGCCGTCGGAATAGGTGAACAAGGCCCCGACGACAATCTGAGGCGAGACAAAGCGCATCCAAACCACAACAAAGGTCGGCACGCCGACCGTACCTAGCCACTTGGCGGTGGTATCCATGGTGGTCAGCAAAAAGACCGCCGCACAGCCCATCAAGATGCCAAGGCCCACGGTTTGCGCCAGCGCATTGCCGGGTTGCGGGGCCTGGGGTTGCGGGCCGCCGGGTTGCGGTTGTGTAGCCTGGCTCATGCGCCCTGCTCCTCGATTTGTGCCTGACCGTAGGCCTGCACCAAAGCCTGAACGATTTCGGCCGCCTGCTGAGACGGGCTGTAGCCGGGCTTGGGCGCCGCCAGCATAGCCGCCGTCTCGGTCACCGCAGCCTTGTAGTCGGCAATGGCCTGCGCGTCGTACAAGAAGCGCTTGGCCTCCGCCAACAGCGCCTCGGGCGTGAAATCCCATTGCAGCAGCTCGGGCTGGATGGCGCGCTTGTTCAAGATGTTGATCAAGGAGGCGAACTCGACCTTGACCACCGCCTTGACAATGCGCGCGGTCAAGGCGTTGACGCGATAGGCGACAACCGTGGGCGTGCCCACCAACCCCAACTCAAGCGCAATGGTGCCTGAGGCCACCAGCGCCAGATCAGCCGCTTTGAAGGCCGACCAGCGCAGCGCTTGGCCAACGATCACCTCGTGCGGCAAGCCTGCCTCGCGCATCATCTGGCGCACCATGGGCTCGACCGTCTCAACCGTTGGCACCACAAAGTGCAGGCTAGGATCGTCGGCCAAGAGCTGTTGGGCCACCGTGATGAAGTCCGGCAGCAGTTTGGAGACCTCGCCCTTGCGCGAGCCAGGTGCAATGATCACCCGGCGCGGCGGCGCGTCTTGGTCCTGCTGAATGGGGCTTTGCTGCAGGTAGAGTTCGGGCGTCGCCAGGTCCAAAAGCTCGGTCACAGGGTGGCCGACAAAATCGGTCGCCAAGCCGTGGACCGTGAAATAGGGCGGCTCGAACGGCAGGATCACCAGCAGGTGGTCCAGATAGCCCGCCATGTGCTTGGCGCGCCAGGGCTTCCAGGCCCAGACCGTTGGCGCCACAAAATGCACCTGCTTGAAAGGCGCATCGCGAAACATCTTGTGGATGCGCAAAGACAGACCGGGGCTATCGACCGTCAGCAGCACATCGGGCTGAAAGGCGCGGATATCCTCGGCGATTTCGCGCATGCGCCGCTTGAGCCTGGGCACGTGGCGCAGAACCTCAACCAGGCCCATGATGGCAAATTCTTTGATATCGAACTGGCTTTTGAGGCCCTGCTCAGCCAGCAAGCTGCCACCAATACCGCGCAGCTCAACGTCTGGATTCTGGGCCTTCAAGCTACGCACAAAGCGCGCTGCGATCTGATCGCCCGACACTTCGCCCGCGATGATATAGATCTTCATACGGCCTCCTTAGGCGTGATCTGTGCAGCCGCTTGCGCGCCGGCAAGGGCCTCGCCCTCGCTCATGCCGATGACGAACAGGCCGTGGCGGTTGGCCAGCTCGACCAACTTCATTTCATTCAACACCAGGGCTGCGCCCGCTTCGATCACCATGCCCGCCAGGCCAGCTTGAGCCAGCGCTTCAACCGTGGCCGGGCCGATGGTCGGCGTATCCAAGCGGCGATCTTGTTGGGGCTTCATCACCTTGACCAGCACCCCGCCGCCGCGCCCGCGCTTCAGCGTACCGGCCCGCGCGATCATGGCGTCGGTGCCCTCCACCGCCTCGATGGCCAAGATGAAGGAGCGCTGGACAATCGCCCCCTGCCCCGCATCCAGGGTGCCCAGCGTCTTGGCGATCCGCCAGGCCTGGGCGATGTCGGCACGGTCGGCTCTGCTGGGTGCTTTACGGCTATAGAGGCGCTGTTCGGACAAGAGCCCCTGCACCAGCTCGTCGGCGCCGCGCAGGCGAAAACCGCGATCTTGCAGCGCGTCGCGCACCGCCTCCAAAATGGAGTTTTCCCCACCCAGCTTCAGCCCAATACTGAAGACAAAGCGCAGGCTGGTCCAATCGGGGCGCAACGACCAGAGCGCCGGGCGGTCAACGCCGCCCGCCAACACCAGCTCTCTAGCGCCCGCTTGACGCAGAGCGGCCAAGGCCGCGCCCGCCTTGTCCAAGCGGACAATAGCAAAGCCGTCTGCGGGCAAGCCCTGGGTGACGTGCTCTCCGCAGCCCTTGATAGCAACGATAAAAAAGGGGCGCCCTTCGCGCTCGCAGGCGCGGCGGATCGCCAATGGCAGCTCACCGCGCCCTGCGACAATGCCCAGCGGAGCTGCCGGGCTGGCCGCAGTCATCAAAAACGCGCGCCGTCGCTGGCCTGGGTCAGGCCGCGCTTGGCCGCGCCGTCTACGAAGTCGATCAAATCCTTGACCACCCTGCTGTCCGCCTTGGTCGAGCCCAGGGCTTGCATGCGCGCCGCCAAGGTATCGTCGCCAAAGAAGATGGCCTGCATGGCCTCTTTCAAGTTGGCCAGCTCCTCGCGATCAAAGCCGCGCCGCTTGAGGCCAACCACGTTGAGCCCAACGACCTTCGAGCGCTCGCCCTGCACCAACGAGAAGGGCACCACGTCGCGCTCGACCGCCGCCATGCCGCCAATCATGGCGTGCTGGCCAATGCGCACGAACTGGTGGATGCCACAAGCGCCGCCCAAAATGGCGTAGTCCTCCACCACCACGTGCCCCGAAAGGTTGGCCGCGTTGACGATGATGGTGTTGTTGTGGACGATCACATCATGCGCAATGTGGACGTTGCCCATGATCAGGTTATTGTTGCCGATCTTGGTCACGCCGCCGAACTGCTCAACGCCCGCATGGATCTGGGTGTGTTCGCGGATGGTGTTGTTGTCGCCGATCTCTACGCGGGTATCGCCGCCCTGATACTTCAGGTCCTGCGGCTCGATGCCGATCACCGTAAAGGGATAGATCTTGCAGTTGGCACCAATCGTGGTGTGGCCGGTAATATGGGCCTGTGGCTTGACCACCGCGTTGTCGCCAAGGACAACATGGGCGCCAATGTAAGCCATCGCGCCAATCGAGACGTTGGTCCCCAATTGTGCGCCCTGTTCAACGACAGCGGAAGGGTGGATCATTCTTGTTTATCTACGATCATCGCTGAGAATTCTGCTTCGGTGGCCAGCTCGCCATCGACATAGCCCTTGCCCCAGAAGCGGCAAACAGGACCACGGCGACGCTCGACACCGATCTTAAGGCGCAGTTGGTCGCCCGGTACGATGGGGCGGCGGAAGCGCGCTTTGTCGATGGTCATGAAGTAGACCAACTTTTCTTCTTCCACCTTGTCGGCCACGATGAAATAGACCGTCGCCGCCTGTGCCAGAGCCTCGATTGACATAACCCCTGGCAAAATGGGGTGGCCGGGGAAGTGGCCTTGGAAGATGGGCTCGCCCATAGAGACGTTCTTGATCGCCTCGCAGGTCTGCTCCTGCAAATCCACCTCAATAACGCGGTCGATCAGCAACAGCGGAAAGCGGTGCGGGATCATGTCCATCACGGTTTCGACGGGCAAATTGCGCACATAGCGTCCGTCGATCACTTCATATTTAGCCATGCAACCTCTTTTCTTCGTTCTTTGCTCGTCGTTTCGTTTGCTTGGCGGCTCTTGTTGGGTGGCCGACTTGCCAAGCGTGATCCCGCTGCACTGCAGGGTTCAGGGGTTAGCTGAAGCCCTCACGCGCGAGCAGTTTTGTGATATTCTCATGTCTGCGCAATTGCTCGCGAGCCGTCAAGGGCGGGTAAGACAAAACTTCCTGTCCGGGCTTGGTCGAGCGCAAAATCGGCGTAAATGGTCCCACCTTCGAACCCTGGCTGAGGGTGATGTGGCCGTTGATACCGGCATGGCCGCCGATCATGACGAAATCTTCGACCGTTGTTGAGCCAGCGATACCGACCTGCGAGACGATGGTGCAGAAGCGGCCGATCTGGACGTTGTGGCCGATGCTGACCATGGCGCCCAACTTTGACTGATCGCCCACCACGGTATCGCGCACCGAGCCACGGTCAACCACCGTGCCCGCACCCAGCTCGACACCATTGCCAATGATCACCAGACCATATTGCGGCAGGTTGACGATGCCAGTCGGGCTGGGCGTGAAGCCATAGCCGCGATTACCAAGGCTGACGTTGGAGTGAATGAGGTTGTTATCGCCGATGATCGCATAAGAGATCGAAGCATTGGCCCCGATCCAGTTGCCCTTGCCGATGATGACGTTGTCTTCAATGACCGCGTTGGCCCCCACCTTGGTGCCAGAGCCGATCTCAACGTTGGCGCCGATAACGGCTCCGGCGCAGACCATAACGCCCGGGTCGATCTTGGCGCTCTCATCCACCACCGCGCGCGGGTGGATACCGGGCTTGATCTCGGGCCATTCGACGAACAGCTTGGCCCCCGCCAGGGCGAAAATCAGATAAGGCGCTTCGCAAGCGATGACCGCGCCCTTGGGCTCGACACCCTTCAACAGCTCTGGGGTGGTCAGGATAAGGCCTGCCTGGCTGTCCGCGATATAGCGCTTGTAGCGGCGGTTGTGGACCGACACCATGTCCCCTGGCTTGGCATCTTCGACCGCACTCACACCGGTGATCTCAGCGCTGGGATCGCCATTGACCAGCTCGCCTTCGGCCATGGCAGCGACATCGCCCAGGGTCAGGGGCTCCATCTTGGGGAAGAAACGCGTATCGGTCATAGCATCCTTTGCCGTCCAGCCGGCTGTGTTGGGAACCGCTCGGCGGCTCCAGATCGCGCGTGCGGGCTCAGCACGCAAAAAAACACCGACCGCTGTAGCCAGCGGTCGGCTCCGTGTGTAGCGGCTCTTGGGGCGCTTGGCCAGACGGCAAACGCGCCCAAGGGGCCGAGCGGCCGGAATTACTCCGAGTCGGGCGTCTTGCTGAGGTCCGCCAGCTCAGGCATGGCGACGTTCAAACGCTCGATAGCAGCATTGGTGATGTCAAAGTCATCGGCCATGACGATCACCGCCCCCTTGGCAATGACCATGTTGACGCCTTGCTCGGCAGCCACTTCCAACGACACCGCGTTCAAAGACTGCAAAATGGCCGCGCGCTGAACGCGCGCATAGCGGTCCAACTTGGCTCTGGCATCCACGACTTCGGCGCGAATCTTGTTGGCTTTGGCGTTGACCTCCAGGCTCTTGGCGCGGAAATCTTCTTGCGACAGGCTAGAGCGCTGGTCGTTCAGAGCCTTGGATTCATCGCGCAATGCATTGAGTTGCTCTTTGTTCCAGTCGTCAATGCGTTGGCTCTCAGCAACGACGAAGTCGCGCAGCTTTTGGCCAACGGCGGATTCACGCACGGCACGATCGCGGTCCACGACCAGGACACGGGGAATGAAAGCCTCGCCTTGAGCGAGGGCGGGCATCGCAAAGGCGTTCAGTGCCAAGGCGAGCAAAAGGGTTAGGGGCGCAAGGCGCATATCGCTTACCTACTCTCTCATGTTTTTTTGAGCGCAGTCTTAGAAGCCGCGCTGGATGTTGAAGCGGAAGACCTGCTTGTCGTCGCTGGCTTGGCTTCTCATGGCATAGCCGAAATCGAGCTGCAAGGGTCCAATAGGAGATGCC
>CAZHYF010000083.1:1434-10470 GCA_964536635.1 uncultured Rhodospirillaceae bacterium | reverse complement strand
CAAGCGGCTCGCCCCCACCCACCAGTGGGGATGGGCAGCGCTCAGCGCCCTTGCCGCGGCCTGGCTTTCTGCCGCGCTGTCGAACAGGGCAAAGCAAGAGGCGCCGCTGCCCGATAGCCGCGCCAAGCGGCAGCCCGCTTGCGCGCGCAAAGCCGCCAGCACCTCAGCAATGGCCGGTTCCAGGCTGAGCGCAGCGGCCTCTAGATCGTTGCCCTGATCGGCCAACCAGTTGATCCAGTCGTTGGGTGTCACGTGCTGACCTGGCTGCTCCACTGCCGAGCGAAAGCCGCGCGAGAGCATCGCGCGGGTCTTGAAGACTGCCGGCGTGGACAGGGCCCGGCCCGGCTGGACCAACACCGCTTCCAGGCCCGGCCAAGCGGCGCCCAGGGGCTGGCAGACCTCGCCAATACCGCTGACCCATTGGGCCTGTGCGCACAGACAAGCGGGCAGATCCGCGCCCAAGCCAAGCGCCAAATCCTGCAAAGCCTCAGGGCGCGCCAAGGGCCCAAACATCCTCGCCATAGCCTTGAGGCAGGCCGCGGCATCGCTGGAGCCACCGCCCAAGCCCGCCGCAACCGGCAAGGCCTTGGTCAAGGTCAGAGCCACCGGCGGCTCGCCGCTGCGGCCCAAAGCACGCCAATACCCCAAGGCCGCGCGCGCCACCAGATTGCTGCGCCAATCCTCGCCCGCCAGGTTGCTTGCCTGCGGTCCATCAAGCGCAAACTGGAACTCCGGGCTCGGCGCCAAGGTCAGCGCGTCGCCCAGCGCGCTGGCAAAGACGAACAAGCTGTCGAGCAGGTGGTAGCCATCGGGTCGTTGCCCGGTGACGTGCAGATAAAGATTGACCTTGGCCGGAGCAAAGAGCCGCAAGGCTTCAGCGCTGGACTGCGACACGGTCGGACTAGGAGCCGCTGCCGCCTTCGGCAGCACTGGCAGCCTCTTCAGCCTCACGCGCTTCGACGCGATCCAAGCCCAGTTCAAGCTTCAGCTCGATGCGGGCACGGTCCTTGTCGGTCGGCTTAAAGGACAGAGCGCGCCGCCACTGGAAATCGGCCTCTTGGAAGCGGCCATTAACCCAATAGACATCGCCCAGGTGATCATTCAGAACCGGATCGGCGGGCATCAATTCGACCGCACGCTCCATGTGCTTCAGCGCCTCTTCATACTTGCCGAGCTTGTAAAGCACCCAGGCCAAGGAATCGACGATGAAGCCCGAGTTGGGGCGTGCGTCCACGGCCCGCTCCAGCATATCCAACGCCTGGTCGAACTTGTCCTCAAAACCGCGATCAACCCAGGAATAGGCCAAATAGTTCAAGACGTTGGGCTGTTCGGGGTCCAGCTCTAAGGAGCGGTTGAACTTGGCTTCGGCCTCGGGCCACTGGTTCATTTGGTCGTAAGCAATGCCCCAGACGAAATAGAGGCGCCAGCTCTGCTGGTCCGGCTCGCCTTGCTTGAGCAGGCGCTCTTCGGTGCGTGCATAGGCTTCGACCGCCTCCTCAAAACGATCATCAGCGCGCAAGAAATCCGCCATCAGCTCCAGCGCCCGCCAGCGCTCGGGCGCCCGCTCGGCCAGCTCTTCGAGCAGCGCCAGGGCCTCTTCGGTGCGCCCCAAATCGCGCAGCGCCTCTGCGCGGTCAAAGTCGGCGGTATAGATATGGTTCGCCTCGCCCTCGACCTGCTCGTACTCCTCGATGGCATAGGCATAGAGGCCGCGACCGGCGTAGATCTCTCCGCGCACCAGGCGGGCGCGGGCGTTTTCCGGCTGCAAATAGAGCGCCGCGCTCGCAAAGCCGAGCGCAGCGTTGCCACCTTGATCATCCTGTCGGAAGGCGGTGGCCAAGTTCTCGAATACCTCCGCAGCGGCTTCCTGGGGCGTTCGGATCGGGAAACTCTGGAGGTCGCCGGCTTTCATGCCGTCAACGATGCGCTTGAGGCTTGGCAGCCCCAGAAGGTCGCTGTCCAGTGCATCCATCAGCGCGGTCTGTTGGTCGGTGCTGCCCGCTTCTGCGACGGCCAACAGCATCAGCTCTGCCAGGCGCAGGGTCATTTGCTGGTCGCCGTCAGAGGCAATAGCAAGATAGTCCTCAAGCGCGGCCTCGCGGTCATCCGCAATCCAGTGCACCACCGCTTTGAAGGGGTGCACGAAGTTGCCAGGCCCGCCTTCTTCCACCGCGTCCAGCACGTCAAGAGCCGCTGCCGCATCACCCAAACCGACATGAGCCCAGGCCAAAGACAGGGGGCGCGAGACGCTGTTGACGCCCCGATCCGTCCAGGCTTCGGCGTGTTCAAGCGCCGCAGCATAGTCGCCCTTGTTCAGCGCAACAAAGTAGAGGGTTTCGCGCGCATCGGGCGCGTCCTGGTGATCCTGGTCCAGCAGGCGTTGCGCCCAGGGCGCGGCTTCGTCAAAGCGCCCTTCGGTGGCCAACAGCCCATGCTGCATGGCGACCAGGCCAATACTGTCGGGATTACGCGCCAACAAAGAGGCCAGCAACTGGGCAGCTTTGCGGTAGTCCTCCTGCTCAATGGCCAATTTGGCCCCCAGGTAGTCACCCAGATCGGTGCTGCCAGATTGCACAACCTGACCCAGAACGGGCAAAGGCTGCTCGATATCGGAATTCAGGCGAAAATCGGCGGGATCAAGCGCCTTGCCGGTTTGTGCGGATGCTAGGCCGCTGATGCCCGCCAGCGACAGCATCCCGATCGCTGCAAACCAGGCGCGCCACGCGCCCCCCGCAGGCATGCGAGAACGCGCGCTCAGAACGGGCGACTGTGGAGCAAAACGCTTGGGCATAGGGCCTCCTTAGCTTGGGTGGGGCAAAGTGGCCTCTGCCCCGTCTTTCGTGGCCCTAGCCTGACCCAAGGGCCAGGAACGCGCAGGGCTTACATGTTGGGATAGTTCGGACCGCTGCCACCTTCAGGCGTGACCCAGACGATGTTCTGGCTCGGATCTTTGATATCACAGGTTTTGCAATGCACGCAGTTTTGGGCGTTAATTTGAAGACTAGGACCATTTTCCGGGTCTTCAACGATTTCATATACACCCGCAGGGCAATAGCGCTGCTCCGGCGCGTCATAAATCGCCAGATTGTGAGCGATCGGCACCGTTTCATCCTTCAAGGTCAGGTGAATGGGCTGATCGTGGTCGTGCGCCGTTGCCGCCAAGAAGACCGATGAGTTGCGATCGAAGGAAACCTGACCGTCAGGCTTGGGGTAGTCGACCTTGGGCATAGAGGTCGCTGGCTTCAGCGCCTCGTTGTCCTTGTGGCGGTGGTGCAAGGTCCAGGGCGCCTTGCCACCCGACAGCTTGAGCTCTGCGCCGCCAAAACCCATGCCCAGCAAGCCCAGCTTGGCAAACCAGGGGCGGAAGTTGCGCGCGGCGTGCAGCTCGTCGTACATCCAAGAGGCTTCAAAACGCGCCGGATAGCTGGTGGGGCGATCTTCGCCCTTGGCCAGCGCGTCCACCACCGCTTCAGCGGCCAACATGCCCGACTTCATGGCATTGTGGCTTCCCTTGATCTTGGGCACGTTCAAGAAGCCCGCCGAACAGCCAATCAGCGCGCCGCCGGGGAAGGTCAGCTCGGGAATGGCCTGCAAGCCGCCCTCGTTGATCGCGCGCGCGCCATAAGAGATGCGCTTGGCCCCCTTGAACATGGGCGCAACCTTGGGGTGGGTCTTGAAGCGCTGGAACTCTTGGAAGGGCGACAAGTGGGGGTTCTTGTAGTCCAGGCCCACAACATAGCCGACGTAGGCTTGGTTGTTATCTAAATGATAGATGAAAGAGCCGCCCCAGGTCTGGCTGTCCATCGGCCAGCCGCCGGTGTGCATGACCAGGCCTTCTTTGTGCTGCTCGGGGTCCAGCTCCCACAGCTCCTTGATGCCGATGCCGTAGGTCTGAGGGTCGCTGTCTTTGTCCAGCGCGTACTTGGCGATGACCTGTTTGGACAAAGAGCCACGCACGCCTTCGGCAAACAGGGTGTAGGTGGCGCGCAGCTCCATGCCGGGCTCGAAGGTCGGCTTGTGGCTGCCGTCCTTGGCGATGCCTTTGTCGTCGGTGATGACGCCCGCAACCCGGTCGCCGTCATAGATGATCTCAGCCGCAGCGAAGCCTGGGAAGACCATCACACCCAGCTCTTCGGCCTGCTCGCCCAACCAACGGCAGACGTTGCCCAGCGAGACGATGTAGTTGCCGTGGTTTTGGAATTGGGGCGGCATGGCCCACAGCGGGATAGAAAAGCCCCCCTTCTTGTCCAACATCCAGAAGCGCTCGGACTGGACCGGCACGTTCAGCGGCGCGCCGCGCTCTTGCCAGTCGGGGAACAGCTCTTCCATGGCGGTGGGCTGCATGACACAGCCGGACAGGATGTGTGCACCAATTTCAGAGCCCTTCTCCAGCACACAGACCTCGATCTCGGGATTGAGCTGCTTCAGCTTGATCGCAGCCGACAGGCCAGCCGGGCCGCCGCCGACGATGACGACATCCAGCTCCATGGATTCGCGTTGTATCTCATTGCTCATGGCGATAATCCTTCTTGGTGATCGCGCGTTATTCACAGGCCTCCCTTCTAGCGGGGTGAGTCGGCCAGGAAAAGGCCGCAAACGCACATAAATGTTTTGTTTCAGGCCTTATGAACGCGATTGACCCTGAATTTTTCGATTTCGCGCATTAAATTGAGGCCATGTCACACGCGTCCCCTGAATCCCCCAAAAGCCCGAGCGCCACACCGGCTCTCACGGCAGCGCAGGCCGCGCGGCAGCTCGCTTGGTTGATGGCCGAAGGCCTCTACGAGCCCCTGAGCGAGACTCCAGCCGACTGGGCCAGCTTTCAGGCTCTAGAACAGACCTTGAGCCCAACCAGTGCGCCGCGCACGGGCCGAAGCCAGCGCCCAAGAGCTCAAGCGATTCAAGACGGACCCCGCCAACAACCTGAAGACCGCAAATTGGGGCCAGGTGCTGCCAGCGCGCCGCCGGTGGTGCGTCCGCGTGGCCAGTTCAGCACGGCCAGCTCCAGTCCCTTGGCAGCCCCCATGATCGCTGGCCAAGAGGCTTCGTTTGACGCCGCCGCCCTGTCAGCGGCCAAGCAAGCGGCCAGCGCAGCCCAGGACTTGGCCAGCCTAGAGGCCGCCGTGCGCGATTTTGAGGGCTGCGCGCTGAAGCGCTTGGCCAAAAACACGGTCTTTGCCGACGGCGTGCCCGGTAGCCCGGTCATGTTCTTGGGTGAAGCGCCCGGCGCGGACGAGGACCGCAGCGGCAAGCCGTTTGTCGGCGTGTCCGGTCAGCTCTTGGACCGCATGCTGGCCCACGTTGGCCTCGACCGCCGCCAGAATTTCTACATTTCTAACATTCTGTTCTGGCGCCCGCCCGGCAACCGCACGCCCTCCAGCGAGGAAATTGCGCTCTGCGATCCCTTTGTTCGCCGCCACATTGCCTTAGCAAAGCCGAAAATCTTGGTATTTTTGGGCGGCAGCCCGGCCAAAGCGCTGACAGGAAGCCCCGACGGCATCCTGAAGCAACGCGGCAAGTGGCTCGATTATCACGACGCAACGCACGATCTGACCTTGCCTGCCCTACCGATGCTGCACCCAGCCTACCTCCTGCGCCAACCGCGCGCCAAGCGCGAAGCCTGGTCGGACTGCCTGACCCTGAAGGCCGCGCTTGATGACGCCGGCCTTGCCGGCAGCGGCGCCCAGGACTAGCGAGCCCGCCATGCAAATCACCCCCCTTGCCAGACTGCTGGCCAGCGCCTTTCTTGTTCTCGGCCTAGCACTGGGGCCAAGCCCGCTCAGTGCCCAGGATTTAACCGAAGATCAGCCCAGCTTCTTCAACCCCCAGGGCCTGCCGACGCCTTTGCCGCAGGCCAAGCCCGATCTGCCGCGCCCTATGACGCCGCCGCAAAAGCCAGCCAGCATCTATGGCCTGCCGACCCCATTGAGCGCCGCCGATGCCACTGCCTACGAGCGGGCCTTCGAGGGTCTGCGCTTGGGCGATTTCCTGGCTGTCGCCGAGGCGCGTCAGGCGATCAAAGACCCGCTGCTGATGGGCCACATCTTGGGCGAGCTCTATACCAACCCCGAAGCGCCGCTGCCCGACGGAGCCAGCCTGCGCGACTACCTCTCCTCCTACCCGCGCCACCCGCAAGCCGAGGACGTGCGCCAGCTCGCTGAGACCATCGGTGAACGCGACCTGCCCGAAGTCAGCGGCACCAAAGAGCGCTTCAAGATCCCAGCGCTGGAAGAGGCAGGCCACTACGCCTCGCAAGCGGCGTCCAGCGCCGAAGAGCGGCAGTTGTTGCGCCAAAGGGTGCGCGATCTTCTGATCCTAGACGACTATGATCAAGCGCTGGACTTGGTGAGCAGCGCCGACGCGGCCTTGATCCTCGACCCTACAGAACGGGACCAGCAACGCGCTGAAATCGCAGCAGAAATTTACTACGACGGCACCGATGATGCATTCCGGCGCGCCTTCGATCTGGCCTCTGGGGCGGCTGGGCGCTATGGCAAATTCGTGCCGCTGTCCAATTGGATCGCAGGCTTGGCGGCCTGGCGCTTGGGCCTTTGGGAGACCGCAGAGAGCCACTTCACCAACTGCGGCAATTCCATTTTCTGGCTCAGCGATCAGCGCGCCGCCTGTCACTTTTGGGCCGCGCGCGCGGCCTTGGTGCAAAAGCAGATCGAGACCGCCAGTACGCACCTGCAAAACGCCATGACCTTCCCCGATACGCTCTATGGCCAACTTGCCGCCCTGCAACTGCAAGAAGTACCCAACATGCGCTTTGACCAGGAAAGCTTGAGCGCGGAGGAACTGGAGCGGCTGGGCACGTGGCGCCCGGCGCGCCGGGCTTTTGCGCTGATCCAGGTGGGCGAATACCGCCTGGCCGAGCTGGAGCTTTTGATGATGGCGCGCGAGCAAGATGTCGAGCTGCGCCGCGCATTGCGCCACGTCTCGCGCCGCGTCGGCCTGCCCGAGCTGGGCGCGCGCCTTGGCCACTATGCCAGCGTCAAGCGCGAGCAGACCTCCTGGGTCTATGCCGACCTCTACCCCCGTATGGCCTACGAGCCCAACGGCGGCTTCTTGATCGACCGCGCTCTGGTCAACGCCATCGCGCGCAAGGAGAGCTTTTTCCGCCCCGAGCTGACCAACGGCATCGGCGCCACCGGCCTGATGCAGCTCACCGCAGCCGCCGCCGACTTTGTGGTCAAGAAGGGCTACATCGCCCCCTATGGCCGTGTGCGCGACCTGACCAAGCCCGAGCTGAACATCGCCTACGCCGAGGTTTATCTGGCCTATCTTCTGGGCACCAAAGTGGTTGATGGCGATGTGGTCAACCTGCTGGTGGCCTACAACGCTGGTATCGGCAACGCCAAAAAGTGGAAAGCACGGGCGCGTAGCGGCGGCGACCAGCTCTTGTTTATGGAGAGCCTGCCCTCGCGAGAGACCCGCAGCTATGTCGATCAGGTCTTGCGCTCGGTGTTGATCTATCGCCTCAAGTTCAAGCAGAGCCGGGATGACTTCATCGCCTTCACCGAAGGCGGCACCTTGCCCTATGTTAGCCAGGACCGGGCGGGCGTATCCAAGTTCTAGTGCGGCGCTGCCCAGACGCGTCGGCACGCCATCACTTTGCCTCAGGTCAACGCCATGAACACTGCCAGCTTGCTCGACGATATCCCCCATCGCTTGGATGACAGCCGCCCCTTCCTGCCCGTGCGCATCGCGGTGCTGACCGTCTCTGATACCCGAAGCCTGGCCGATGATCGCTCTGGCGATACCTTGGTGGCCTTGATTGAGGCCGCGGGCCATCAGGTGGCGCAGCGCCTCATCCTGCGCGACGAGCCCGACGCCATCGAAGCCCAGTTGCGCGCCTGGTGCGCCCAGAGCGATGTGGACGTGATCATTTCCACCGGCGGCACGGGCGTCACTGGGCGCGATCTGACGCCCGAGGCCTTCAAGCGGGTGATGGAAAAGGAAATCGAGGGCTTTGGCGAGCTGTTCCGCTGGATCTCGATCAAATCCATCGGCACCTCGACCATGCAATCGCGCGCCTTGGGCGGGCTGGCCCAGGGCACCTACATGTTTGCCCTGCCGGGCTCGACCGGGGCCTGCAAAGACGCCTGGAACGAAATTCTGGTCTGGCAGCTAGACAATCGCCACCGGCCCTGTAACCTGGTCGAACTCATGCCGCGCTTGACCGAGTCTTAGGGCGGCCTTCCTAGACTTTCAGCTCTTTGCAGGTGTTATGGCCACGCTTGACCTCGACTTCGTTCGCGCGCAATTCCCCGCCTTCCAACAAGCCGATCTGGCCGATCAGGCCTTTTTTGAGAACGCCGGCGGCTCCTATGCTTGCGCGGCCACCATCCAGCGGCTGACCCACTACTACACCCACAACAAGGTGCAGCCCAAACACCCACATAAGGCCGCCATGGAAGCGGGCGCGCTGATGGAACAGTCGCGCGAACGCTGGGCTGTCGCGCTGGGTCTGGAGACCGAGGAGGTGCAATTTGGCCCCTCGACCAGCATCAATACCTATGTCTTGGCCCAAGCGATCGGCGACTACCTGCCAGCCGACCGCGAGGTGATCGTCACCAACCAGGACCACGAAGCCAACTCGGGCGCCATGCGCCGCATGGCCGAGGCGCGCGGCCTGCGCTTGCACGAATGGCAGGTGGATGCCCAAAGCGGCCTGTTGGATGTCCAGGGTCTGCTTGACCGGTTGAACGAAAAGACCGGCCTGGTCTGCTTGCCGCACTGCTCGAACATCGTCGGCCAGGTCAACCCGGTCGCCGACTGGACCCGCCGCATCAAACAAGCCGCGCCGCGGGCGATTGTCATCGTCGATGGGGTCAGCCATGCTCCGCACGAGATCCCTGACGTGACTGCGCTGGGCTGCGATGTCTATCTCTTTAGCCTGTATAAAGTTTATTCGGTCCACCAGGGCCTGATGGCGGTGCGCCGCTGGCTGCTGGAGGCCCTGCCCAACCAGGCGCACTACTTCAACGCGCCCTTGATCAACAAGCGCCTGACCCCAGCCGGACCCGATCACGC
>CAZHYF010000083.1:0-1334 GCA_964536635.1 uncultured Rhodospirillaceae bacterium | reverse complement strand
ATAACAAGAGCGCATGGCAGCTCGCCGCCGACCTGGGCGCCAAAGGGCTCTGCGCGGGTTCAGGCCACTTCTATGCCGCGCGCTTGCTGGACCATATCGGCGTTGGTGCCGATAAGGGCGTCACCCGCCTGTCACTGGTTCATTATAACGCGCCTGCGGAAATTCAGGCGCTGATCGACGGCCTGGAGGCCAGCTTGTGATCGCAGATTTCAACGGCTGGAGCGCCGCCGATCCCGCAGCGCCCTACCCGCTCGAAGGCGTCAAGGTGGTCGAGCTGGCGCGCATTCTGGCTGGCCCTTGGGCGGGCCAAACCCTGGCCGACCTGGGCGCTGAGGTCATCAAGGTCGAGAGCCCGGCAGGCGATGATACCCGTGGCTGGGGACCGCCCTTTATGTCCGACCCCGCGGCCTCAGGCGGTCAGACCGCAGCCTACTATTTTGCCTGCAACCGCGGCAAACGCGTGGTCAACGCCGACCTGAAAGATCCGGATGATCTGGCGCGGGTCAAGGCGCTGATCGCCGAGGCCGACGTGCTGATTGAAAACTTCAAGGTGGGCGGCCTGGCCAAGTTCGGCCTGGACTATGCCAGCTTGGCCCAAGACAACCCGGGCCTGGTCTATTGCTCCATCACCGGCTTTGGCCAAGATGGGCCTTATGCGCCGCGCGCGGGTTACGACTTTATGATCCAGGGCATGGGCGGCATCATGGATCTGACCGGCGAGCCCGAGGGCCAACCGCAGAAAATGGGCGTGGCCTTCGCCGACATCTTTACCGGGCTCTATAGCGTTATTGCCATCCAAGCGGCCCTGGCCATGCGCGCGCGCACCGGGCGCGGCCAGCACGTCGATATGGCGCTGTTCGATTGCATGACCGGTGTGCTGGCCAATCAGGCGCTGAACTATCTGGCCTCGGGCGTCAGCCCCAAGCGTCTGGGCAATGCGCACCCCAACATCGTGCCCTATCAGGCCCTGCCTGTTGCCGATGGCTACCTGATCATCGCTTGCGGCAATGACGGCCAGTTTGCCAAGCTTTCCGCCTTGCTGGGCGAGGCCTGGCATCAGGACGCGCGATTTGCCTCCAATCAGGCCCGCGTGGCCAACCGCCAAATCTTGATCCCGCTGATCGAGGCCGCCTTGAGCCGCTGGAAGCGCGATGACCTGTTGGCCGAGCTGGCACGGCTGGGCGTTCCTGCAGGGCCGATCAACAGCGTTGAGCAGGTCTTTGCCGATCCGCAATTCCAGCATCGCGGCATGCAGATCGAGCAAGGCGGGCGGCCGGGGCTGCGCAGTCCCATGACGTTCTCTGAGGCCCGGCTGAAGCTGGACTAGGGCAAAT
>CAZHYF010000082.1:0-10567 GCA_964536635.1 uncultured Rhodospirillaceae bacterium | reverse complement strand
GTCGTTGGGCATCGAGACCAAGGGCGGCGTGATGACCAATCTAGTCGATCGCAACTCGCGCATTCCTTTGAAGAAGTCGCAAACCTTCTCAACCGCCGAAGATGGCCAGCAAGCTGTGACCATCCGTGTGGCTCAAGGCGAGCGCGACATGTTCGCCGACAACAAGCTGCTGGGCCAGTTCGATCTGACCGGTATTCCCGCGGCCCCGCGCGGCGTGCCCCAGATCGACGTGACCTTTGACATCGACGCCAACGGCATCCTGCACGTGTCTGCCAAGGACAAGGGCACCGGTGCTGAAAAGCAGATCCAGATCAAATCCTCAGGCGGTCTGTCTGACGAAGAGATCGACAAGATGGTCAAGGACGCCGAAGCCAATGCCGCCAACGACGAGCAGCGTCGCAAGCTGGTCGAAGCGCGCAACACCGCCGACAACGCGGCCTACACCTTGGAGAAGACCTTGAAGGACTCTGAAGACAAGGTGGATGCCAACGACAAGGCGCGCGCCGAAGCAGCGATTGCCGACCTGCGCGCTGCGGCGGAAGGCGACGACGTTGAGGCCATCACCGCCAAGACCGAAGAGCTGACCAACATCGCAATGGAGATCGGCCAGAAGGTCTACGCGCAGGCCGAAGGCGCCAACCCTGAAGGCGGCGCAGAAGGTGCTGCGGGCGGCTCTGATGAAGGCGTCTATGCCGACTACGAAGAGGTCAAGGACGACGAGTCCAAAGCCTAAGGCGGCCCGCGCGCTGTCGTGATCGTTCGAAAAGCCGGGGTCCAGTACTCCGGCTTTTTGACATGAAGCCACCCCGCATGACGGAGGCTCGAACCAGATGCAAAGCACCATGGCAAAACAAGACTACTACGACCTGTTGGGCGTCTCGAAATCAGCCTCTGAAAAGGAGCTGAAGTCGGCCTATCGCAAGATGGCCATGAAGTACCACCCCGACCGCAACCCCGACGATGCCGAGGCTGAGACCAAGTTCAAAGAGGCCAACGAGGCCTACGAGATCCTGTCCGACCCCGACAAGCGCGCGGCCTATGACCGCTTTGGCCATGCGGCCTTCGAAAACGGTGGCATGGGCGGCGGCCCGCGCGGCGGCGCGGGTGCCGGCGGCTTTGAAGGCTTTGCCGACATCTTTGAAGAAATGTTCGGCGCCTTTGGCGGTGCTGGCGGCGGCGGGCGCGGACGCGCTCCCAACCGCGGCGCGACCTTGGAATACCCGCTGGAAGTCTCCTTGGAAGAGGCCTTCAAGGGCGTCAAGAAAACCATCAGCTTCCCGGTCAAACAGACCTGCGAGACCTGCGACGGCAGCGGCTCAAAGGGCAACTCCGAGCCCGAGACCTGTCCCACATGCGGCGGACGCGGACGCGTGCGCCAAAGCCAGGGCTTCTTTGCCATGGAGCGCGGCTGTCCCACCTGTCAGGGCCAGGGCTCAATCATCTCTGACCCTTGCGGCGACTGCCACGGCCAAGGCCGCACCACGCGTGAAAAGAAGCTGAGCGTCACCATCCCGGCGGGCGTTCAGGACGGAACCACCATTCAGTATCCGGGCGGCGGTGAAGCTGGCACCCGAGGCGGCAAGCCCGGCGATCTGCACGTGGTTTTGGGTGTGCGCCGCCACGCCATCTTTGAGCGCAATGGCAACGATTTGCATGTGGAGACCCCCATCTCCTTCGTCACGGCGGCCCTGGGTGGCAAAATCACCGTGCCGACCATCGACGGCCGCACGCTGCAAGCCACCATCGAGCCCGGCACCCAGCACGGCAAAACCCTGCGGCTGCGCGGCCAGGGCATGAGCGTCTATAACTCAAACCTGCGCGGTGACATGATCATCCACACGGCGATCGAAATTCCGGTGCAACTGACCGACAAGCAGAAGGAAATTCTGCAAGACTTCGAAAAGGCCAGCAGCGAAGAGAGCCACTATCCGCGCGTGCAGGGCTTCTTGAAGCGCATCAAGAACTTGTTCTAGCGCAGATTACAGGCCAACCCTTCGGGTTCAATAGGGCGATTGCAGCATAGCAGTCGCCTTTTTTGTTTGTCTTTTGCTGCTGCCTGCTTAGCCTGGCGGCTTCTCCGCCCTTTAACGACCAATGTCGAGCGCCCTTTGCATGTTTTCTGACCTCTTCCACGCCCGAGCCAACCGCAGCACCGTTGACCTGCTGACCTTCGAGGACAGCGGCCCGCGCAACGCTTTGCGCGACTTCGAGCCTCGGGACAAGGCATGGATCAAGGCCAGCGGCTTTCTGGACGGCAAGCAAAACTTGCTGTTGCTCCCAGGCCCTGAGGGCGATCTCGCCAAGGTCTTGATGCGCCCCGGCAAGGAGCCCGCGCTTTGGGCTCTGGCGGGCCTGCCGAGCCACCTGCCGCCGGGCCGCTACCGCCTGGCGGACGAACCCGCCACCGCACAAGAGGCGACCGCGCTGGCCTTGGGCTGGGCGCTGGCCCACTACCAGGTCGCTCCCATCAAGGAAGGCCTGCCCGAGCCGCGCCGCCTGGAAGCCCGCACCCTAGTCTGGCCCAAGAAGGCCGACCGCGCGCTGGTTTTGGCGCTGGCCAAGGGCATCGCGCTCGGCCGCGATCTGGTCAACCTGCCCGCCAATGTCCTGACCCCGCAAGCCCTGGAGCAAGCGGCGCGCGATCTGGGCAAGGCACAGGGCGCCAAGGTTTCAAGCCTCGTCGGCCGACAGCTTTTGGCCAAGAACTACCCGGCCATTTATGCCGTGGGTGCGGGCGTGGTCTCGGACGCCAGCCGAGCGCCGCGCCTGATCGAGCTGCGTTGGGGCAAGTCCGGCCCGCTGGTGACCTTGGTCGGTAAGGGCGTGACCTTCGATACCGGCGGCATGGACATCAAGCCCGCTGGCGCCATGGCCACAATGAAAAAGGACATGGGCGGCTCGGCCTACGCGCTGGGCCTGGCCTCGATGATCATGGAGCTGGGCTTGCCCTTGCGCCTGCGGGTGCTGATTGCCTCGGTCGAGAACACCGTCTCCGACATGGCCATGCGCCCGCAAGATGTGATCCAGACCCGCAAGGGGCTGAGCGTTGAGGTGGGCAATACCGACGCCGAGGGTCGCTTGATCCTGGCCGATGCGCTGAGCGATGCCGACGACGAGCGGCCCGATCTTTTGTTCGATTTTGCCACCCTAACCGGGGCTGCGCGGGTGGCCATGGGCGCCGAGGTGCCGGCCTTCTTCTCCAATGATGCCGACTTGGCTGCCCAGCTACAGGCCCAATCGCAAGCCTGCGGAGACCTGGTGTGGCACATGCCGCTCTATGCGCCCTACGAGCGCTTCTTGAGCTCCAGCGTGGCGGACTTGAACAATATGCCCTCGGCCAATCTGGGCGGTGCCATCACGGCGGCCCTGTTCTTGCAGCGCTTCGTCAGCCCCGAAACGCCCTGGCTGCACATGGACACCAACGCTTGGAACCCGGACTCGCGGCCCGGCCGGCCCAAGGGCGGCGAGCTGATGGGCGCCTATGCGGTGCTGAGCTTCTTGCAGGCGCAGGTGACCCGCAATCGGCGCGGCTAAACCGCAGCCGTCTCAGGTGATGGACGCGATCTTTCGTCTCTAGCGATGCGGAGGCGCGCGACTTAGGCTTGGCCGACCCTCGCAAGCCCCAGGAGCCCGCCATGCGTATGTTGCCCGCTTTGTTCGTAACTCTGTTCACAGCGCTGGGCGCAACCGCCAGCCCGGCGGCGCAGCTTCAAGTCCAGCAGGTGGCGCCGCAGGTCTATGCCCTGGTCGGACCCCACGAAAAGCGCAACGCCGACAACTTGGCCAACAACGCCACCTTCGGGTTGCTTGTCACCGACGAAGGCTGTTTGCTGGTCGATCCCGGCGGCTCCTGGCAAGGCGCAGCGGCGCTGGAGCAGGCCATCGCTGGCATCAGCGACTGCCAGGTCAAGCTGGTGATCAACACCGGCGGCCAAGATCATCGCTGGCTGGGCAACGGCTATTGGCAAGCCAAAGGCGCGCAGGTCATCGCCTCTGAGGCCGCGGTGTCGGACCACCAAGAGCGCGGCTCCTTGCAGCTCAGCGCCTTGTCTCAGCTTTTGGGCGACGACGCTCTGGCAGGCACGCAGGCCTCCTATGCCGATCAGACCTTCGAGGCCGATCACACTCTGACCCTCGGCGGGACCGAGGTGCAAATCCTCCATCGTGGCCAAGCGCACACGCCGGGCGACAGCTTTGTTTGGTTGCCCCAACAGCGCGTCATGTTCACCGGCGATATCGTCTATACTGAGCGTCTGTTGGGCGTTGGCGGACAGTCGCACGCGGGTTCTTGGATCGCGGTGTTCGAGGCCATGGCCGCCTTCGAGCCTTTGCACATCGTGCCCGGCCACGGCGCGCCGACCGATTTGGCACGCGCCACCGCCGAGACTTTGGACTACCTAAAACACCTGCGTCAGACGATGGGCGCCTACATCGACGAAGGCGGTGACATGCAAGGTTCGACCCAGATCGACCAAAGCGCCTTTGCCCACCTTGAGCAGTTCGAGGCTCTAGCGGGCCGCAATGCGCAGCAGGTCTTTTCCGAGATGGAGTGGGAGTGATCCTGCTGATCTTTGGCGTGGATCAGCGACCAAGGCGCTAAGATTCGAACCGATCCGAGCTCTAGAGCGTCGGGCGTTGGTCTTGCAACAGCCCTTCCGCTCTAGCTAACTGATTTCTAACGCAAGTCCATGCTCTCTCGTGTGGCCACTCATTCGCGGCTTGCTCTAGTAGCCCCGGTCCCAATCAACAACGGCAGGCAGCGGCGCACCGGCCTCCAGCGCTGTAATGGCCGCTGCGACGTGATCCGCCCCGGTCTCGGGGTAGGTCAAAGCCGCGACGTGCGGGGTGACGATCACCTTGGGGTGCGCCCAATAGGGATGGTCGCTGGGCAGCGGTTCTTGGTGGAAGACATCCAGCACCGCGCCGCCCGCCTGGCCGCTGTCCAGAGCCTGCAACAGGGCCTCGTCGTCGATCAGGCTGCCGCGTCCGGCGTTGATGATGCCAACCCCCGGCTTGCAGCGCGCCAAGAACGCGTCGTTGACGATCTTATAGGTCTCATCGGTTGCGGGCATCAGCAGCACGAGCTGATCGCAGCTTGCCAGCACCGCGTCCAAGCCCTCGTCGCCATGGTAAAGCGGAATGCTGTCGTGCTGCTTGGGGCTGCGCGACCAGCCGCAGACCTGGAAGCCCAGCGCTTGCAGCGCCTCACCGGCCTTGCTGCCCAGCACACCGAAGCCCAACACCCCGACGCGGGCATTGCTGGCGATGGGCGCATGCACCACGTCCCACGACCCGCTGGCCTGACTGTTGAGCAAGGGTGCGAACAAGCGGTGCAGGGTCAAAACGCCCCAAGCGCAATATTCGCTCATGCCCTGGGTCAGGCCTGGATCAACCATGCGCACCGTCGGCAGATGGCGTGGCAGATCGGGATCGCTGGTCAGGTGATCCAGCCCCGCGCCAACCGAGACAATCAGCTTCAAATTGGGCAGCGAGGCCAGGAAGCCCGGCTCGGGTGCCCAAACCAGGGCGTAATCGACGCTGGCCAGCGCCGCCGGGTCATCGCCCAAATCCGCCAAAGGCACGGCCTCCAAGTCGGGGCAGCGCGCCAAAATGGCCGCGATCCAACGATCAACCAGGCTGGCGGAATCTGAAACGATGATCTTGGGCATGGCGGGCTCCTATCGGCCGATGAGTGCGAAGGACACGGCCTGCTATTGCAGCGTGGCGTCGTCGGGCTTGGCGGCGGCTTCAACCTGGGCATTGCGCGCAAAAGCGACAAAATCGACCGGGTTCAGTGCCAGCGGCGGAAAGCCACCTTCGATCACCAGATCCGAGGCGATGCGGCGGACATAGGGGAAGATCAGGCGCGGCACCTCGATCACCAGCGCAGCCCCGGCAGCCTGCTCGTTCATGCCTTCAGCCAAAGTGACCAGCGCGCCATAGTGCACCTCGGCCAGGAACAGCGTGGAGTTGCCCAACTTGCTCTCGGCGGTCAGGGTCAAAATGACCTCGTGGCCGATCTGGGGAACCGGGCGGTGCTTGATATTCATGTTGACGCTGATCGCGGGCTGCTGCTGCGCGCCGACCAGGGGCAGCGGACCGTTGGGCGCCTCAAAAGAAACGTCGCGCAGGAACTGAGCGCGGATTTGGATCGGCGGCTGCGCGGCCTGCTGGCTTTGATTTTGTTGTGCTGAGGCTTGCGCCGCGGCGTCTGCTGCGGCGGAGGTTTCGTCGGTCATGGAGCTTCCTTAGTTTCGGGCGGGCTACGTGAGGGTGCCAAATCGGCCTTGCCGGCGAGATCTGCCGGGCGGCCAGGGCTGCTGCTAGGCTGCTTAGCAAATCCGCCTTGTAGGTCGCAAGGGTCTTGACCCCAAAGACGCCCCTGCGACCGCCGCGCGAGACCAGCTCTGCCACCGCTTTCAACGCCTCTTGGGGCGGCCCCCTGGCCCGAGTCGATTTGCGGTCATCCCCAACCAGGCCAGCGTTGTGCAAATTGCAAAGCAGCTTTATCATTAGGGACGAAAAATTTTTTGGCAGATTGCGAATTTTTCTCAACCAAAATAAATTATTGAAAAATAAAGAAAAATTCCAGATTTCTTGCGCAACGAGAGCCCTATGAGCAGCATGGTACCGGTCAGTTCTGAAAAACCTAAAGTCTTGCTAGTTGAGGACGAACGCTCCTTGGCAGACCTCTACGCGCATTATCTGCAAGACGAAGGCGTAGAGGTTGACCACGTTTCGACCGGCCGCGAGGCGCTGGATTATTTGGACAGCGATATCCCCGATGCGGTGCTGCTCGACATCCGCCTGCCCGACATGCTGGGCACTGAGGTACTGCGCGCCGTCAACGACCGCAAGCTGCCGACCGCCGCCATCATGATCACCGCTCATGCCTCGATCAATACAGCGGTCGAGACCATGCGCGGCGGTGCCTATGACTTCCTGGTCAAGCCCTTCAATCGCGATCGTCTGGTGCAGACCCTGCGCTCGGCGCTGACCAAGCGCGAAGTCAGGCGTCAGGTGGCCCAGAACAAGGTCAGCTACCACGACACCTTCCAGGGCTTCGTTGGCAGCTCCAAGCCGATGCAGCTCGTCTATCGCATGATCGAGCGCGCCGCGCCCTCGAACGCCAGCATTTTCATTCTGGGCGAGAGCGGCACGGGTAAAGAAGTGGCCGCCCGCGCGCTGCACGATCTGTCCGACCGCAATAACAACGAGATGGTGGCCATCAACTGCGCTGCCATCCCCAAGACCTTGCTGGAGTCCGAGATCTTCGGCCACGTCAAGGGCGCCTTCACCGGCGCGGTCACCAACCATGACGGCGCGGCGACCAGAGCGCACGGCTCGACCTTGTTCTTGGACGAGATCTGTGAGCTGGATCTGCACCTGCAATCCAAGCTGCTGCGCTTTGTGCAGACCGGCACCTTTGCCAAGGTGGGCTCCTCCAAGCAGGAGAAGGTGGATATCCGCTTTATCTGCGCCACCAACAAAGACCCACTGGAGGAGATCGGCGCCGGACGCTTCCGCGAAGACCTCTATTACCGCCTGCACGTGCTGCCGATCGCCATGCCGCCCCTGCGCGAGCGCGGCGACGATATCTTGGCCTTGGCCAACACCTTCTTGAAGAGCTACGCCGCGCAAGAAAAGAAGTCCTTCACCGGCTTTGATCCCGATGCCGCCGAGCGGCTGTTGAAGTTCTCCTGGCCCGGCAACGTGCGCCAGCTCCAGAACATCGTGCGCAATTTGGTGGTGTTGAACGACGGCGGAGAGGTGACGGTCACCATGCTGCCGCCACCGCTGGATTCCGAGCAAGCCATGAACGAAAGCACGCATCGCTTTGCTCAGTTTAACCCCAGCCTGGCGCGCGAAATGGGCATGATGCCCGTGCCGCACATGGCGGTGCCTGTGGCCGGGACTGTGGCCGTGGCAGGTGGCTATCCGGGTCAGGGTTATGCGGGCTACCCCCACAATGCAACGAACGGATACCATGGCGCGAACGCTGGCCATCCCGCCCAAGGCGAGAGCGGGCCTGCGGGCTCTGGCATGATGCGTTCGCTCAATGGTCAACCAGCAGGCCACATGAACGGCCACGGCTTGGGCAGCCAACCCATGCTGCCAGCCGGGCATGGTGCCAATGACAGCAATGCTGCCTTCCGTGGTGAGGCATTTGGTGGCGAGTCAGAGAGCAACGACGCCAAATCGCGCGAAATCAAGCCGCTGTGGGAGACCGAAAAGGAAGCCATCTTGGAGGCCATCGAATCTTGTGGTGGCAACATCCCCAAGGCAGCCAACCTCTTGGGCATCTCGGCCTCGACCATCTACCGCAAGAAGCAGGCTTGGGAAGCACAAGAAAAGCGCAAGCGGGCGCAAGAAGAGCGCGCCGCTGCCGCCGCCGCGCGCGTCTAACGCAAAGCCCGCGCACTTGGAATAAAGTGCGCAGGCGTCTTTGCCGGCAAATCAAAGCGATTGAGCGCCTAGGGCGAACGCCCTTCTGTGAAACGCGCGCGTGCGAGCGCTTCGTTAAAGATCGGTGACACGGTTGCGTCAAGCCCCCGCCCGTATCGCGCAGGCGGGCAAGGGCTGCTGGCTTGATCGTGGACGACTTTGCTGGCAAACAGAGAGCGCATGGCGAGCAGCGCGAGGCTGCGTCCTCGTTTTTGGGGCTCGCCCTCCTGACTCCCCCGCTCAACGGAAGCCGCTCGCATGTCCTTTCCTTCGCTTTTGACCCTGGCCCAAGCCACCTCGGCGGCAGCCATCGCTGCCCAGCCCTTTGTTGGCCGCATGGACAAGAACGGCGCCGACGGAGCTTGCGTTGACGCCCTGCGCGCGGTGCTCGGCCCGGCCGATTTCAAAGGTCGCGTAGTGATTGGCGAAGGGGAGAAGGACGAGGCCCCAGCCCTCTACAATGGCGAGATGTTGGGCTCTGGCGCGGGCGAGGCACTGGATATCGCCGTGGACCCGCTGGAGGGCACCACCTTCTGTGCCAAGGCCCTGCCCAACGCCTTCTCGGTCATTGCTCTGGCGGAGCCGGGGGCCATGTTTGAGCCGGGCCCTGCCTTCTATATGGACAAGCTGGTGGTCGGCCCCGATGCCAAGGGCGCGCTGGACCCTGAGGCCCCCATGGCGGCCCGCCTGGAGGCTCTGGCGCGCGCCAAGGGCAAAGAGGTGAGCGAGCTGTTGATCTATATCCTGGAGCGGCCTCGCAACGCCGAAATGATCAAGGCCATCTTGGATGCTGGCGCACGGGTCAGCCTCAATTCAGGCGGTGACGTGCTGGGGGCCATGCTGGCACTGCTGGACGGACAAGACGTGGATGCTCTGATGGGCATTGGTGGCACCCCCGAAGGCGTCATCGCCGCGGTCGCCGCCAAGGCTTTGGGCGGGGATTGCTTCGGCAGATTGGCGCCCCAGTTGCCCGATGAGATCGCAGCCGTACAAGCAGCAGGCATGGACTGTCAGCGCTGGCTAGGCCTCAACGACCTGGTGGCTGGCGACCGGCTCCAGTTCTGTTTGACCGGATTGACCGACGGTCTAATTCTGCAAGCACCCCTGCGTGATTCTCAGGCTTGGGTGACCGATTCCTTGCTGATCGAGGGCCCGTCCGGCCAGCTTCACCGCCTACAAACAGAAATCCCACTTTCCTGAGTTTTTGCGGTTGACTCAAAGCGGTTAGGCGACTACACACCGCTTCACCGAAATGCGCGGGTGTAGCTCAGTTGGTTAGAGTGTCGGCCTGTCACGCCGAAGGTCGCGGGTTCGAGCCCCGTCACTCGCGCCATTCCGGTTATAAAAAAAACCCGCTTCTCGCGGGTTTTTTTGTGCCTTGCGCCTTGGTAACGCGTCATCCGATGCACACGGCGCGCGCGCCAGATTTTCAGTCCTCAGAAGGCAGCAAATAGAAGCGCCGCTGGCCCGTCTCTCCCCGGTTCAGGCTGTTGTAAAGGTTGCCCGTCCCCGTGGCATTGCCATAGCCGTAACCGTTGCCAGAACCAAATCCGCCCTGGTTGCCCAGCCCGTAGGCGTTGTTGTTCGTGTAGCCATTGCTGGTGCCATAGCCTGGCCCGCTGCTGTAGCCCTGGTGATAGCCGTAAGGGTTCCCCTGGCCGTTTGGACCAAAGGCCCCGTCGGGGTTGGCGATGGAATCCTCCCGCTAGGGATCGGTCGAGTAGCGGCCGTAGTAGGTGCCGTACTGATCAACGATGCGCGGCGGATTGCTGCCATAAGGATTTGCCCAGCGCGCGCCGGGAGCTGGCTGGCCATAGGGCGATTCATAGCCGCTGTAATCGTTTTGACCTTGGCCATAGCCTTGCAGCAGGCAATAGAAGTCGAAGGGCAGGCACTGCGCCCAAGCCGCCTGCGCGCTCAGCAGGCTGACAGCCAACCCCAGAAGCCAAGCCTTTCTGTTGGTCTGCATGTGCCGACCCTTCCTTTCACGTCATTGCGCCTTGCAACGCTGGTTCCTGCAACGCCGGTCCCTGCAACGCTGGTCCTTGCCGCCTGGGCAGGTTTGGATCTAGGGTCCGTACTCAATTAAGGGATTCCCATTGAAGCTATGATCTGATTCACT
>CAZHYF010000081.1:0-10632 GCA_964536635.1 uncultured Rhodospirillaceae bacterium | reverse complement strand
TGACCGCGGCCCAATCTGGCAAGACCGATAGCATGCTCGATATCATTGGCGCGCGCCTTGATCAGCGTCCGGCGCCGATCATCTATGTGGGCCCGACCAAAGAATTTTTGACCGACCAGTTTGGACCGCGCCTCATGTGCATGCGCTCGGCCATGGTCACGAAGATTGATGCGCCGTTGGCTGTTTGGCGAGAAAGGGGGCGCCACTTTGGCGTCCAACCGTCGCCCGACGTACAAACATCGATCTTTTTAAGCTATGAGCGGCTTCTTGGCTGGTCTCTAAAGTTTGGACACCTCGCCATTTGACGGACTGGATGCCAAAATTGCACCGCGGTGACCGATGACTTTACAGGCTAAAGCGTGCCCCGCTATGGCGGCCTGCTCTTGCGAGCCTCCGGACAAATAGACCGCAAGAAAAGCGCCGTTGAAGCTGTCGCCTGCCGCCGTCGTATCGACAATCTGAGCAGGTGATGCGAGCTGCCGTTGATCAATGGTTTGGCCGGAGAGCAGTCTTGGCCCCAAGGGGCCACGTTTCAGCGCGCCTGTCTTGAGGCCATAGCCCTGCAGGCGATGCAAGGTCGTTTGCTCATCGCTGTCAGTGAACAGAGCTTGTTCGTCGTCCAGGGAAGGCAAGCCGATGTCTGCGCGCTGCCAAGCCCGGGCGATGGCGACGCGCGCGGCCTCTTGGCTCTCCCACAAGCGCGGGCGATAGTTGGAGTCGAAGGCGACCCGGCCGGGCCAATTCTCAAGCCACGTCAGCAAAGCATCCCGCACGGATGGTCGAACAATGGCCAGTGAAATGGCAGATAGATAAATTAGGTCGAACCCGCTCAGGGCGTCAAATCCCTGATCAAAAGCAGCGCGGGCTGCCGAATTCTCACGCCAATACAAAAAGCTGCGTTCGCCGGCCTCATCCGTGTTAATCGCATAGAGGCCGGGCAATTTCTCAGGGTTTTGTGCCAGGTGATCTGTGCGCACGCCCTGGGCGCTGATAAAGCGCAGCATGCGCTGCGACAAGGGGTCGGCACCGATGGCTGAGACGAAGGACACGCTATACTGCTGCGACAAGCCACGGCGCAAATAGATGGCGGTGTTCAGGCTGTCACCAGCAAAGCCAAGGCTGGTGGTATCGCCGTCGAGCGACAGCTCCACCATGGCCTCTCCGAGGCAAGCAGTTGTGAAAGGTTTGGACATAAGATTAGTCACCAATGGGCTTGGGTCCCACGTCGTCTGACAGGGAAATGAGCGAGGTGCGGATGCGACGCAGGTATTCTTTGGCCAGCTCAGGACGCTTGCGGGCAACGCCCGCCGCCAACACATCGACGATAGCGATGAAAACCAACCGCGAGGCTGAGGGCTTATAAATATCCTGATCTTCGGGAATATCGATTTCGATAGCGATATCTGCGGATTTTGCCAGCGCAGAGCCCGTCTTGGTCAAGGCGATGGTCTTGGCTCCGTATTGGCGTGCGATCGCAACGCTGTCCAGCAGCTCAGTAGGCTGGCCGCTGGCAGAAATGGCGAAGACCACATCGCCATCAGACAAGGTTGAGGCTAGCATGCGCTGGAAATAGCCATCAGAGTGGGCTTCGGCGGGAATCCCCAACCTGAAAAAGCGGTTCGCGCCCTCGCGAGCGACGTTGGCCGAGCCACCGCCAACCCCCATGAAGGAGATGCGACGCGCTTGGGCGAGGAGGCTGATGGCCTCGTGTGTTGCGCTGGCAAGCAGTTGTGGGCGCACGCGATTGAGCGACTCCACCAAGGCTCCAAAAACCTGAGCCACCAACTGATCCGACTCCGAATCCGCGCGCCCCGGCCCGCCAAGATACTGCAGGCTGACGGCGACGCTTTGCGCCAACCGGATCTTGAAGTCGCGAAAGCCCTCGCAGCCGAGCGCCTGGCAAAAGCGGTTGACCGTGGCCACCGAAACGCCCGCCACCTCGGCGATGTCGCTTTGGGTCATCTGAGAAGCAGGCTCAAGCTGGGAGAGGATAAAGTCCGCGACCTTCTGTTCTTGCTTGGGAAACCTCCCATCAAGGCTGCGCATTTGCGAAATGATGTCGATTACTTTGTTCATGGGTCCTAGCTTTTCTGAGAGGGCGCTGGGGAAGAGCGCAGAGAGGGGCTGCGGGGCTTGCGCTGGTTACCGACCCGTCTGACTCATGGGCTTATAGGCGATTACATCAATTTCAACCTTCGCATCCACCATCAGCTGGGACTGAACGGTCGAGCGGGCTGGCGGGTGGTCGGAAAAATACCGCTTAAAGACCCCGTTGAAACTGGTGAAATCACGGGGGTCATCAAGCCATACATTGACCTTGACTACGTGCTCTAGACCACAGTCTGCAAGTGCGAGCACAGCGATGATATTGCGGATGACTTGTTCGGTTTGCTCGCCGATTCCGCCGACAATAATCTCTCCGTCAACGCTCGGCACCTGGCCAGAGACGTAGACGAAATCGCCGGCCCGCACGGCCTTGGCGAAGGGGCGATTCGTGCCGCCTGCCGCCGCATCGGCGGAATCATATCGGACAATGGCTTGAGACATTTTTGGGTTTTCCTTAGGTAATGTGTAACTTTCTTACGTAAACTAGCAAGTGTTTCAGAGGTTCACAACAAATTCTTGACAAATGGTGAGGATGAAATGTAAGAAAGTTACATCACGACATGAACGTGTAATTTTTTGTATAGGAGGAAGCTATGAAACTTAGAAATTGGGCAAAGACCACGGTGCTAGCGGGGGCGATGACCGCGATCGCCGGCTTCGCATTTGCCGGCGGCACACTGCGCTACGCGACCGTAGGCGAGCCCCCCAGCTTGGATCAGCATGTTGTTACGTCTGATTTGGCCACAACCATAGCACACCATATTTTTGAAGGCCTCTACACTTTTGATTCCACCAACTCTCCCGTCCCACTGCTCGCCTCTGGTGAGATTGTGTCCGAGGATGGCAAGACCATCGTGATCGCTCTGCGCGATGATGTGACCTTCCACAACGGCCAGGCTATGACCTCTGCTGACGTGGTGGCGTCTTTGAACCGTTGGGGCAAGTATGGCTCGCGCGGCGGCCTGTTGTTCGGCAACGTCGAGAGTGTTGAGGCCAGTGGCCCTTATGAGGTGACGATCAGGCTGAGCAGCCCGTTTGGTCCTTGGAAGAACATCATGGCCTTCATCAACGGCGGTCCTGCGATCTATCCGGCGTCGGTCGTTGAGGGGGCCGGCAAAGAGCCCATTGCGCCAGAAAACTACATTGGAACAGGTCCTTACAAGTTCGAAGAGTGGCAGGCCAACCGACATGTTGAACTGATCCGCTACGACGATTACGCCTCGCCCAGTGGCGATGCGGACGGCTACGGCGGCGCCCGTGTCGCAGACTTCGACACGCTGGAATTCATCCCGGTTCCTGACGTGGGCACACGTGTTGCTGGCCTGAAGGCAGGTGACTATGACTATGCCGAAAGCATCCCAGGTGACCTATATGCCGACTTAGAAGCAGACTCGTCTGTGACCACAATTTTGAATGGCGGCCCGATCTTCGGCCTGGTGTTCATGAACTCAAAAGACGGCCCCTTGAAGGAAAACTTCGCTCTGCGTCGTGCCATCCAGACCGCGATCAACAAGACGCCAGCGCTGCAAGTTGCAATCGGTCCGAAGAACCTTTGGCGTGCCAACGGCTCGGTCTTGCCCAACGGCAACGTTTGGTACAGCGAGTCTGGGACGGAGAACTTCAGCAAGGGCGACGCTGCTGCTGCCCGCGCTATGGCGAAAGAGGCTGGCTACAATGGCGAGCCAATCAAGTTCATGGTGTCAACCAATTACCCCTTCCACTACGACACGGCGATTGTCTACACTAAGCAATTGGCACAAGCAGGCTTCAACATCGACCTGCAGGTCTATGACTGGGCAACTTTGATCGAAAAGCGCGCGCAGCCGGACCAGTGGGACTTGTTCTTCACGCACCACGGTTTCGTGCCCGACCCCATCCTGATCTCGGTCATGAATGACAACTACCCCGGTTGGTGGACAACTGCGGAAAAGGCGGCCCTGAAGGTGCGCTTTACCGAAAGCTCAGACCCTGCCGAACGCCAGGCGATTTGGTCAGAAATCCAGGGCCTGATCTATGAGCAGGTTCCGACCATGAAGACTGGTGATGTCTACAGCTACAACATTGCATCGCCCAAACTTCAAGGACTTGGTGAGGCCACTTTGATTTGGCCGAGCTTCTGGAACGTCTCCAAGTAACGTATCCTCCCCGGCCTCTCCTGCCGCACAGCGGCAGAGGAGGCCGCCTCCACCACCCAGGATCGCCCCATGTTTGTCTACACCTTCAACCGGTTGCTGGCCCTGATACCGACGCTGTTAGCCGCGTCGATCTTGGTCTTCTTGTTTATCCATCTTATCCCCGGAGACCCTGCCTCGATCTTGTTGGGGGACACTGCAACGCCCGAGGAGATCGCCGAACTCACGCGTGCGATGGGTCTAGATAAGCCATTGTGGACACAATATTTTATCTGGCTTTCTAACGTGGTTCAGGGCGATCTTGGCACCTCTGTGTTCTTTCGAGAGCCGGTCTTGGCAGTCATTGCAAGCGGCGCGGAGACTTCGATCCTATTGGCCTGCATGACCATGATGTGGATCATAGTTTTGGGCATTCCTATCGGCATCCTTGCCGCCACCCGCCACGGGACTTGGGCCGATCAGTTGGCCTCCGGCGGCGCCATGTTGTTCGCCTCTGTCCCGACTTTCTGGCTAGGCCTCTATTTGATTTTGATTTTTGCGGTTGGGCTTGGCTGGTTTCCGTCTTCGGGATTTCCGTCGATCACCGACGAAGGCGGCGTGTTTAATTTGCGCTATCTCATGCTGCCAAGCCTGACGCTCGCGGCACCCAACGCAGCTTTGATCATTCGCCTGGTGCGTGCCTCTATGTTGGATGTTGCGCGCGAGGACCATGTGCGCACGGCGCGGGCGAAGGGGCTGCATCCTGCGCGTGTTGCGATCAAGCACATCTTTCGCAATGCCTTGATTGCCGTGGCCGCAGCCTTCGGCTTTACATTCGCCGCCCTGGTCAGCGAGGCGGTAGTGACCGAAACGGTCTTCTCCTTACCCGGCATTGGGCGCTTGGTCGTGCAGTCGATCTTGCGACGCGACTACCCGGTGATCCAGGGTGTCATTTTGATCATCGTCATTTTCTACATGCTTATCAACCTGTTGGTGGATCTGGCCTACGCACGCCTTGATCCAAGGGTGTCCCTTTCATGAGCGCTATCACGTCTTTCCTGGCCATCTTCCGTGGCCGTCGCCTGGCAACCTTTGGTTTGATTTGGTTGCTGATCGTTGTCGTTGCTGCTGTTGCAGCCCCTCTGCTCGCTCCCTTCGACCCGCTGGATTTCGATCCGATGGTCCGCTTGAGCGAACCGGGATGGCCCTACATCTTTGGTACCGACCATTTTGGCCGAGATTCCTTGTCTCGCGCTCTCTTTGGCGCTCGCATGGCGGTTCTCATCGGCTTGGGCAGCGTCCTGGTGGCTCTTAGTACGGGGGGGCTCATCGGGATGCTGTCGGCCTATTCCACCCGGCTTGGGCATGTCTTGATGCGCCTTGTGGACGTACTGATGGCCTTTCCTGCGCTTCTGCTCGCTCTGGTCTTGATGGCCCTGCTCGAGCGCAGCGTTTTGAACACCATCATCGTGATCGGGGTGGTCTATGCTACGACCACAGCGCGCATTTTGTTTGGGCTGACGCTCAAGTTGAAGAACGAGGTCTTTGTTGATGCTGCGACCTGCTCGGGCGCCGGGCACGCCTCGATCCTGTTTCGCCACATCTTGCCAAATCTGATCTCGCCCTTGCTGGTGCAGGCCAGCTTTATCTTTGCCTTTTCTCAATTACAGGCCGCCGCTCTCGATTTCCTTGGGCTGGGACTGCCGCCCGAAGTGCCCAGTTGGGGCAACATGCTCAGCGAAGAGCGCATCTATATCACGCGCGCGCCTTGGCTGCTGATCTTCCCCGGCGCGCTGATTATTCTGTCTGTTTTTTCCATGAACCTGATTGGTGACGCCATGCGCGATAGCCTGGACCCCAGGTTCAAAGACGACATTGCGGGGGTCTGATCCATGGCACTTCTAGAAGTAAGAGACCTTGAGGTCGGGGTTGCGATCGGAGGCAAAGTTCTGCCTGTCGTTCAGGGCATCTCCTTTGATGTCGAAGAAAACCAGACCTTGGGCATCGTCGGTGAAAGCGGCTGCGGAAAAAGCCTGACGTCGCTGGCCATCATGGGCCTGCTAGAGGGCAGCATGCTGCGGCTGACAGGTGGCTCGATCTCCTTTAATGGGCAGGACCTGCTGGCACTGTCGCCGCGGGCCCGCCGCGCGATCATGGGCGATCAAATGGCCATGATCTTTCAGGAGCCGATGACCAGCCTCAATCCTGTCTATCGTATCGGTGATCAGATCATCGAAAGCCTGCGTCAGCATCGCAGCATGTCGCAGAGACAAGCGCGAGCCCGGGCGATTGAACTGCTGGATCTGGTGCGCATTCCAGATCCTGAGCGCCGTGTCGACAGCTATCCGCATCAGCTTTCCGGCGGCCAGCGCCAAAGGGTGATGATCGCCATGGCGCTGGCCTGTGGGCCCAAATTGTTGATTGCGGACGAGCCGACGACTGCACTGGATGTGACGGTGCAAAAGGAGGTTCTGGACCTGATGCTTGACCTACAAAAGCGCACCGGCACAGCGATTATCCTAATCTCTCACGACTTGGGAGTCATCTCTGAGACCTGCGATAAAGTTGTGGTTATGTACCGCGGCAAAATCGTCGAAAGTGCCAAGACGGCAACGCTCTTTTCCAACATGAGCCACCCCTATACGCAAGGGCTTTTGGCCTCAATCCCTGTGGTCGATCATGACGTTGAGTGGCTGAACGCCATCCCAGGCCGTGTGCCTCTGATTGATGAGGTGCTGCCAGGCTGCGCATTTCATCCGCGTTGTTCTTTTGCACAAGCGAGCTGCGCCACAAGTCCGCCAAGCGCAGACTATGTGTCAGACGACCATTTGGTGCGCTGCCATTTTCCCAACGACCGCCCATCGGGTGGCGAGGCAGGAGGTGATGCATGACCCAAGCCACAAGCAAGAGGGCGCTGCTCGATGTTCGCGACCTCAAGACTTACTTCACAATCGGCAAGACCGGGCTGTTTCAGGCCAAGTCGCAGCTCAAGGCTGTTGACGGCGTCTCCTTTGAGGTGCGCGAAGGCGAGGTCCTAAGCCTTGTCGGCGAGAGCGGTTGCGGCAAGTCCACGGTTGGGCGCACCCTCACCCAGCTCGAACGGGCGACAGGTGGGCGCGCCGACTTTGATGGCCAAGACATCCTGGCCATGTCGCCGCGTGCCTTTCGTCCGCTGCGCCGCCAGATCCAAATGATCTTTCAAGATCCCTTTGCCTCGCTGAACCCGCGCCGCAGCATTGAACAAACGCTGGCTGAGCCCTTGTTCATCCACAAACTCGCGCGTAACTGGGCCGAGGCACGCAGCAAGATTGTCGAGACCCTAGAGCAGGTCGGCATGGATCCAAAAGTCATGCAGCGATACCCGCACGAGTTTTCGGGCGGCCAGCGGCAAAGGATCGGAATTGCGCGTGTCATGATTTTGAAACCGCGCCTGGTCATTGCCGACGAGGCGGTGTCTGCACTGGACGTTTCGATCCAGGCACAGGTGTTGAATTTGTTGAAAAAACTACAGCAAGACAATGGGTTGTCCATGCTGTTTATCAGCCACGACCTGGGTGTCGTTCGCCACATCTCTGACCGTGTGGCGGTCATGTACAAGGGGAGAATTGTGGAGATGGGCGACAAAAGTCAGATCTTCGAAAACCCCCAACACGACTACACGCGCAGGCTGCTGGCTTCAATCCCACGCATAGCGCAAAAGGCGGCATGATGGCGAACAAACGAGTTTTCTTGGCGTCAATCGCAACAGAGTCCAACACTTTCTCCCCCCTTTGGACCGATCTGCAAGATTTCAAAGATAGCTTCTACGCCCCTGCCGGCCAGCATCCAGAAACGCCGACGCTGTGTAGCGCTGTGTTCCCGGTGGCGCGAGCGCGGGCGCAAGAGCTGGGCTGGACCTTGATCGAGGGAACGGCGAGCTGGGCTGAGCCTGGGGGGATTGTCAATCGGCGAACTTGGGAGCACCTGCTTGATCACCTGCTCGACGAGCTGCGCGCAGCTCTTCCGGTAGATATTGTCTTGTTGGGGCTGCACGGTGCCATGGTAGCCCAAGATTGCCTTGACTGCGAGGGGGAGCTGCTGGAGGCCGTGCGCGCTCTGGTCGGCCCACAGGTCATTATCGGCGTGACCTTCGATCCGCACAGCCACCTGTCGAAAAAGCGGGTGGACAATGCGGACCTCATCACGGTGTTCAAGGAATTCCCGCACACCGACTTTGTGGAGGTTGCCGAAAATCTGGTCGAGCTGGTGCGCAAGACCGTAAACGGGGAGTTGCGCCCGGTCATTTCGACCTTTGACTGCAAAATGATCGACGTGTTGCCGACAAGCCGAGACCCCATGCGCAGTTATGTTGATCGGATGAAGTCCCTTGAAGGGCAAGGAAACATCGTTTCGATCTCACTCATTCATGGCTTCATGGCAGGGGACACGCCCGACCTTGGTGCTCATGTCATCGTCGTTTCGAACGATGCCAAGCCAGAAGGCGACGCGCTGGCAAAGCAGCTTGGCATGGAGTTGTTCGCCATGCGCGGTAAAACCAAGCCCGAGTTCTTGGACCCGCAGGTTGCGTTGGATTGTGCACTTGCGGCGGGCCAAAGCCCTGTTGTGATCGCCGATGTTTGGGACAATCCGGGCGGCGGCGTACCAGGGGATTCGACCATAATTCTGCGCACCATGTTGGAGCGCAAGGTGCAGAACGCGGCATTGGCAACGATTTGGGACCCCATCGCTGTTCGCACCTGCGCTTCAGCGGGCGAGGGGGCGCGGTTCCGCTTGCGCTTCGGCGGCAAGATGTCGGGCGCGGGCGGCGAGCCCATCGACAAGGAGGTGACCGTGCGTCGGGTGGTGCCCGCTGCCGTGCAGAGCTTTGGGGCCAGTGTCGTGCCGATGGGCGATTGCGTTTGGATCGAAGTCGAGGGCATCGACGTTGTGCTCAACACGGTGCGCAGCCAGGTCTTTAACCCTGACGCGTTCTCAGCGCTTGGCATCGATCCCAGCAGCAAAACGCTGTTGGTGGTCAAGTCAACCAACCATTTCCATGACGCCTTTTCGCGTATTTCACCTTTGATTCTCTATGCGGCGGTTGATGGACCCTACCCCAACAACCCAAAGAGCACTCCCTATAAAAACCTAAAGCGGGCGATCTGGCCCCGGGTGGAGACCCCCCATGACCTCTGATTTTCTGCAAATTGAGACCCCCGCCCTGGTGATCGACAAAGCCAAAACACTACGCAATATTCGGCGGTTTCAGGATTTTTGCGACCAGCGGGGCCTGGCCAGCCGCCCACATATTAAGACCCACAAGAGCGTTGTGCTCGCGCGCGCGCAGCTGGCTGCTGGGGCAGGCGGCATCACCTGTCAAAAAATCGGCGAGGCGGAGGTCATGGCCGAGGCTGGCATCCGCGATATTCTGATCACGTTCAATATTTTAGGTCAAGAAAAGCTGCAACGACTTCGCGCACTTGCAGCGCGCCTGGATCGCTTGGCTGTGGTTGCGGACAACGGGGATGTGATCCAGGGGCTTGCCCAGGCTTTCGCGTCTGCTGACAAGCCGCTATCGGTATTGGTAGAGTGCGATACGGGCGCAAAGCGTTGTGGTGTGCAAACACCCGCTGAAGCGGTCGGGTTGGCGCAAGCCATCGACACGCGTAAAGGGCTCGAATTTGGCGGCCTCATGACCTACCCGGCTCTGGGTGGTGGGGCCGACGTGCTGGCCTTCATGCGCGCGACGCTCAACGCGCTTCAGAGCTGCGGCATCGCCTGTCCGGTGGTGTCTTCGGGCGGTACGCCGGACATGTGGCAGGCCGAAAGCGCTGGTATCATCACCGAATATCGCGCAGGGACCTATGTCTACAACGACCGTTCTCTGGCCGAGCGGGGTAGCTGTAAGTGGGAAGATTGCAGCGCCTACGTTCTGGCGACGGTGGTCAGCAGACCAACACGGGACCGTGCAATCCTTGATGCAGGTTCAAAGGCCTTGACCTCGGACTTGCTGGGGTTGGAGGGATATGGTGCCATTCTGGGCCACCCCGGCGCGCGCATGGTTGGACTGAGCGAAGAGCACGGCATTGTCGAACTGGAGCCCGGCAAGACCTTGTGCGTGGGCCAACGGGTCAAGATCATTCCCAACCACGTTTGCGTTGTGTCGAACCTGTTTGATCAAGCCTGGTTGCTCGATGAACACGGTGAACTCAGCACATTGCCGATTGACGCGCGCGGTTGCGTGACGTGATCGCTTGCCCGGCGTCCTGGAGAAAACCGGGCATGGCAGATGGTTTTGGGGAGGCATCGGCGACGAAATTCGGCGCAACGTGTGCCTTGCCCTTCTTCATTTTTGGGCGTCTCCAAGAGCCGTGGCGCCGATAAGCAAAAAGTATGTCAAAATTGTCAAATTCGTTCGTCAACGATGAGATCAGAC
>CAZHYF010000080.1:0-10689 GCA_964536635.1 uncultured Rhodospirillaceae bacterium | reverse complement strand
CAGGGTTATTTCAACAAGCACGCCGCCAAGTGGGACCAGGTGCGGGCCGACTACAACGACGACGAGGCCAGCGAGCAAGCCTTCGTTGCTGAGCTGGCGGCGGGCGACACGCCCATGGTGGCGAATTTCTTGGATATGGGCACGGGCACCGGGCGGATCTTGCAGCAGGCGGCCAGCCAGGTCGAGCTGGGGGTGGGGATTGATACCAACCGCGAAATGCTGGCCATCGCGCGCAGTCGCTTGGCCGACCCGGGCTATCAGCATCTGTCGGTGCAAGAAGGCAATATCTATGCGCTGCCGTTTGAGGCGGGGCAGTTCGATGCCGTGGGGCTCTACCAGGTGCTGCACTTCTTGGATGATCCCAGCCGCGCCATTCGCGAGGCGGGGCGCCTGCTCAGCAGCAATGGCCGTCTGCTGGTGTTGGACTATGAGCGCCACAGCCGCGATGAGCTGCAACGCAACCATGCACACCTTTGGCTCGGCTTCGGGCAAGAGGAGATGGAGGCCTGGTTCGCTATGGCCAAGCTGCGCCCGGTGGTTCGCCGGATCGTTGCGGACAGCAAGGCCCACCCGGCCGGTGGTCTGGCGCCGCGCGCCTGCCTCTGGGTGGCGCAAAAAGGCTGAGATCAGCGCTGCTTTGCCCGCTCGCTGGGGGCTGCGGCAAAAATCTGTCGGAAAACAAGCGCAAAGCGATACTCAGATCTTGACTCAGGCTGCGCAGCTTTCTAGGTTCCGGCCTCCGAAGATCTAAGTCGTCCTTTTTTAGAAAGACTAGCAACCATGCGCATCCGAAACTCGCTTCGTTCGGCCAAAGTGCGCGACAAGAACAACCGAGTTATTCGTCGCCGCGGTCGTCTGTACGTGATCAACAAGAAAAACCCTCGCTATAAGACCCGTCAAGGCTAAGGCCTGGGATCATCTGCGAGGCGGCGTTGCTCTGAGGGACGCCGTATTGATTTAGCAAAAGCGAGGCTTGCTGAGGCAGGCCTCGCTTTTGCGTTTTGCCCGCAAGCTGACGGGCGCCAGACCTTCCCCAAAGACCTCCCCTGAAAAAAGACCCCCGAGAAAGTCGCAAGGGTTTGGCGAGCTCTGGTGGCGCTGTTGCAAAGTAACCGATCTGTTTGCGTTTTGCCGAAAAACGAATCTTAAGAATCGGTCAATTTCTCGAAAGCACATAAACCTACAGTAAAGGATAGATTGCGCCTGCAAAATAGAAATATTTATCGTTTTGCGCGTCTGGTGTGGAAAGAACTACTTGGTTAACTTGGTCTGGTTACCACACCGCTGGTTTTCTTACGGATGCCCGTTACATTCGAAGGAAATACATAAATAACAGCACAGTTTCATAGCTAGTAGGGACCACCGATGGCCAGACAGAAGACCTATAGGCGCGATGACGTGATCGACAAGGCGTTGAGCGCGTTCATCGAAACAGGGTATTTTGCAACGTCCATCAGCAAACTAGTTGAGGTAACTTTGCTGAATCGAAAAATCTTGTACGAGCAGTTCACTAGTAAGGAAGGCTTGTTCATTGAGGCCCTGGGCCTCTATATCCAGCGCATGGAAGCGGCCTGGGAGCGTTATCTGTCGGCGGAGCCTCTGGGCCGCTCGAACATCCGCGCCTATTTCCGCTATCTGAGCCACGAGTTTCCCCACAAGGGGGATTTGGCGAGTCTGACCGTCAACGAGGCGGCCCGCTCGCCCGAAGTTGCGGTTGAAATGTGCCGCGAACACTTGGCCAAGCTGGAGGCCACCTTCGTTGCCAACTTGCTCCACGAGTTCGACCGGTCGCCGGTGGTCTATATGTCGGCCAAGGCGCTGGTGTTCCAGCAATCAGCCCTGTCCACCATGGGCCGCCTTGGCAGCACGAGCGAAGAGCTCCAGCGCATGTCAGATTATGTGCTGAAGGCTATCTTTGATCAGTGCGATCCGCGGGTCCAGGTCCAACAGCCTTTGGTCGCGGCCAACAGCCCCTAGTTGCGTCTGCGCTGTGCCGCTCACCCATTGGAGCAGGCAGGGCGCAAGGCGACCTCAGCAAGCGAAGGTCGAGCCTGGGTGATCGGGCTCGGCCTTTCTGCGTGGATATCCTTGTTGCCGCCTTGTGCCTGGAGCGGGGATTGGTTAGCAAGGTGACAGCCCCCCAGCTTAGGAGATGCCCCTTGTCTAGCGCCGCCGCACACCCGCAGTCCGCGACCTGTTCTGATGCTCAAACCGATCCGGCTCCTGACAACAAGGCTCTGAAATATAAGCGCGTTTTGCTGAAGCTCTCGGGCGAGGCCCTAATGGGCGATCTGGACTACGGTGTCGATCCTTCGATGCTCCGTCGGGTTGCCAAGGAAATCAAGTCGGTCGTGGATATGGGCGTAGAAGTTGGCCTGGTGATCGGCGGCGGCAACATCTTCCGTGGCGTAAGCGGGGCTAGCCAAGGCATGGACCGCACCAACGCCGACCACATGGGTATGTTGGCGACCGTGATCAACGCACTGGCCATGAAGGACGCCTTGATGCGCGTCGGCGTGGATTGCCGCGTGCAATCGGCCATTCCCATGATGTCGGTCTGTGAGCCCTTCATTCGCGGCAGAGCCATTCGCCATATGGAAAAAGGCCGCGTGGTCTTGTTCGCGGCGGGCACGGGAAACCCCTTCTTTACCACCGATTCAGCCGCCGCCTTGCGTGCGGCCGAGATTGGTTGCGATGCCCTGCTCAAGGGCACCAAGGTCGATGGCATCTATGACAGCGACCCGGTCAAGAACCCGGGCGCCAAGCGCTATGACACCATCACCTATCGCCAGGTTTTGGCCGACGACCTCAAGGTTATGGACACCTCGGCCATTGCTTTGACCCGCGACTCCAACATCCCGATCCTGGTCTTTTCGCTGCTCACCGCAGGGTCGATGGCCGACGTGGTGCAAGGCCGGGGCCGCTACACGCTGGTCCAAGACTAGCGCCACCGCTAGAGGCGAAGCGCAAGCGGGCTTGGAGCGGCCAAGGAGACGGGTCAAGGAGCGGTCCAGCGCCGTCGATCGCTGGGCAGGGCGCTTTTTGAGTAAATTGCACAATTATTTAGTATAATTTGCGCCTAGCTTCCTTTCGTTTTGCGCATCCGATCGGCTAGTTTGGAGGCAACACCTTCTGGCAGCCAGGGAATTGCAGCGCTTGAGGCTGCATTTGTGCCGCTTTGCGCGTCGCCTAGCACTTGCCAAAGGCCCCGGTTTGGCCGTATCCCCTTGGCTAAACGGGCCCCTGGCGCGACCCAGCGTGCAGCAGGTGCCGCGACCCAGCGCTTGGCCCCAACAGGTTTGCGCCGTAAGAGCCCAGGTTCGACGGGCGAAAAGAACAAGGAAGTCTGATTATGACCTATGATCTCAAGGATCTGGAAAAGCGCATGAAGGGCGCCATCGAGGTGCTGGCGAAGGAATTTTCTGGCCTGCGCACCGGGCGCGCCAGCGCCAGCTTGTTGGAGCCGCTGCAAGTGGAAGTCTACGGCTCCATGATGCCGCTGTCTGCGGTTGGCACCGTCAACGTGCCAGAGCCCCGCATGTTGTCGGTCCAGGTTTGGGACATGAGCAATGTTTCGGCCGTGGCCAAGGCGATCCGCAATTCGGACCTGAACCTGAACCCGGCGACGGACGGGCAGGTGATCCGCGTCCCGCTGCCCGATTTGACCGAGGAGCGCCGCCGCGAGCTGCAGAAGGTCGCCGGCCAGTACGCTGAACAGGCCCGCATCGCCGTGCGCAATATCCGCCGTGATGGCATGGACAGCCTCAAAAAAGCCGAAAAAGATGGCGACATGTCAAAGGACGAGGCGCATTCATCTGGTGACGATGTGCAAAAGCTGACCGACAAGTACATCGCTCAGGTCGATTCAGCCCTGGAAGACAAGCAAGCTGACATCATGAAAGTCTAGGCAGTCCTATCATGCCAGCCTTCGCCGACACCCCCCGTCATCGGGCCCTAGCGCCCAAAGACGCGCAGCACCAAGACAGGGGTCTGGTGGGCGAGGAGGCTGCCGGTCTGCCACGCCATGTGGCGATCATCATGGATGGCAACGGGCGCTGGGCGCAAAAGCGCGGCCTGCCGCGGGTCTTGGGGCACCGGCAGGGCGCGACTGCGGTGCGCCATGTCGTCGAGCACGCCGCCCAACGCGGCTTGCAGGTGGTGACGCTCTATAGCTTTTCCACGGAAAACTGGAAGCGTTCCCACGACGAGGTCTCGGACCTCATGGGTCTGTTCCGGCACTACCTGAAACACGAGCTTGAGACGCTGTGCGCCAACAACATCCGCTTGCGGGTGATTGGCGACCGCAGCGCGCTGGCCAGCGATCTGCAAGCCCTGATAGCTGATGTCGAGGCGCGCACTGCTGGCAACACCCGGCTGGTCTTGCAGCTTGCCGTGTCCTATGGCGGGCGCCAGGACTTGGTGCAGGCCGCTCGCAATCTGGCCGAAGAGGTGGCTGCAGGGCGCCTGAAGCCGCAAGAGATTGACGAGCGCAGTCTGGCGGGCCACCTTTCGACCTGCGGCACGTGCGATCCTGACCTGGTGATCCGCACCAGCGGCGAGCAGCGCTTGTCCAACTTCTTGTTGTGGGAAAGCGCCTATGCCGAATTCTATTTCACCCCGGTACTGTGGCCTGACTTTGACGCCGCAGAGCTGGATCAGGCCCTGGAAGCCTACGCCGAACGCAACCGCCGCTTTGGGGGACGCTGAGGCGTGAACGCGCAACTAAAGGGGCTGAACTCTTGACCAAAACATCCCTCATCATGCGCATAGCGACGGCCTCCGTGCTGATCGGTTTGGTGCTGCTGCTGGCGGCGCTGGGCTCGCCCTTTCCGGAAATCGGTATGGGGATCGTGGCGCTGATTTGCCTGGTCGAATGGCTGCTGATTTTCGTCAAGCAAGCCCAGCCGGGATCGCGCATTTCTGAAAGCCGCTTACTCTGGGGCCTGTTTGGAGCAGTCTATATCGCGGTGGCTTGCTGGGGCGGTTATCTGATCTATGGCCACTTCGGCTTGTGGATTTCGTTGTGGCTACTGGTCTCTGTCTGGGCGACCGACAGCGCCGCCTTTTTGGTGGGCTCCTCGCTGGGCGGCCCGAAGATGGCGCCGCTGATCTCACCCAAGAAGACCTGGAGCGGTGCGCTGGGTGGGCTCCTCGCGGCTGTCGCCGTGACCTTGGTGTTTCAAGCGCTGGGGCGGGTGCCGCGAAGTGGGGTGTTCTTGGCGTTGGGCTTCGGGCTGGCGCTGGTGTCGATCGCAGGCGATCTGCTGGAATCGGTCGCCAAGCGCAAGCTGGGGGTCAAGGACTCCAGCGGCTTGTTGCCGGGGCACGGTGGCATGCTGGACCGCGTTGATTCCCTGCTGGCGGTCTGGTTGGCGGGCGGATTGATCGTCTGGCTTTGGGTCTAAGACGGCGCCGGACCCGCATGCAGGATCATTCCACTACCAAGCTCAGCCTGTTGGGAGCCAGCGGCTCCATCGGTCAATCTTGCCTTGATGTCGTGCGCCAACACTCCGGCCGGTTTCGGGTCGAGGCACTGGTCGGCGGCCGCAATCTAGAGCGCTTGGTGCAGGACGCGCTGGAGTTTCGTCCAGCTTGTGTCGCACTGGCCGACGCCAGCCAAGCACGCGCGCTGGAAGAGGCGCTGGCGGGGCAGGGCATCGAGCTTCTGGTTGGCCCTGACGGCGTGCTGGAGGCCTGTCAGAGGCCCAATGACATCTGCGTATCGGCTATCACTGGATTTGCGGGCCTGGAGCCCACACTGACCGCGCTGCCTCATACCAAGCGCCTGGCCTTGGCCAACAAGGAAAGCCTGGTCTGCGGGGGCAGCATCTTGATGCAGGCCGCGCGGGCTGCCGGTGTTGAGGTCTTGCCGGTCGATTCCGAACACTCGGCCATCTTCCAAGCCCTGCACGAGCAGCCACGCAACGCGTTGCGCTCCATCGTGCTAACCGCCAGCGGTGGCCCCTTCCGCACTTGGGAGCAGAGCGCTATCGAGGCCGCCGGTCCCGAGCAGGCTCTGGCCCATCCCAACTGGGATATGGGCGCCAAGATCACGGTGGACTCGGCGTCTTTGATGAACAAGGCTTTGGAATTCATCGAAGCGCTCTATCTGTTTGACCTGCAACCCGAAGATATCGAGGTGGTGGTCCACCCTCAGTCGATCATTCACTCGATGGTGCAGTTTCACGATGGCTCCTATCTGGCTCAACTTGGCGCGCCCGACATGCGCAGCCCCATTGCCTATGCCCTGACCTATCCCGAGCGCGCTGCGTTGAGCGTCGCACCGCTCGATCTGGTGGCGCTGGGGCAGCTCAGCTTTGAGGCTCCCAGGCACGAGGCCTTTCCTCTGTTGCGACTGGCAGAGCAGGCCTGGCGCGCGGGGCCCGCAGCGATGATTGCGCTGAACGCACTCAACGAGGCGGCTGTTTCTGCCTTCTTGGGTGGAAGATTACGCTTCGGCGCTATCGCAAAGGTTGTGCTAGAGGGGATGCAACGACATCACCCGGCCAGCATTGCCAGCTTTGGCGATATTCAGGATGCGGATAAGTCAGCACGGCTGCTGGCCGAAACGCTGATCGCACGCTAGTCAGGACGCTGACACAAAGAGGTTGATGCTATGGAATGGTTTGCCCTGGGCATACCGACGTTTTTCTTGGTGGTGATCCCGCTGATCTTGTTTCACGAGCTGGGTCACTACTGGGCGGCGCGCTACTTCGGCGTTGGCGTTGAGGCTTTTTCGATCGGTTTTGGGCCCGAGCTGATCGGCTTCAACGACCGAAGCGGAACGCGCTGGCGCCTCAGCCTCATTCCGCTGGGCGGTTATGTGCGCATGTTCGGCGACAGCAACGCGGCCAGCGCGCCGGGGCGGCACGATGACGACATGCCCGAAGAGCTGCGCGCCCTATCGCTGCACCACAAGCCCGTGTGGCAGCGCGCAATCGTGGTCGCCGCAGGCCCTGCGGCCAACTTCATTTTGGCCTTGGCGCTGTTTGCGGCGGTCTTTATCGGCCACGGTCGCACCGAATTTGATCCCATCGTGGGTTCGGTGGTCGAGGGCTCGCCAGCCGAGCGCGCAGGCCTGCAAGTGGGCGACCGTGTGCTGTCGTTTGGTGCCTACGAAATTCAGCATTTTCAAGATATTAGCCGGGCCGTCAACCTGAGCCGAGGCCAGACCTCGCTCATGCGTGTCGCGCGCGACGGTGCGGAGGTTTCGCTGTCCTTGGCTCCGGAGCAGGACCAGACCAGCGGGCAAATTTTCACCCGCTACATCATCGGCATGCGCCCTTTCTATCCCTTGCTGATCAGCACGGTGCCCGAGGATAGCTTGGGCCAAGCCATGGGGCTGAAGCCGGGCGATTATCTGCGTGCCATCGACGGCAAAGGCCTGACGCAAGTCTTTGATTTGCTGCAGTACCTTGAGGCGAACGACAAGCCCAGCTATCTCCTGAGCATCGAGAGCCAGGGGCGGCAGTTCGAGGCGACTTGGCAGCCCGAGCGTCGGCTTGACCCCGAGAGCGGCCAGCGCCTCTATACGCTGGGCTTCGGGTTTGCTGCCGGCAGCTTGCGATCCATGGGGCCGCTGGAGGGGCTGAGCGCAGCGGCCAGCGAGGTCGGGCGCACGGTGATGGATGTCGGCGCGACCTTCAAGCTGCTGTTTGCTGGCAAGCTGGAGCGCAAGGACTTCGGAGGGATCGTCAAAATCACCTCGGTCGCGGGGCAGATCCCTTGGAGCTGGGTTGCTTTGGCAAGTTTTGCAGCCTTCATCTCGATCCAGCTCGGCGTGCTGAACCTGCTGCCGATTCCGGTGCTCGACGGTGGGCATCTTGTCATGTTTGCCTATGAGGCCGTGGTTGGTAAACCCCTGCCTGCCAAGGTGCAGGAGATGGCCTTTGCAATTGGCTTTATGCTGATCGTGGGCTTGGCGCTCTACCTCAATATCGGCGATATCTTCGATCTGAGTCAGGGGTAAAAGCGTGCAGCTTGCGCTACTCAAGATGGCGGCGGCTCTGTTGGCGCGCGTTGGTGAGGCTGGCGCCAGCGCAGCTTTTTCCAGCCCCAAAGCGGCCGGCCTGGGGATGAGCGGGGGTCTGGCGGCATGACGGGTCTTACCGGGGTCCAAAAAAGGCTACATTTGCCGACTAGCAGCGCTGGAGGTCCGCGCGTTGCGGTCACCAAAGCGCACGCGGCTGCGTCCGACGTGTGGGGATTGAAAATTTGCAAGGATGCGGCGCATCAATGACGGCTGAGGCAGTCACGCAGTTGAAGAGAGCCAAGACGGCAGCGCAGTCTGCGCTTGTCGCTGCTGGCGCGCGCCTGCAACCGTGCTGGCGTCGTGCTGAATCCGCTGCTGTGGCAGTTGCAAGCCCTGTCATTGTCGGCCTGGCTATCTTCGGTTTAGCCATCTTCGGCCTTGGGGTTCTGGGCAGCGCTGAGCTGAGCGCGCAGGGGCTGCCCGTGCCGGCAACCATCGCTGCGCCGGCCAGCGGCCAAACTAGCGGCGCTGCTGGCGCTGCGGCCAACCCGGCAGCGGGGCAGTTTGGCACCATCGGCGCCATTGATGTACGCGGCAACCGGCGCGTGGACCGGCAAGCCATCCTCTCCTACATGCAGATCAAAGTCGGTGATCCCTTTGATCCCAGCTTGCTCAACGAAGGTCTGAAGCGCTTGGTGGCCACCACCTTGTTCTTGGACGTGACCTTGGAGCGCTCCGGCTCGACGCTGGTGGTGCAGGTCTTGGAGCAGCGGGTCATCAACCGCATTGCCTTTGAAGGCAACAACAAGATCAAGGACGAGGAGCTGTTGTCAGAAATCCAGCTCCGTCCGCGTCAGCCTTTCACCAAGTCCAAGGTGCAAGAAGCGGTGCGCCGTATCTTGTCGCTCTATCAGGCCCAGGGCCGCTTTGCCACCGAAGTCGAGCCCAAGATCATCGTCTTGGAGCAAAACCGCGCCGACCTGGTATTTGAAATCATCGAGTCCAATCCCTCGAAGATCGTGGGCATCAATTTTGTTGGTAATCGCAAGTACTCGGATACGCGCCTGCGCCAAGTGGTGCTGTCGCGTGAGGACCGCTTCTGGCGCTTTGCCAACGCCATGGTCAACTACGATCCGACCCGGGTTGCCGTCGATACCGAGTTGTTGACCAAATTCTATCGCCAGAATGGTTTTGCCGATGTGAAGGTGGTGGACTCGGTGGGCGAGTTGACCACGGATCGCGCTGGCTTCTATCTGACCTTCACCATTGAAGAAGGGCTGCGCTACCGCGTTGGTGCAGTTGACTTCGATAACAAAATCAGTCGCTTGGACACCGGTCTGTTGGCGCGCCGTAACAAGGTGCGCGAAGGTCGCTACCTCAACGAGGACCGGGTGCGCGAGTCGGTCGAAAAGATGGTTGAAGCCGCCAACGAGAACGGCGCGCCTTTTGCCAAGGTCGGCACCAAGTTGGAGCGCGACAAGGCGGCTCAGACCATCGCTTTGACCTATGTGATCGAAGACGGCCCGCGCGCCTTCGTCGAGCGGATCAACATCACCGGCAACGAGCGAACGCGTGACTATGTCATCCGCCGCCGCATTGGTTTTGAAGAAGGTGATGCCTTCAACCTGACCAAGCTGAAGCGCGCTCAACGCAATATTCAGCGTCTGGGCTTCTTTTCCAAGGTGGAGATCGAGCCAACCGAAGGGCAGGCCGAAGATCGCGTTGTGATCAACGCCAATGTTGCAGAGACCTCGACGGCCACGTTTGAGGTGGGCGGCTCTTATTCGAACGCATCGGGCTTTGGCGCCAACTTCTCCTTGAACCAGCGGAATTTCTTGGGCCGAGGCCAGAAGGTCGGCGTGTCGGCCAACCTTGCACAGAACAACAAGGCCTTCAGCTTCAGCTTTACCGAGCCCTATCTTGCGGGTTGGGATGTCAGCGCGGGCCTCAGCGGCGGCTTCAGCGAGGTCAACAACCAGGATTCGGGCTATTTGGAGCAAACCTATAGTGCCGGCGTCTTCGGAGGTTATGAGCTGATCAACGACCTGACCCAGTCCTGGCGTTACAATTTTGCCTATTCGTCTTTGCAGCAGGACAGCACCTCGGCCATTATCTCGGACGAGGGCAGCGCCACGACGCGCTCTTCCTTGTCGCACAGCATCACCTATGATGTTCGCGACAATCCCGCCAACCCGTCGGAAGGTTGGGTGGCCGGACTGACCACCGAAATTGCCGGCCTGGGCGGTGATGTGGCCTATCTGAAGAACAGCGCCAAGGGCGGTTTCTACTACGCCATCAACGACAACTTCACCCTGGCCTTCGAGGGGGAGGGCGGCTGGTTGCAGCCTTTCAATGATGAAGGCACCTATGTTGCCGACCGCTTTACCATGGGCGCTTTGCAGGTGCGCGGTTTCGCGCGCAGCGGTATTGGCCCCATCGCCAGCGATACGCTACAGCGCGTCGGCGGCTCGAAATATTACCGCGGCACCGCCGAGCTTCGCTTCCCCATTCCGCTGCCCGTTGACCTTGATATCAAGGGGCGCGTGTTCACAGATGTGGGTGCGTTGTGGGATGTGAACACCACATTTGGCACCGCGCAGGGCGTTACTGCCTTGAATGATACGGCAGATCCGCGGTTATCCATAGGTTATGGTCTAACTTGGGCATCTCCTATTGGACCCTTGCAGCTCGATTTCGGCTATGCCATGAGAAGCCAA
>CAZHYF010000079.1:1865-10733 GCA_964536635.1 uncultured Rhodospirillaceae bacterium | reverse complement strand
CTAGAGGGGCGGCTGCGTGTTCGCAGCGAAAGCTCTCAGCCTTGGACAGCTCTATTGCGATTCGCCCAAATGCTTGTTCAGCATGGCGTCCAAATAGCCCCAAAAGAAGCTCTCGTTCAGATAGCCTTCCATGCGCGAGACCTCGACGCCATCCACAGCCAAAACAAAGCTGGGCGTAAAGGCCGTGCCTTTGACCTTGATGTCCTCGGGCAGCGGCTTGTGGATATCGACGTAGCGGAGCGGTGCGCGCTGGGCTTCCTGCGAGTTGCCGTAGCCCGCTCCGACTTCCGCGCGCCATTGCTCGCAGTAGGCGCAGCCCATCTGCTCCATCACCAACAGTTCCACGCGCGGTTTGCTTTGCTCGGCCAGACTGGGGCCGGCGGCGGCCAGCGCGCTCACAGCAAAGCCAGCGGCCAGTAGGGCGCGCAGCCGTTGAGGCAAGGACCACAGAAGGTGGATATTGCGGGTGAAAAGCTGAGCCATAGCGGCGCGTCTCCTAACCGGAACAAGGCAAAACGACGGGTCAAGGCTGCGATCTTACATTGTGAAAAGACGCGTGCTTGACCCTTGCGCACTACATAGCGAGTCCCCTAATGAATTTCCATTCACATTTTTGAATATATGGAAAATGAGGTATTGATTTATCGTTGTATTCCTATAATCGAATGTGGTAACGTCGTGTTGAAAGTTGACGCTTACCTGGTGCCGACGTCAGAGCCCGCCTGAAAGGGCGTGCGCAGCATGAGCAAGGCGGTGCAGTCTTGTTTCCGCTGCTGGAGAACTTGGTTCAAGCTGAGGCGCTTTGGCTCCCCTGTGGGGCGCAGAGGTGGGGGCTCCGAGACGGAGCGTCAGACATACGAAGATCGAATGTAACAACGCATGCGGGAGGAGAACGCGTGAAAACTCTAATCACAGCGCTGGTCGTGGCCACAACTTTTGCGGTTTCAGCATCAGCTCAAGATATGGCCTATGTGGTCAATACCGATAACTACACCATCGAAAAATCACTGACCGGAGTCGCTGGTGACGCTGTCGCAGGTGAGGCCGCCTTTACTGGGCGCAAAAAGGGCAACTGCCTTGCTTGTCACGCTGTTGATCAGCTCAAGGACTCGCAATTGTTCCACGGTGAAGTGGGCCCGGATCTGAGCGATGTGGGTAACACCTACAGTGCAGAAGAGCTGCGTCTGCGCATTGTGGACTACAAGGTCATCAACGATGACGTGATCATGCCGGCGTTCTACCGCGCGACTGGCCTGAGCAACGTCAAGAAAAATTTCAAAGATCAAACGATCCTCTCAGCTCAAGAAGTTGAAGATGTGATCGCTTATCTTTTGACACTTAAGTCGTAACGTACGGAAAACAAACGAAAAGGTCTTATTGACATGAACCAAGTTTCTATTGTCTCTCGACGCACCTTCGTTCTTGGAACGGGTGGTCTGGCGGCGCTGCTGGCTTTGCCGCAGGCTGCTGCAGCGAACGAATGGCAAGCAGCGCTGCAAGAGCTGGTCGGCACGTCGGAACCCGCAGAGGGCCGTGTTGATCTGTTTATGCCCGAGATTGCTGAGAACGGCAACGTGGTGCCCTTCGACGTTAGCGTCGACAGCCCCATGACCGACGCCGATTATGTGAAGGCTGTCCATGTGTTGGCAACCGGCAACCCCACTCCGGGCGTTGCGTCTTACAAGATGTCTCCAGGTATGGGCCAAGCGACCATTTCTTCACGCATGCGTTTGGGTAAGACTCAGGACGTGATCGCGGTCGCGGAAATGAGCGACGGATCGGTCTTCGGCATCACCACCACCGTTAAGGTAACCATCGGCGGCTGCGGCGGCTAAGGCCGCGCGGCGAGGCGCTGATTGCGCTTCGCGTCGCTCAAGATTGATACGGATAAAGGATATTCATCATGGCAGCTAAGCCACGCGTAAAAGCCCCCAAAACAGCAGCGGCGGGCGAGATCGTCACGATCAAGACTTTGGTGCGTCACGACATGGAGACCGGTCAGCGCAAAGACGCAGACGGCAACAAAATTCCGCGCGACATCATCCACACCTTTGTGTGCCGGGTGAACGGCAAGGAAGTTTTGCGTTCGAAGTGGGAATCAGCGATTTCCGCAAACCCCTATTTGGCCTTCCCGCTGAAGATTGACGAGACCTCTGAGGTCGAGTTTAGCTGGACGGACGATCAGGGCGAGACCGTTACCACCAAAAACACCATCACTGTGGCCTAAGCCATGGAAGGAGAGGGGTCTCCCTCTCCTTCAATCAACAAGGGAGGGAGAGAAGATGAAACTCTTTTTGGTTGGACTGGCTGCATTGGGGCTGAGCCTGGGTGCAGCACAGGCCGAAGACATTGATTGGACCAAGGTAACTTTGGAAGGTTTCGAAGTTCCCATGGGCTTTGAAAACGACGAAGGCGAGGTCATTCGCTCTGGCTTCACGTTCCGTACTCCGGAAACGCAGGCCATGCAGGAAGACGATTTCGCGAACCCCGGCTATTGGCGCGTTGACGAAGGCGAGATCGCTTGGTCAACCGCGGAAGGCAGCGAAGGCAAGTCTTGTGCAGACTGTCACGGTGATGCGGCCGACTCCATGGCGACCGCCGGCACCGAGTACCCCAAGGTCAACGCCAATGGCGAACTGCTGGCTCTGGAACACCAGATCAACAAGTGCCGCACCGAGCAAATGGGCGCCGAAGCCTATAAGTGGGAATCTGACGGCATGCTGAACATGACCGTTTATGTGCGCAACCAGTCGCGCGGCAAACCTGTCAACGTCGCGGTTGATGGCGCTGCTGCTCCCTTCTTCGAAGAGGGAAAAGCGCTGTACAACAAGCGTTTGGGTCAGCTCGACATGGCTTGTAAGCACTGCCACCAGGACTTCTATGGCAACTACATCCGTGCCGACTTCCTGAGCCAAGGACAGTCTAACGGCTTCCCGACTTACCGCCAGAAATGGGGTAAGGTGGGCTCAATCCACCGGCGTATTCGGGGCTGTATGGATAACATCCGCGGCACCAAGTACCCCTATGGCTCACACGAGAACACAGTTCTCGAACTCTACATCGCACATCGCGGCAATGGCCTTCCGGTCGAGACGCCGTCAGTGCGGAACTAAGGTTCAAAGCCGAGCCGAAACGGGCGGGGCACCTCTATGCCCCGCTTTTTTTCTCCCAACTTTTGAACATTCGAAGAACGGAATATACCACGATGTTTGAACGCCGAGAGTTTATGCAGCTCACCCTGGCAACCGCCGCTATGACAGGGCTGCCGAACCTGAGCCGTGCTGCTGCGCACCAGTCCATCACCCAAGATGACATTCTGTCGTTTGAGGCCAAGGGCCAGGTGACGCTGATGAACTTGACTGACATCCACGCGCAGATCGTGCCCGTTTATTTCCGTGAACCTTCGATCAATCTGGGCGTAGGTGAGGTCTTTGGCCTGCCGCCACACCTGACTGGCGACTCCTTCCTGTCGCACTTCGGCATCAAAGCCAAGTCGCCCCACGCCTATATGTTGACCGCTGCGGACTTCGAGGCGATGGCCCGCTCCTATGGCCGCGTTGGTGGTCTGGACCGGATCGCCACCCTGGTCAAAGCCATTCGCGCTGAGCGCGGCAACGACCGCTGTTTGTTGCTGGATGGTGGTGACACTTGGCACGGCTCCTTCACCGCGCTGGAGACCCGTGGCCAAGACATGGTGGACCTGATGAACCTGCTGGAGGTCGATGCTATGACCGGCCACTGGGAATTCACTTTGGGTGATGAGCGTGTCCAAGAGCTGGTCGAGTCTTTCAACGGCAAGTTCCTGGCTCAGAATATCCGCGACAACGAGTGGGATGAAGAGGTCTTCGAGCACACCGCCTACTATGAAAAGGGCGGCGTGAAGATTGCGGTCATTGGCCAGGCCTTCCCCTATACGCCTGTGGCCAACCCGCGCTACATGATCCCTGGTTGGTCTTTCGGCATCCGCGAAGACCTGGTGCAGGAGCGCATCGATGCGGCTCGCGCTGAGGGCGCCGAGCTGGTGGTGCTGCTGTCGCACAACGGTTTTGACGTGGACCGCAAGCTGGCCAGCCGCCTGACCGGCCTGGACGTTCTGATGACCGGCCACACCCACGATGCCATCCCGCAGCCTGAAATCATCGGCGATACGCTGATGATCGCTTCGGGTTCGAACGGCAAGTTCTTGTCACGCCTGGACGTCAAGGTCGAGGGCGGCCGCATGGTGGACTATTCTTATAAGCTCATGCCCATCTTGAGCGATGTGATCACGCCTGATCCCGAGATGGCGGCTGCGGTTGTTGAAGTGCGCGCGCCCTATGCCAGCATGTTGGCAACGCCGCTGGCCACCACCCAGTCGCTGCTCTACCGCCGTGGTAACTTCAACGGCACCTTCGATGACCTGCTGTGCCAGGGCATGTTGGAGCAACGCGATGCAGAGATCGCTTTGTCGCCGGGCTTCCGCTGGGGCACCAGCCTGCTGCCAGGCATGGAGATTACCAACGACGATCTGTTGAACCAGACCGCGATGACCTACCCGGCGGTCTACCGCTTGGAGTTCAGCGGCCAACAGCTCAAGGATATCTTCGAGGATGTGGCCGACAACCTCTTCAACCCGGACCCCTACTTCCAGCAGGGCGGGGACATGGTGCGTGTTGGCGGGATGGGCTACACCATCGACGTCAACAAGACGATCGGCAACCGCATCACCAACATGATCTTGAGCGATGGCACGCCGGTCGAGGCCAGCCGTTCTTACGTCGTGGCGGGGTGGGCGTCGGTCAACGAGGGCACTGAAGGACCAGCGATCTGGGATCTGATGCGCTCTTATTTTGCCGATCATCGCCAGGTGGATATTCCGGTCAACGACTCGGTTAAAGCCATCGCATAATACCATCTAGGGTAGCCCACAAACCGTGGCGCTGCCCTTCTGTTTGCTAGAAGGGGTTGGGTCTGATGCCTGCTATGGAAGACCTGCAAATGATCATTCTCAGCGGCGGCTTTTCTGCTGTTCTGATCGCCTTCGTGGGGGGCATACTGACCTTTTTCACGCCCTGCGTTCTACCGATTGTCCCGCCCTACTTGGCCTTCATGACCGGTTACAGCGTAAGAGATTTGCAGGACGAAAAAGCACAAGCCAATCGTGGGCGCGTTCTCTTTGCTGCACTGGCCTTTGTTACGGGCTTTTCGCTCGTTTTCGTGGTCCTCGGCTTGGCCTTTACATCGTTGAGCCAGTACTTGAGAACCTATTTGGGCTCGCTGCAGTCTTTTGCTGGGATCATGATTTTCGTCATGGGCATGATCATCCTTAAGCCGCCCTTGTTGACCGGCGCGCGCAAAACGGTGCTGACCTGGGCCGCTGCGCTCATCATGGTCGCGGCCGCCCTGGGCTTGGCGCCGGCCAAGGCGGTTCTGGGGCCGATCCTGGTTGCTATGGCTTTGCTGATGGTCGGGTTTTTCAACTGGCCTGCGCTCTATTCCGACATGCGCTTTGAAGCCAAAGGGCAGAACACCGGCTTGGCAAAAGCCTTTGTTATGGGGCTGGCCTTTGCCTTCGGCTGGACCGCTTGCACGGGCCCCTTGTTGGCGGCGGTGTTGATGGTGGCCAGCGAAAGCGCGCAAAGCGAGCTTCAAGGCGCGCTGACCATGCTTGGCTTTGCCGCTGGCCTGGCGGTTCCCTTTGTGTTGACTGCGGTTGCTGTTGGGCGCGCATTGAAGTTCTTTGCACAAGTGCGTAAATACCTGTCAGCAATCGAATTTGGTGCAGCGCTCTTGTTGATGGTCGCGGGTATGGCGCTCTATGCCGGTTGGATCGCGGTGTTCGCGCTTTGGATGGAGCGCTTTATTCCAGCGTTTTAAGAATAGCTTACATTTGTCTTTTATTGGAGGCAGGAAACTTATGTTGAAATCAGGTTTTACTTTTGCAGCGGCGGCTTTGGGGCTGATCTCTGTTAGCCTTTCTGCCAGCCCCGCGCTGGCCGAGCAGGCCTACACCGACAGCGGGATGCACACCGAGACTTGGTTCGCGCACGACTCCTTCCTGGAGCTGGCCGATGACCTGGAGGTGGCCAACGATGAGGGCAAGCGCCTGATCGTGGTGTTCGAGCAAAAGGGTTGCATCTACTGCGCCAAGATGCACGAGGAGGTGCTGTCACACCCCTACATCCGCGACTATGTGAAGGATAATTTCCGCGTCGTGCAACTCGATATGTGGGGGCCGCGTATCGTCACCGACTTCGACGGTGAGGAGATGGAAGAAAAGGCGCTAGCGCGCAAGTGGCGGGCCAATTACACGCCGGGCATCTTCTTCTTCCCCAAGGCGCTTCCCGAAGGCAACCCGCCGTCAGGCCGCGATTTTTGGGTCCATCGCATGGACGGCGCCTTTGGCAAGATCACTTTCACAGCCACCTTTGAATGGGTGCTGAACGATCTGATCGAAGAGCAGAACCTCCAACGCTATTTGCTGGATCGTACGGCCGAGATCCGAGAGATCTTGAAGGCCGCCGAGGGCAATAGCTAGCAGCCGTCCTGGCTAAGTCTTGGCTCGCAAGACATGTATTGAAGCACTAGACGGCGGCCCTGCAATGCTCTGCGTTGTGTGGCCGCCGTTATTCGTTGGGGAGAAACCATGATGAGAATAAAATCAAAAGCATATGCAAGTTTGGCGCTGGCCGCTGCCTTCGTGGGCGCTTTGGGCAGTGCCTCGGTCCAGGCCCAGGAGGCCACTGTTAGCTATGAGTCCTTGAGCCCCGAAGCGGCGCTGGAGCTGGCTCAGGCAACGTTGGAAGACTGCCGCAATCGCGGCTTCCAAATCGCGGTCGCGGTGGTGGACCGCGCCGGGCTGCCGCAGGTGATCTTGCGCGATCGCTATGCCGGCATCCACACGGTCGATACCGCAACCCGCAAAGCCTGGACCGCTGCCAGCTTCAAGACCAATACCTTGGATCTGAGCGAAGTGGCCAAAGAGGGCGGGGAGATGTGGGCTCTGCGCGTTGTCACCAACGCCCTGCCGCTGGGCGGCGGCATCTATATCGAGAACGGCGAGGGCGCGTTGTTGGGCGCGGTCGGCGTCTCTGGCGCTCCGGGCGGCGAGATGGATCACGCCTGCGCTGAGGTCGGCATTGCTGCGATCGAAGATCAGATTTTGTTCTGATCGAACGTCGGGCCGGGGCGGCGCTTACAAGAAGCGCCGGGTCTCCAGCAGGTCGGGCAGATCATTTTCCAGCAAGATCACATCGTCCAGCAGGGCTTGGGTCTCGATCCAAGCCCTGGCCTCGGCAAAGCTGGCCACAGGCAGCACCTCAACGCCCCTGGACTTGGCGGCCTCGACCAAGCTAGCAATGCGGTCCGGGCGAACCGCGATCAACAGGTCCACGCAGTCCCCAGCCAACGCGCCAATTTGGGCGTGCTGTTCGTCGTGCTGAGCGCCCAGCTCCGCCATGCCGGGCGTGACCAGGATGCGGCGCCCGCCTTTTTGTTTGCCCAGCGCGTCCAGAGCCTTCAGCGCCGAGGTGAATCCGATCAAGTTGGAATTGTAGGCGTCGTCCAGCAGGGTGTAGCCCGCCAGGTCGCGCCGCTCCAGGCGGTGGGCGATTTGCGGCATGGAGCGCAAGGCGATGTCGATCAGCTCGGCCGAGAACCCCTGGTCGCGCAGCAAGGCGACGATCAAAACCAGGTTGTCGGCGTTGTGCTCGCCCAGCAGGGCGATTTGGTAGCGCTCTTGCGCGCCCTGGCGTTCGATGACGATTTGGGTGCCTTCCAGCCGGGTTTCGACCTGCAGCAGACGGACGTCAGAGCCCTGCTCTGGGCCGCAAAAATGCACCCGCTCGGGCGCTTGGGCCTTCATGTCTTGGTAGACCTGATACGCCTTGAGGCTGTCGTGCAGATAGACTTGGCCGTCGGGGCTTTGCAGCACAGCAAAGCCCAGCTCGGCCTTGGCTTTGGCGACCGTCTCAAGCGACTTGAAGCGCTCGTAGTGCGCCGCACCAACCGCCGTAATCATCCCAAGGCTCGGCGGGATGAAGTCGCAGAGCCGCTGGATCGAGCCCGGACCGTAAGCGCCCATCTCAGCGATGAAATAGGCATCCTGCGGCTTAAGGCGCTCGCGGATATGGCGAGTGTGGCCCAGCACGGTATTGATCGAGCCCGGTGAAAAGAACACGCTGTCCAGATTTTCCAGCGCGTGGCCCAGGATGTGCTTGCTGGTGGTCTTGCCGAACGAGCCGGTGATGGCAATGATCTTGCCCGGATAGTCGGCCAGCTTGGCTTGGGCCTCGGCCATGTAGCGCTGATTGACCCGCTGTTGCAGTGGCGTGAGTAACGCGTTGGCGAGCATAAGCAGGGCAGGCGGCAGTTGCAGCCAGACCCAGATGTAGGACAGGTTGAAAACCACGGGCAGGGCGAAGAGCAGCGCCAGAACCGCTGCGAGCTGGTAGAGCCGCGTTGCGCGCTCGGTCATGACCAGCTTCTTTTTGGCGCGCGCATTGACGCCAGCCTCACGCGCGCTCAGCCAGACCAAGAAGCCCGAATAGATCCACATGGCCCAGATGCCCTTGCCGCCCAGAGCGGCGTGGATGCCCACCGTGATCACCAGACCCAAGGTGGCTCTAAAGTCGAGCAAGGGGATGCGCAGCCAAGCGCGCCAGAAGCGGCGTGAGTCGTATTCTTCTTGCTGGTAGAATCCGAGGATGGTGGCCAGGCGCACCTTCATCAGCGCCGCCAGCGCGGCAAACATCACCATGGTGGAGGCGAAGACCAGCGGGGTTGAAAAACTGATCATGCGGCCTGCTCCTGTGCTGGCGCAGATTGCAGCTCGACCACGGCCTTGGTGATCAGCGATGCCCCACGGGTCAGGATGTCCCAGTGGGTGGC
>CAZHYF010000079.1:0-1765 GCA_964536635.1 uncultured Rhodospirillaceae bacterium | reverse complement strand
CCTGATAGAGGTTCTTGCGATAGACATAGCGCAGCTGCTCCTTGCCCTGGCGCTGGCGCGGCAGGCCGGCGCTGGCCACCAGCACGAGTCCCTTGATCAGCTCTGGATGCTGGGCCGCCAGGCGCAGACCGACGCGACCGCCAAAGGAATGCCCAACCCAGATCACCGGGCGGCCAACCTCGCTGCGCAACCAAGCGGCCACGGCATCGGCGTATTGGCTGGTATCCCAATCTTGCTCGGGTTTTGGCGTTTGTCCGTGGCCCGGCAGGTCCAGCAAGCGGTGGGCATAGCGGGTCGAAAGCGCATCGGCCACATTATAGAAATCAGCGCCAGTGCGGCCCCAGCCATGCGCCCAAACCACTGGAGCGTTCGGGGAGTGGGTCGCGTCTGCCTCAAGCGGCAGGCCCAGGTGTTGGCTGAACAAATCAGGTCTCGCAGCAATAAAAAAACACGAGGCGGACTATAACAGCCCGCCTCGTGATTGCTACCGGATTTCGGTGTCGCACCGCAGGTCGCGATGCCGGTTCTTGGGGGCTCGGTTGAGCCCGCTATTTGGTTAAGATCTCCGGACCCATCACCGCGTTGGGGATCACGGTTGACAGCCACGGAACATAGGTCACCAGGATCAAGAAGATGAACAAGATGCCAAGCCAAGGTAGGGCCGCCTTGACCACCGAGAGCATGGGCATGCGCGCTATGCCGGATGTAACGAACAGGTTGAGCCCCACCGGCGGCGTGATCATACCAATTTCCATGTTGACCACCATGATGATGCCCAGATGGATCGGGTCAATGCCCAGCTTCATGGCAATCGGGAAGACCAGTGGCGCCACGATGACGATCAAGCCCGACGGCTCCATGAACTGGCCGCCGATCAACAAGATGACGTTGACCATGACCAGGAACATGACCGGGCCGAAGCCTGCATCGACGATCAACTTGGCGATTTCATCCGGGATGCGCTCTTCGGTCAAAACGTGCTTCAAGATCAGCGCGTTGGCGATGATGAACATCAAAGTGACGGTCAGCTTACCCGCTTCGAACATGGCCTTGCGGTTGTCGTTGTGGACAAAGGCTGTCACCAAGGCCCAGGGGCGTGTGAAGACCGTTGGCTTCTTGCCGCCCTCGTTGGCGCGGGCAAGCGGCCCCATATCGCGGTAGATGAAATTGGCAACTAAGAAGGCATAGACCGCAGCGACTGCTGCAGCTTCGGTAGGTGTAAAGAAGCCGCCATAGATGCCGCCCAGGATGATGACGACCAACAACAAGCCCCAGATGGCGGCCCGGCCTGAGGCCGCGACTTCTGCCCAACCGGCCCAGGGGTTCTTCGGCAGGCCCTTGTAAAGCGCCCAGCCCAGGATACCCAGCATCAGCATACCACCGGCAACCAGGCCAGGGATGATGCCCGCCAGGAACATGCGGCCAACCGAGACCTCGACCGAGGCGGCGTAGACCACCATGACGATAGAGGGCGGGATCAAGATGCCCAGCGTACCTGCGTTACAGATGATGCCAGCAGCAAACTCTTTGGAATAACCCACCTGGCGCATGCCAGCGATGACAATCGAGCCAATGGCGACCACCGTGGCGGGCGAAGAGCCCGACAGGGCTGCAAACATCATACAGGCAAAGACGCCCGCGATGGCGAGGCCGCCCGGCAGGTGTCCGACGCAAGCAATTGAAAAGCGAATGATGCGTGAGGCTACACCACCGGTTGACATGAAAGTTGAGGCCAAAATGAAGAAGGGAATGGCCAGCAAGGTGA
>CAZHYF010000078.1:7222-10778 GCA_964536635.1 uncultured Rhodospirillaceae bacterium | reverse complement strand
CCTCGCCATGATCCAGCCAACCCTACCCCGCACCGCAATGCTGCTCGCCGCGAGCCTGCTCGCTTGGCTGGCCAGCACCCCGGCCAGCGCCTTTTGCGGCTTCTATGTTGGCCGCGCGACCGGCGACCTTTTCAATCAGGCCTCCAAGGTGGCCTATGCGCGCAAGGGCGAGCAGTCGGTCATCACCATGGTCTCGGACTATTCCGGCCCGCTGAAGGACTTCGCGCTGGTGGTGCCGGTGCCGGTGATCTTGGAGGAGGATGAGGTGCGGCTGGCCTCAAGCGCGGCAGTGACCCACCTGGACGATTATACGGCCCCGCGCCTGGTGGAATACACCGACCCCAACCCTTGCGATGAGATCAAGTTCCGTATGGCGGTGCCGCTGGCCGCGCCCATGGCGGGCGCGCTGCCGCCCATGATGGAGGCCGCCGCCGACCACGGCGTGATTATCGAGCGCGCCTATTCGGTGGGTGAATACGACATCTTGATCCTGTCCGCCGAGCAGGCCGATGGGCTGGTGACCTGGCTCAACCAAGAGGGCTATCAGATCCCGCCGCGCGCCTTGCCCGTGGTGGCGGACTACCTGGCGATGGGTATGAAGTTCTTTGTCGCCAAGGTCTCGCTGGAGGCCGTCAAGACCGAAGCTCAAGAGCTGAACCCGCTGCAAATGCGCTTTGAGAGCAAGGATTTCATGCTGCCGATCCGCTTGGGCATGGCCAACGCCAAGCCCGGCGAGGATCAAGACTTGATCGCCTACTTCTTGACCGACGAGGGCCAGGTGGATCTGACCTCTTATCCTTTGACCCGCATTCCCTCGGATGTGGATGTCCCGGTGCGCACCGACAGCGTGTTCCAGGATTTCTACCGCCGCACCTTTGCCAAGGCCAACCAGGACCGCTCTTATCCCACCGCCTTTTTGGAGTACGCTTGGGACATGAGCTGGTGCGATCCTTGTGCTGCCGATCCCTTGTCTAACGACGAGCTGCGCGACCTGGGCGCCTTCTGGATCGAAGAGCCTAAGCCTTTGATTTCGGATGAAGAGGAGGCCTTGATCTTGCGCTTTTCCCCGGATTTGCAACCGGCCGTTCGCCAGGCGATCCTCATGCAGCGCGGCATACCGATGCCGCCAGTCTCCGGTCCTGCGCGCAACGCCTTCGTCACCCGTATTCACATACGCTATTCGGCTGAAACCCACGACCGCGAGCTGATGATGCAGGTGACCGATAACCGCGAGAACTTCCAGGGCCGCTATGTCATGCGCCACGCGGCGGTGCTGAGCGATGCTCAGAAAAAGCTGGTCTGCGGGCTGGAGTATCTGGAAAGGCGCCAAGTCTACGAGGCCGAAGCGCGGGCCAATTTCGAGCGGCTGACGGGCACCAGCCTGAGCGCGTTGAAGGCCGATCGCTAGAGCAAGGCCCAAGCTACTGGACCCAAATGTGCAGATTACTTTGCTGACAAATCAAACAGTTAGAGCATGTGACATGAAGGAAATTCATTGAAACATGTTATGGCGGCCAGGCGCTGACCTGGATGCTGGCCTGATTCTGGCCTGATTCTGGCCAGGGCGTTGCTTAGGGCTGTGCGATGCGCGCCAGGTAGCGCTGGGCCAGCGCCGCCTCAGGGCTGTCCGGGAAGTTGGCGACCAGTTGCTCCAAGGCGGTTTTCGCTGCCGGCAGGTTGTCTTGCGCGGCTTCGATCAAGGCCAGCTCCAACAGGTAGAGCGGCTGATCAACACCCGGCTGTTTCAGGGCCGCGACCAGCGAGGCCTTGGCGGCCTCGATCTTGTCCAAGCGGCGCTCGGCGCCCGCCCTGTAGACCCAGAGCTTGCCCAAAACCGCAGCACTGGCGCCCGCCTGCTGGAAGCGCTCCAGCGCTGCGCTGAGCGTCGCTAGGCCCGCGTCGGCATCGCCGCTCTGCACCTGCAAGCTGGCCTTTTGGATCCACAAATCCGGCTGATCGGCAAAGCGCAGCATGAGCATGTCCAGCACCGCAATGGCCTGTTGGCTCGCGCCCGCCTCCTGCCAAGCGAAGGCAGCCTGCTGCCACAAAAAGCCAGCATCGCCCAGCGCTTGGCTCTCAACGGCGGTGGCCAGTTGTTCAAAGAGTTGGGCGGCCTCTCCATAGCGGCCCAGGCTGAGCAGGGCTTCGGCGCGGCAATGGCTGACCTCTGCGTCATCCATGGCAAGAGCAGCGTCGCTGGTCATCATCAGTGCTTGCTGGGGCTGGTCTTGGGCTTGCGCCAAGCACAAATAATAGGCAGAAGCCATAGCAGCGGGGGCAGGCGCGGGGCTCTGGGCTGCAGCCGCGCTGGCGAGCAGCACGAGGCCCGACACCCAGGTCAAGGCCCAAACCGGCGCTTGTCGCCCATACCCAACAGAGGACATGACACCCATGACGGCTCCACGTTTGTTTTGTTTCGGCCTCGGCTACAGCGTCCAGGTTCTGGCGCGCCGCCTGCTGGCCGAAGGATGGCAGGTCGCTGGCACGGTGCGCAGCGCGGAAAAGGCCGCTTCCATGGCCGAGCTGGGTCTGATCCCCTTTGTCTATGACGGCGCGCAGGCCCTACCACAAGAGGCCATAGACTGGCTTTGTGGCGCTGACGCGATGCTGTCCAGCGTGCCGGGCGATGCCAGCGGTGATGCTGCACTTGCCGCTGTGCAGGCGCTCTTGGGTCAAGAGCCCCAGGCGCTGAGCGGTCTGCGCTGGGTGGGCTATCTGTCAACCACCGTCGTCTATGGCGATTGGCAGGGCGCGCGGGTGGACGAGACCAGCGCCACCAAGGCCAGCACCGAACGCGGCCTGCGCCGCCTGGCCTTCGAGGCGGACTGGAGCGCCTTGGGCCTGCCGCTGCACATCTTCCGCCTGGCAGGCATCTATGGTCCGGGCCGCTCAGCGCTGGACAGCCTGCGCAGCGGCAAGGCGCGACGGATCGACAAGCCCGGCCAGATCTTCAGTCGCATCCATGTCGAGGATATCGCTGGGGTGCTGGCAGCCTCGCTGGCCCAGCCCGCAGCTGCGCCGGGGCAGGTCGAAATCTACAATGTTTGCGACAGCTTTTCTTGCCCGCCGGGCGAGGTGATCGTCTACGCCGCAGAGCTGATGGGCGTTGCACCGCCGCCCGCGATCGCTTTCGATGAGGCCCAGCTCAGCCCCATGGCGCGTAGCTTTTATGCCGACAACAAGCGGGTGGACAGCAGCAAGCTCAAGCGAGCCTTGGGCTACGACTTGCGCTTCCCCACCTATCGCGAGGGCCTGGATCAGGAGTGGCGCGCGCTACAAGCGTCAGGCCGGGCTTGACGCGATTGTTTCCAATTGGATGACAATAGGTTTCGTTTCGGCCTCTCGATCTTTGCCTGGCGACGCATTAGCTTAGCCTCATGCAACAAACAGAGACGAAAGCTATGGACCGCATGATCAAAGGCCTGCACCACGTCACCTCGCTGGCGTCCGACGCCGTGACCTACGACCGCTTTTTCACCGGCGCGCTGGGCCAGCGCCGGGTCAAGCAGACGGTCAACTTCGACCGCCCCCAGGTCTACCATCTCTATTATGGCAA
>CAZHYF010000078.1:0-7122 GCA_964536635.1 uncultured Rhodospirillaceae bacterium | reverse complement strand
CCCGCCAGGGGTTTCACAACGCCAGCCTTGAACCTGAACTGGCGATCAAGGGCTTTGCCGGCGCGAGCCTGCGCCTGGCCGACGTCGGCCCGACCCGCGAGCTCTTGACCTTCATGGGCTACCAGCACCAGGAGACCAAAGACGGGCGCCAGCGCTTCTATGTGCCCGATGGCAACGGAGCTGACCACATCGACTTGGAAGAAGTGCCCGGCCTGGACAAAGCAGGTTCGGGCGCGGGCTCTGTCCACCACATCGCCTTTGCGGTGGCCGACCGCGCGGCGCAAGACCGGATCCGCCAAGCGCTGATCGACGAGGGCCAGGCGGTGACCAAGCCCATCGACCGCGACTATTTCTGGGCCATCTATTTCCGCACGCCGGGCGGCATTCTGTTCGAGATTGCCACCAACGAGCCCGGCTTTGACCGCGACGAGGATCTGAGCGCGCTGGGCAGCCAGCTTAAGCTGCCGACCCAGCATGCGCATCTACGCCCCGAGCTGGAGGCCAGCTTGCAGCCGCTCGACCCGGTCTGACGGCGCTTGGGGCTAGACCTCGCCCGCGAAGGCCTGCTGGGTGTCGGGCACCAGGTCCAAGGTGGCACGAGCGGCGGCCAAAGCGGCCTCGATCTGGGCCTCATCTGCGGCCTGCTCGGCGGCCTTGGCGCTGAGCGACAGGCGCAGCGCGCCATAGGTGGCCGCGCTGCCCTTGATGGCGTGACAGATGTGGCGTAGGCGCTCTAAATCGCTGTCGTCCAGCGCGTTGCGCAGCTCGTCCACCTTGCCGCCCAGCTCAGCGAAGAAGCCCGCCAGCAGCTTGCGCGCGGTCTCTTCGCCCACATCGGCCTTGAGCTGCCCCAGCATGTCGGGGCTCAGAAGCTCAGCGTCCTCCAGCTTCAGGTGGCCCAAGGGATCCAGCCCGTTGACCTGAACTGCCTGCGCGCCCGACGTCGCCAGCGCCTCCATGGAGCTGCGATGGCTGATCCAGGTGGCCAGCGTTTCCAGCAAGACGGCTTTGTTGAGCGGCTTGGTGATGAAGTCATCCATGCCCGCATCAAGGCAGGCGTTGCGATCCTCTTTGCGCGCATTGGCGGTCAGAGCGACGATCGGGCTTTCGGCAGAAGCACCGCCGCTGGCACGGATTTGGCGCGTGGCGCTGAGCCCGTCCATAACCGGCATGGAAACGTCCATCAGGATCAAATCATAGTCGATCTCGCTGGCTTGACGGACGCCCATCTCGCCATCGCTGGCGATGTCGATTTCGTAGGGTTGGCCGTCGAGCATGGCCAGCACCACCTCTTGGTTGGTCTTGCTGTCTTCGACCAGCAGCAAGCGGCCCAAGGCACCATCGCTGGCCGCCGCGTCGGCAGCGGTCTTGCCAGCGTTGCGCTGCACGCGGCGGTGCTGGTTCGCGGTCAGCCAGTCTTGTCGTTGTTCCGGGTTCAGCTCCTGCCATGCCGGAGCGCGCGAGCCCGGCAAGGGCCCCTGGTAATGTGCCACATCAACCAGCGCATCCGCGTCGCCCAGCTTGGCAGGCAGGCAGAACCAGAAGGTCGAGCCCAGCCCCAGTTTGGAGACCATGCCGATCGAGCCGCCCATCAGCTCGACCAGGCGCTTGGAGACCGCCAGGCCCAGCCCGGTGCCGCCGTATTCGCGCGACACGCGGCTGTCGGCTTGCTTGAAGGGATTGAACAGCTCGTCCTGGTTCTCGTCGTCGATGCCAATGCCGGTGTCGCGGACCTCGAACTTGAGCTGAGGGCCCTGGATCGGGTCGCTGGGCTTGGCGCTCAGGTGGATGGTGACGCTGCCCTCGTGGGTGAATTTGATGGCGTTGGACACCAGGTTGAACAGCACCTGGCGCAGGCGCGAGGGATCGCAGCGCAGCACCTCTGGCACGCCCTCGGCGATGACCGCGCGCAGCTCCAGGCCCTTATCGCGCGCTGCGGCCTCGTAGAGGTCCACCACCGAGTGCAGCAGTTGCGGCAGGTCAACGCTGAGCTCTTCAAGCTGATATTCGCCCGCATCCAACTTGGAGAAGTCCAGCACGTCGTTCAGCACCACCAGCAAGGACTTGGCGCTGTCGCGCAAGGTTGCAGCGTACTTGGTTTGGCGCGGGTTGAGCGGCGTCTCCAGCAGCATTTCGGACATGCCAACCACCCCGTTCATGGGGGTGCGGATTTCGTGGCTCATGGTCGCAAGGAATTCGCCCTTGGCGCGGTTGCCAGCTTCGGCCTGGTCGATGGCTTGGCGCAACTCCGCCTCTTGGGCTTTGACCTTGGAGACATCGCGCAACGCCACGACGCGGGTCTTGCCGTCGGCCAGGCGGCGCAAGGAGACCTCGGCGTCAAAGGCGCTGCCATCGGCGCGCACGCAGCGCAGGTCCAGGGCTGCGCGTGCGGCGGCCTCGTTGCTGTCCTCGGCGGCCAGAGCGTTTTGCCAGCGCTGGCGCTCGCCGGGGTCGGCCAGCAGGCGCGCGTCCATGCCGATCAGGGTCTTGGTGTCATAGCCGAACAGCTCGCTCATGCGGGCATTGGCTGAGGCGATCAGCCCGTCTTGCAGCACCGCCGTGCCCTCAAACGAGGCATCGGCCAGCCGTTCAAAGCGCTGGCGGCTGCTCTCCAGCTCGGCTTCGCGGGTCTTGGCGTGGCTGATGTCACTGGCCAGCAAAATGCACGATTGGTCTTCGTTCTTGCGGTCGATCAGGCGAATCCAGCGCCCGTCGTCCAACTCGACCTCTTTGGCGCGGCCGTCTTGGAGCTGGCGCGCAACGCTGGGGATGTGGCTTTCGCCGTCCTCGGCTCGACTTGGCTCACCGAACAACTGGGTATAGGCCGAATTGTGCAAGCTGAGCCGCCCCTTGGCGTCAAACAAGGCAAAGCCCGAGGGCATGGTGGCAATGGCGGCGGCCAAGCGGTTCTCAGACTTGCTGGCGCGGCGCACCTGGCGCCACAAAAAGACCAACAGCAGCGCGCCCAGCACGATCACGCCGGCAAAATACAGCACGATTTGCAGCTTGGCCTCGCTGAGCCGCCGCCGCGCTTCTTGCAACTGCATGTTCTGCGCCGCCTCGGTGTCCAGCGGGTAGGTCGAGGCGCGCGCGCCCAAGGCGGACATGTCCGAGCGCCAGGCTTCCAACTGCTCCCATTCCTGCGGGGTCAGCTCGATCGAGGCTTGGCCGGGGGTGGCCAGGGTACGAATCAGCGGCTCGCCGCTTTCCAGCACCGCGCGCATCTTCTCATAGACCACCACTGAGCCGGGCAGCGGGCGCAACTCGGGCGACAGGTCGGGGCTCAAGATTTTGCGCAGATTGCCCCATAGCGCTTCATAGGCATCGTGCAGGCGCAGATTGACCAGCGGGTCGTCCTTAGCGCCGCGCAGCTCTACGAGGTGTTCAAGCTGCTGGACGTTGGATTGGATCTGGTAGAGCGTCGCCAGGTTGGAGTGATCGCGCAAGGTCTCCAGGCGCTGGGTCTCGTCATGGAGGCGCAAATAGGCCGCGACCAACAGGCCAATGACCAAGGTCAGAGCCAAAAGAGCGATGCTCAAAAGGGGATTGTGGCGCAGGGCTCGTATCATGGTGGACCTTGAGGCAAGACGAATAGGCGGGGCTGGGGGCGGGCAGACGAGCGGCGAACCAGAGGCGGCAGGCAGGCCAGCGCCCCACGGCCCAAGCCGGGCATGTGGTGGGCGCCATCCCCACAAGGCTGGTAGAAGGCCGTTGTCCAGCATAACCCAAACCGCTCGCCTTGCGCAGGGACTTCGCCTTGTGTTGACCACCTGTCCGCTTCCCGCTACTTCAAGTGTCAGCTTAGACACCAAATGACCCAGGTGGACCCCGTTTCGGGCCTCTGGGCGTTGCAAATTAGGAATGGAGCCCCGCCGCCATGGACACCGCTCAGCGCGCTAGCCTTGAAGCCCTCATCAATCAGGCCTTCGAAGACCGCAACACCATCACCACCGATACCCAGGGCGAAATCCGCGATGCGGTCAATGCCACGCTGATGGCGCTGGACAGCGGCACACTGCGTGTGGCCGAGAAGGGTGCCGACGGCTGGCATGTCAACCAGTGGGCCAAAAAGGCCGTGTTGCTGTCCTTCCGCCTGAACGACATGGACCTGATGAACGGCGGCCCGGCTTTCGGCAACGCCAGCACCCCTTGGTGGGATAAGGTGCCGTCAAAGTTCCAGGGCTGGGGCCGCGAAGAATTCCAGGCCGCGGGCTTCCGCGCCGTGCCCAACTGTATCGTGCGCCGCTCGGCCCACATCGCGCCGGGTGTGGTGCTTATGCCCTCCTTCGTCAACCTGGGCGCCTTCGTTGACAGCGGTACCATGGTCGATACCTGGGCGACGGTCGGCTCTTGCGCGCAGATCGGCAAGAACGTGCACATTTCGGGCGGCGCTGGCATCGGTGGCGTGCTGGAGCCCCTGCAAGCGGGCCCGGTGATCATCGAAGACAATTGCTTCATCGGCGCCCGCTCTGAGGTGGTCGAGGGCGTGGTGGTCGAGGAAGGCTCGGTCATCTCCATGGGCGTCTTCATCGGTGCTTCGACCAAGATCGTTGACCGCAAGACCGGCGAGGTCTTCATGGGCCGCGTGCCGGCCTATTCGGTGGTGGTCTCGGGCTCTATGCCGGGCAAGCCGATGGAAAACGGTGAGCCGGGCCCGTCGCTCTATTGCGCCGTGATCGTCAAGCGCGTCGATGAGCAGACCCGCGCCAAGACCTCGATCAACGACCTGCTGCGCGACTAGGCGTCGGCTGGATCAGATCACAGGGGACCGTAGCGCGCTGCGGTCCCTGTTTCGTTTCTTTGACCTTTCAGGTGCCACATGAGCATAGACGTTGCCGTTTTGGGGTCCAACGACCCGCTGGTTTTGACCCAAGCCCTGGTGCGCTGCCCCTCGGTGACGCCCGATCCAGGCGCGACGCTGGATCTGATCCAGGCCTGGGCCGAGGCGCGGGGCTTCGTTTGCACCCGCGTTCCTGCCGACAGTCCCTCTTATAAGGTCGATAACCTCTATTGCCGCTGGGGCAGCCAAGCCCCTGTATTTGCCTTTGCAGGTCATACCGACGTGGTGCCCGTGGGCGATGAGGCGGCCTGGAGCCATCCGCCGTTCGCTGGCACCATCCAGGGCGACAAGCTGATCGGGCGGGGCGCGGTGGATATGAAATCGGGGGTCGCCGCCTTCATGGCTGGCGCTGGCCGCTTGATCGCGCAAGAGCCCGAGCTGCCCGGCTCGATTGCCTTCCTCATCACCGGCGATGAAGAGGGCGAGGCGCTGGCGGGCACCACCGCCATTTTGGACTGGATGCGCGCCAACGGCGAAGTGGCCGACCACTGCCTGGTGGCCGAACCGTCCTGCGTCGAGACGCTGGGCGACACCATCAAAATTGGCCGCAGGGGCTCGGCGACGGGAAAGCTGAGCGTGCGCGGCGTTCAGGGGCACGCCGCATATCCTGACCGGGCGCGCAACCCGCTGCACCCCTTGATGCGCATGGGCCTGGCGCTGAGCGATGTGCCCTTCGACCAGGGCAACGATCACTTCCAGGCCACCAGCTTGCAAGTGGTGAGCATTGATGTCGGCAACCCTGCCAGCAATGTCATCCCCGCCGAAGGCCGCCTGACTTTCAACGTGCGCTACAACGACATGTGGAACGCTGACAGCCTGGAAGCGGAGATCCGCCGCCGCCTGGATGCGGTCTATGACGATTACAGCCTGAGCTTCCGCTCGTCGGGCGAGTCCTTTGTTTTTGAACCCGATGATCTGGGCGCGGCCATCGCCGATGCGGTCGAGGCCGTGACCGGCCTGCGTCCGGCCTACCAGACCAACGGCGGCACCTCGGATGCGCGCTTTATCAAAGACATGTGCCCGGTGGCCGAGTTCGGTGCGGTCGGCAGCTCCATGCACCAGGTCGATGAGTTTGTGACCATCAGCGATCTGGAGCCCTTGACCCAAGTCTTTCAGCGGCTCTTGGCGCGATATTTCGGGGTGACGGCGTGATTTCTTTGGCCGAGCTGCGCGTCAGCCTGACCGGCGCCTTCCTGCTGCTTCGTTGGCAGCCCCAAGGCTTGCGCTTCATAGATACCAGCCCGGCGGGGGCGCTGCGCTCGTTCTGGCTGCTGCTGTATCAACTGCCCGTCGTGGCTTATCTGGACTGGAGCTTTTTGCGCGGCAGTCTGGCGCTGGTGCAGGACGGCAGGATTGAGGGCATCTATATGCTGCTGAGCTGGTTGGTGACCTATGGCTTCGGCTGGGCCATTGGGGTCTGGTACGCCATGTTGGTCATGCGCCTGGCGGTCGCGCCTGCGCTGCGTCGCGCGGCTCTGGCGGCCGTGCTGGCGGTCAGCAACTGGCTGGGCGCGGCCTATATGCTGGCCATCACGCTGTTGCTGGTGTTGGCGCCGGCAATCGGCTGGGACAGCGTTGGCCTCTTGGGCATGCTGCTGTTCGTCTACCTGTCCTGCGTCATGGGCTTTGCCTTCCACCGCATCTTCAACGGCAATCTGAAGCTGGCGGTCATCTTGGCGATGGGCAACGCCGCGCTGTCGCTTTATGCCGCTCAGCAGAACGCCGAGCTGGTGGCCTTCTTGAAGCATCTGGGCTAGGCGCATGGCTCGGGGCTTGGACGGGGTGCTGGATTGGCCGCAGCAAATCAACAGCACCCGCTTGCGCTTCTTGCGGCCCTGGCCCGAGCCGAGCCCAAGCGATGTCGCGGCTTTGTTCGCCTGGAGCAGCGATCCCGATGTGGCGCGCTATTGTGGCGTCAGCGCCCACAGGGCGCTGAGCCAGGCCGAGGCCCATTGGCTTAGCATGGTCGCGGGCTGGGAGCGGGGCGAGGCCGCCTCCTACCTGGTCGGCCTCCGCGCAGAGCCGCAGCGCTTGATCGGCAATTTTCACATCAAACCGCAAGGCAGCCGCCTCAATCTGGGCTTTGCCTATGCGCGTTCGGCTTGGCGGCAGGGTTACGGGTTGGAGGCCCTGCGCTTTTGGGCCGACTGGGGTCTGGCGCAGCCGCAGATTTGGCGGATCGAGGCCTTTTGTGATGTCGAGAACAGCGCCTCGCGGGCACTGCTTGAGCGCGCTGGCCTTGCCTATGAAGGCCGCTTGCAGCGCTTCTATCACCAACCGCA
>CAZHYF010000077.1:0-10991 GCA_964536635.1 uncultured Rhodospirillaceae bacterium | reverse complement strand
CAAAGCGATCAGTCAGTCTTTTTTCTTTCTCACGGTCAGCCTGCGATGAGGCGAGCATTTAAGGCAACCTGACGAGTTGGAGCGCTACAGTTGGGCGCCATTTTTTCAACATAAACAATCGATTGTTGCTGTGGTAGCAAATTAACCAAGTGGTGGATAAATGTTCTATTTCAACTTAGCCAGAGCAATAAAAACCACGAATCGCGTTAAGGTTGCGTGTTCGCGATTTGGCATAGAAGCCGTTAGGCGCAGCAAATGTCCGTGCAGGCGCTTCAAAAGGTATTTGACGTTTCGCACTTCCCCCAGCCTCTCAGAGAGCATAGCTCGCTTGGCCAGACGCTCTGCGCGGTCGAAGGCTTGCATCGCTTGATCGGCGAGCGGGTGGCAACGGCCAACCGCCTGGACGCGCTTGGTGCCCATAAGCAGATCGTCAACCGCGTGCTGGAGCCGTTTAGCCATATCTCGGTGGTGGTCACCTCTACCGAGTGGGACAACTTCTTCGCGCTACGCCGCCGTGAAGACGCCGACCCAATCATGCAGGCCCTGGCCTACGCCACGCGAGAGGCCATGAAGGCCAGCAGTCCGCGTTCTCTGGTCGAGGGCGAGTTCCACGCGCCTTACCTGCCGGGTGGGGTTGGGCGCTCAGAGGAGGAGGCGCGGGTCTACGCGGCCTGCTGCGCGCGGGTGAGCGCCAGAGAGCAGGGACTGGAAGCTGCGCGGATGCGATGGCTCGACCGAGGCCTCGCGTATCAAGCCAAGCCGCTATACATCCGTTCACACAGCATATGGACGCCTTGCTCGGACTCTACATATGCAAATCCAGGTGGCGCCTGCGGATCAGCGCAAGGGTGAACGTAGGGTCCGAAGGGGCGCTCTCAGTCAATACGCGCGATTGAGTTGCGGCTGACGCAGGGTCATCACCGCTCTTGGACCCAACCGCTTGCGCTTGGCCCTAAAAGGTGACGCCAAGCTCAGCGAATTCTTCGAAGGCGTCATCCGAGGCGGCCCCAAAGCTGGCGGCGTCGGGCTCTACTGGCAGTGCTTGGCGCTTCTGCACAGCGGGTGTTGACGGGCTCATGCTGGCTTGCTGGTCAAAAGGCGGCAAAGGCGCAGATGTGGCCGAGGCCTGCTGAAGCGGCGCGCTGGGCGTGTAGCCAGCGGCCATATCGGACTGTGCAAAGTTCGCCGGCACAGATGCTTGATTGCTACCGAACCACCGATTGAAAACTCCGCCAGGACGGGGCGAGAGCGGGCGCGCAGCCATGGGGCCGACATTCAGAGCACCGTACTTGTTCAAGTAGGCCGTCTGCTCCAGTTCGATACCGCGTCGAATCAAGGGCTCTGGCACGATGAAGTCACCACCGATTTCGACCTTGGCGAAAACCCGGAACAGGTCAATGGCACGGTTTTGGTTCATGGTGCCATCGGGATTGAAAAGGCCAATCGACTCGTTCGGCGAGATTCCTAAGCCGTCGGCGACGGTCTTTGCGTACGAGCTAACCTTCTCTGGGCAGTGAAAGCCCGCCCAGCCCTTACAGTCGTTCGCTGGCGCATAGCGCGAGATAATCGCAACCGGCGTATCGAGGCCGTGTTTAAAGTGATAGGCGCGCATCAGCCGCGCAAAGGCCCGCGCACCATAAGCAGGGTGGGAGAAAATGGCGTGTTCTCGTTCATCGCGGCCCGTTTGGCCTTCCCAGTAGGCCGAATAGGGCGTCTTGATGCACCAGTAGTTGTTGAGGCGGACGCAAGCAGAGTCCGAGGCGGCCTGGCCTTGTCCCCAATAGGATGCGTTCATCATCTCGTCGGACACCAGCGCGGGTGCGCCAGCCAGGCGTTTGCTGGGGCCTGAGACGCTGGGTCTGGCGCTTGCGGTCGGAAAATCGTCGTAAGATTCCAGGTCTGGCGCCGGGCCACGGCTACAGGCGGCCAGCGTCAATAGAAGCAAGACTTGAGTAATCGACTTAAAAAATCGCATCGGTTCCCCTCAGCCGACGGGGCCAGGGCCCCGAGCTGTGCGTCGCGTGAGCGCGCGGTCTATGAGTTGTAATCTTCTTATCGTTGAGCGGTCTTATAACCTAAGCGGGAAAATTATCCCAGCCTCAATTTCCTATATGAAGGCGATATTTGGCCATTCCAAGGCGCTTTGCCAGCTTGGCGAGGTTATCTTTTAGGCCGTGGGTTGCGAGGCCCTCTAGGCTTCGATCCAAGTGAAAGACAAGCTGGTCGCTTTGGGCCATCAGGCGGCTGCGCAACAAGACCGCGCGCGACGCGCCCGAGCACTTGTAGGCAAAGCGCAGGGCGAGCCCCAGGGCTCGGGCGCTTTTGATTTCGCGCTCCCGCAGCAAGTGGAGCAGCTCGGGCGCTATGGTTGTTTGAAAGTCCGCACCGTGGCGCGTGGTCAAGACCAGCGCGACGTAGACCCGATCCTTGTGTGACAGCGGCAGGTCCTGCGTGTGTAACACGTCCAAAACCACGTCAGAGGCGCGGCGTTCGTTGTGGTAGTCCCAGCCAACGTCGCTCATGATGAGCGCAGTCTCTTTGGCCGCTGCTGATGGCATGCCCGCATCGATGAGCTGCCAAGGCACCCAGGACATCAAGGCCTCGGTCAGATCCTCGCCATAGCGGTTACCGCCGCGGAACAAAGAGGTCGCAGCGTAGTGATAGAGTTGCTCAGAGCGCTGCCAGATATCTTGATCAAAAACCTGATCGAACATGATGCCTTGGCGGATGCCAAAGGCCGAAAACTGAATTCGGCTAACTTCGGTGGCTTCGATGAGCGCCTTGAGGCTGGCGGCGGCAAACGGCAGCGTTGGGCGACGGCGCGATTGGCGGATCGGCAGAGCCTTCAGCGTTTTCTCGTCCGCCTCTTTGAGCATGGTAATCCAGGGCAGGGCTTTTTCGACCTTGAGGTTGTAGCCATGAACCATGGTCAGGGGGTAGCCAGTGTCGCGCATGTGGGTCAGAGCCAAAGCACGCCAGGCGCCGCCGACCAGATAGAGCGTTTGGCCGCGCCCCTGTTCCAGCCAATCCAGGCGCGCAAGGGCACGTTGTACCAGGCTGTAGGCTTGGGCGCTGTCGCCTTTGCACAGCTCTAACAAGCGGAGTGCGCCCATGGGAAAGGAATGGCGCTGTACGGTGTCGCGCGGATCAACCTGGCCGACCTGCAAGCTGCCGCCGCCCATGTCAGCAAAGATGCCCTTGGCCTCTGGCGCGCCTGCGATGACGCCCTTGATGCCCCACAAGGCTTCTTGCGGGCCGGGGGCAATGCGGATCGGGTGCCCAAAGACGGCTTGGGCTTGGCTGACGAATTCAGCTCCGTTGCTGGCGTCGCGCACCGCTGCGGTGGCCACTGCGTCAACCCGACTAGCGCCGGTTGAGCGGACCAGCGCCGAGAAACGTTTCAGGGCTTCCAGGGCGATGCTCTGATTGCGCGGGTCCAAGCGTCCGGTCTCGGCCAGGCCGTGCCCCAGCGCTGCGGTGGTCTTCTCATTCAGATAAACCCGGGGCCAAGGAAAGCGCGGCTCGTAAATGACAAGCCGCAGCGAGTTGGAGCCCATGTCGAGCAAGCCATAGGGCGCGCTGCGCGCGTTACTGGCGGGCTTGGCCTCGGTTGCGCTGTCCCTGGGGCGGAGAATCGACTTGAGAATCATACTCTCCTGAGGGCTGATCCCCGGCCCGACAGGCTGGGGTTGGTCATAAAGTAGGTGTGAGAAGAGAAGGCCTCTTCCTCGCTCTCGGGTTCCAGGCGGACATAGCTGCCATCGGGCTGCAGCACCCAGGCATTGAGATTGTCTTTGAAGTTGGCGCGCATGATTTGACCAACGATCTGGTTCTTTACCGTTTCATTCTCGATGGGAACCATGGTCTCGACGCGCCGATCCAGGTTGCGCGGCATCAGGTCAGCCGACGACATATAGACCGCTGCGGTCTCGCTCTTCATGGGGAGGCCTTGTGAAAAGCAATAGATGCGCGAATGCTCCAGAAAGCGACCGACAATGGAGCGCACCTCGATGGTCTCTGACAAGCCGGGCACACCAGGCCGCAGGCAGCAAATGCCGCGCACCGACAGCTTGATTTCGACGCCTGCCTGGCTGGCGCGATAGAAAGCATCGATGATGTGGGGGTCAACCAGCGCGTTCATCTTGGCCCAAATGACCGAGGTCTTGCCGGCTTGCGCCGCGGCGATTTCGGTGTCGATGTGCTCCAACAGGCGATCGCGCATGGTCAAGGGCGCGGCGACCAGGCGCTTCATGCCGGCCGGTGGAACGTAGGAGGTCATGTAGTTGAACAGCAGATTGGCGTCACGGGTGAGCTGCTCATCGGTGGTGAAATAGGACAGGTCAGTATAAATCTTGGCGGTTGCTGGGTGGTAGTTGCCCGTGCCGAAGTGGGCATAGGAGACCACGCCATCGGCCTCGCGCCTGGTGATCAAGGAGACCTTGGCGTGGGTCTTGAATTCAACGAACCCATAAACGACCTGCACGCCTGCGCGTTCCAGATCGCGCGACCAGCGAATGTTGGCAGCTTCATCAAAACGCGCCTTTAGCTCGACCAGCGCGGTGACCGACTTGCCGGATTCCGCAGCGTCGCAGAGCGCGCGCACAATCGGCGAGTTGTTGGACGTGCGATAGAGCGTCTGTTTGATCGACAACACGTTGGGATCGCGTGCAGCCTGGCGCAGGAACTGGATCACCACATCAAAGCTCTCAAAGGGGTGGTGAACCACGAAATCCTTGGCCTTGATGGCCGCGAAGCAATCACCCTCCAGATCCCGGATGCGTTCGGGGAAGCGGGCCGAGAAGGGCTCAAACCTCAGATCGGGCCGGTCCACCTTGGCGAGCTGGAACAAGGTGGTCAGTCGCATGAGCTGCTCCATGGTGCCGCAATTACTGGGCTCCAGGTCGAATTCATCCAGCAAAAAGCTGCGCAAATCGTCCGACATGCTGGCGTCAACCGACAGGTGGATGACCTCGCCGCGCTGGCGGCGCTTGAGCGCCGTTTCAAAGACCCGCACCAGATCTTCGGCCTCTTCGGCGACTTCAATATCGCTGTCACGGATGACGTGGAAATAGCCGCGTGAGACGATCTCAAAGGTGGGATAGAGTTGCTCGATATTGCAGTCCACCACATCGCGCAAAGCGATTTTGCGCAGACCTTTGCCGCTGTCGGGCAGACGCACGAAGCCGGGCAGTTGTTCGGGCAGCAACACCAAGCCATTCAGCGGTTTCTTGGATCGTGGGCGGATCAAACGCAGGGCCATACCAAAGCCCAGGTTGCGGATGAAGGGGAAGGGGTGCGCGGTGTCGACGGAAATTGGGGTCAGGACCGGCATGATTTCATCTTCGAAATAGGCGCTGAGCCAAATTCGTTCGTCTTCCTCCAGGTCTTCTGGTTGGACGACATGGATGTCCTGTTCGGCCAGTTCCTTTTTCAGATCGCCCCAGATCGCGCGCTGCTCTTGCAACAATTGGCCGGCAAGGGAGGTGACGGCAGCAAGCTGCCCCTGCGCCGACAGTCCGTCCGGAGAGCGCACCTCGACACGCTCGTGCACTTGGCCAACCAGACCCGCAACGCGAACCATATAGAACTCTTCCAAGTTGCTGGCCGAGATGGCCAGAAACTTGACCCGTTCCAGTAAGGGATGGCGCGGGTTTTGCGCTTCGGCGATGACCCGCTGATTGAAGCCAAGCCAGGAGATTTCGCGGTTAAAGAACCGCGCGGGTGAGTTGGCTAGCTCCTCGGGGTTGAGGGCGGACAGTTCGGGATCGCTGGTCATAGGGGCTAGGGTCGAACCTGATGGGCCGGTATGGACGGTTGAGGCAAGGTGGCTTGCCGTTAGGCTAGGGCTTCACCCGCGCAATGCCAAGCAGATGTGTGATACCCGCCTCCAAATCGCGACGAATGACCCAGAGCGTCGCCAACAGGGCTATGGATCCAAAGCCATAGGAGGTGACCAGCACACCGTACCAGATGCCCTCGAAGCCCAAGCCAAGCGTCGTGGCGAAGAAGGGCCAAATCAAAAGGGGTGCCAAGACCAGGCGGAATACGGTGATGATCAAGGCCAGGTTTGGATACTTCATGGCCTGCAAAAACCCGCCCGCCAGCGCGATGATCGCCAAGGCTGGATACTCCCAGGCGATGATGCGCAGGTAGGTCACACCCTTGGCCGCGGCCTCTGGCGTTGGGGCAAAGGGCAGAATAAGCCAGGGCGCCAAGAGGTAGATTAGCACCCCGCCAGTGGTGAGCACGATCAGGGCGTAGAGGAGCGCGAGGCGGAACGACTCCAAGACCCGGTTCAGGCGCTTTGCACCGAAATTCTGGCCGACCAGCGATATGGCCGCCGTGTTCAGGCCGATGGCGGGCAGAAGCGCCAACTGCTCAATGCGCAGGCCCGCAGCAAAGCCCGCCGCTGCCGCTGTGCCATAGGGGCGGATCAGTGCCAGCATGGTCACAAAGGCCAGCGAAACCGCCATCATGTTGCCGGTAGCAGGCACGCCTTGAGCCAAAATTTGGCGCTGGGTTAGCATGTTGAGCCGCAAGGGTTCACGGCGCATGAGCGGCCAGATGCTGATCTTCGTGATACGGTACAAGATGAAGCACAGGCCAAGCGCCTGGGCAGTAATGGTTGCCCAGCCGACACCGACCAGACCGAGGGCCGGCACGACCTGCACATCTGCGATCTGAAGACCGAAAATCAACAGAGGATCGAGGACGAAGTTAAGCAGGGTCGAACCGATCGAGACCAGCGAATAGGTGACGGTATCTCCCAGCGCATTCAGAGCTCCGTTCAAGGCAAATCCAAGCAGAAAGAAGATGTTGCCGAACAAGACGATGGAGAAATAGTCCCAGCTTGCTTGCGCAGTTGCGGTGTCCGGCGCCAACCAGCCGAATAAGGGGGGCATGACCAGACCGCCGACCAAGGCCAGAAGGGCGCTGGCAATGAGGCTCAGCAAGGCTGCCTGCACAACGATGCGTGCGCTACCGGCTTCATCACCGCTGCCCATAGCATGCGCGGTCAGAACCGTCGTGCCCTGACCGAGGCCGATCGCCACGCCCAGAACCAAAAGGAAGACGGGAAAGGAAATGCCGAGCCCCGCAACCGCCTCTTGGGAAATATGCGAAGCCCAAAAGGTATCCGTCAGGTTATAGAGCGTCGTGAACAGGTAACCCAACGAGGCTGGTAAGGCCATGCTCAAGAGGAGGCGCGGGATTGGTCCTTGGACCAGATTAAGTTGCGCCATGGCGTTTCTTCCTTAAGGATGCAGCGGTTGGTCGAAACCCGGCGCTGGCTGAGGTCTGGGCGAGCACCCATGTTTTACGCAGCAAAATCCACCAACGGCAAGCCGTGCTGTTCGTGGTTGTAGGGAAAGTGATGCAGGTACAGGTTCTAGAGCGCCTAACAAGCCCTGAAATCCGGGCGCTTGCCCAGCACCAGGAGGCACCGCGCCTAGCGATCTTGCCTTTAGGGGCCTGCGAGCAGCATGGTCCGCACCTGCCCCTGGGGACCGATAGCCTGATCGTGGAGGAGGTCCTTCAGGCTGCGCGCGCACGGTTGCAAGCGGCCTCTGATCCTGGCCATGTCCTGATTTTGCCCTTGCAGCGCGTCGGCCTGTCGAGCGAGCATATGTCTTTTCCAGGCACGCTGAGCTTGAACGCTGGGCTTGCGCTGGATGCCTGGTTTCAAATCCTGCGCCCACTCGCGGCCTGGGGGGTTGATCGTGTGCTGCTCATCAACGGACATGGTGGACAGGCGGCCTTGACCGAGGTCTTGGGTCAAAGGCTGCGCTCTGAGCTGGGCTTGACCGCCATGTGGTGCCACATCGATGCGCTGGGTGAGCCTGAAGGCTTGATACCCAGCGACGAGCGCCGCATCGGCCTCCACGGCGGACTGATCGAGACCGCGCTAATGCTGGCCATCTGTCCGGAGCTGGTCAATATGGCCCTGGCGGAAACTTTTGAATCGGCGCGTGAGACCGCCACGCAAGGCAACTTGGCCCTGCGTTCGGGCGGGCGAGCGCGGCACGCTTGGCAGGCCGAAGATCTGAACCCGGCAGGCGTTGTTGGCAACGCTCGGGCGGCGGATGCAAGTTTAGGGCGCAAATTGCTCGACCACCGGGCGAAAGCGCTTGCACAAATCGTCAAAGAGGCACTAACCTTTCAGCTTAACCCGCTGCCAAAGCGGGAGAATTTCTGATGGGGGCCGTTGGTCGCTTCCGTTTTGCTTTCGAGACGCCTCACCAGGCCACCCGAGCGCTTCTCTTGGGCAACTGTTAGGGCCAAACGGTCAAGCGGTAAGACTGGCGGAAAATCTGCATGACACTGTTTGATGTACTTAACCTGCTCAACGCACCCGTGAGTGCGCGCGCCTTGAGTGCCAAGACCGCCGGAGATGCCGAGCAGTTCCAGGCGGTCGCAGCCGCGTTGGCGCCCGTGCTGGCGCGCCGCTTGCAGGCCGTGGCCAAACTCTCCGCCCAGCCACTATCGGCGGTGCTCGAGCAGGTGGCGGCCGCAGAAGCTGCTGAGGCTCTGCGCGAACCCGGCGGCTCGGACATGGCTCGGTTGGCGGATATCGGCGGGCGAGCGCTCGGCGACCTTATGTCAGACAGCACCATGCAGAAGGCGGCGATTGCTCGACTGGAGCAACAGAGCCAGGTGGAGCATAGTCAGCTCCTCAAAGATTTGCCGGCCATTACAGCTTGGATCTTGGCCGGGTTGCAACACTTGGTCCTGGTCTGCCAGAGCAATCGTGAGGCCGCAAAGGCGGCACCGTCACCCTGGTATTCGGGCTTGGCTGAGCGTTTGGGCTGGGAGCAGAGCGACATGCGGCATCGCGATCCGATAGATTCTGTACTCGATGGCGACCTGAGCGATGAGGAGCTGCGGCTCTTTTTGCCGCAAAGCGACCTCGAAAGCCTGTCTTCGGCATAATTGCGCTTTGCGCCAAGCCCGCAAGGCGCTAAGAGCTTGGCATCCGGCGCGACCAACCGCACGCCTTGCTTACGCATGCCTGCGCGCCCGAATGCTTCTTTCTCTTGAGCCTGGAATGCCCGCGTGACCGAGCTGTCGCTGACCCGAAATTTTTCCATCATCGCCCACATCGACCACGGTAAATCGACCCTGGCCGACCGCATCATTCAGATCTGCGGCTCCCTGACCGAGCGCGAGATGAAAGATCAGGTGCTGGACAGTATGGACCTGGAGCGCGAACGCGGCATCACCATTAAGGCCAACTCGATCCAGCTCAAGTATTTGTCGCGGGACGGCAATACCTACACGCTGAACCTGATCGACACCCCAGGCCACGTTGATTTCTCCTATGAGGTTTCACGCTCGCTTGCCGCGTGTGAAGGCGCGGTCTTGCTGGTGGATGCCTCTCAAGGCGTCGAAGCACAGACCCTGGCCAACGTGTACCTAGCGCTGGAAAACGATCTTGAGATCATCCCAGTCTTGAACAAGATCGACCTTCCGGCAGCCGAGCCCGAGCGCATCAAGGAACAAATCGAAGACGTGATCGGCCTGGAAGCCCACGACGCGTTGGCGGTCTCTGGCAAGACCGGTGAGGGCGTCAAGGAAGTGATCGAACGGATCATCGAGCGGGTGCCCGCGCCAGAAGGAGACGTAAACGGAAAACTGCAAGTGCTGTTGATGGACTCCTGGTACGATTCCTTCCTGGGCGTGATGATCCTGGTGCGGGTGGTCAACGGTTCGTTGAAGAAGGGTCAGAAAATCCGCTTCATGTCGAACGGCGCCGCCTATACGATTGACCGGGTCGGCGTCCATACGCCCAACCGGGTTGAATTGCCCGAGCTTTCGGCCGGCCAATTGGGCTTCATTACTGCGGGCATCAAGACGGTATCAGATTGTCAGGTCGGCGATACCATCACGCTCGACCGCGACCCAGCGGCCAAGCCGCTGAAGGGCTTCAAGCCCTCGGTGCCGGTTGTCTTCTGTGGTCTGTTCCCAGCCGATGCCTCTGAGTTCGATCACCTGCGTGAGAGCCTGGCGCGGTTGCGGCTCAACGATGCCTCCTTCCAGTTTGAGATGGAATCCTCAGCGGCCCTTGGCTTCGGCTTCCGTTGCGGCTTCTTGGGCCTCTTGCACCTGGAGATCATCCAAGAGCGCCTGGAGCGCGAATTCGATCTGGATCTTGTCACCACCTCGCCTTCGGTGGTGTACCATCTGGAGATGCGCGACGGCAGCAAGATCGAAATGCACAACCCGGTAGACATGCCGGATGTGACCCGCATCGAAAGCATCTCAGAGCCTTGGATCAAGGCCACCATCATGCTGCCCGACGAATTCTTGGGCCCGGTTCTGAAACTTTGTGAAGACCGCCGGGGCGTGCAGACCGACCTGACTTATGCCGGCAGCCGTGCCATGCTGGTCTACGAGCTGCCTTTGGCTGAAGTGGTGTTCGATTTCTACGATCGCTTGAAGTCGATTTCGAAGGGCTACGCCTCCTTCGACTACCAGATGATCGACTACCGCCCCGAGAACCTGGTCAAGGTTGCGATTCTGGTCAACAGCGAGCCGGTTGATGCGCTGGCGATCATGTGCCACCGCGACAAGGCCGAGGCCAGAGGACGCCAGCTCTGCGAGAAGCTGAAAACGCTGATCCCGCGCCAGCTCTTCAAGATCGCGATTCAGGCTGCCATCGGTGGCAAGGTCATCGCGCGCGAGACCGTCTCGGCCCTGCGCAAAGACGTGACCGCCAAATGTTACGGCGGCGACGTGACTCGCAAGAAGAAGCTGCTGGAAAAGCAAAAAGAGGGCAAGAAGCGCATGCGTCAGGTGGGCAATGTAGAAATCCCGCAGTCCGCCTTCATTGCTGCGCTGAAGATGGACGGCTAGACTCTTCGCTGTGCTCAAGAAAAAGGCCCGAGCGCTGAGGAGGCGGCTCGGGCTTTTTTGTGTCGGGCGGGTTCGCTCTGCTTGTTGCCGACGCAAAGTCACCGGCGCTCTTGTGCCCAAGAGCTTGGACTTTGCGTTAG
>CAZHYF010000076.1:9072-11061 GCA_964536635.1 uncultured Rhodospirillaceae bacterium | reverse complement strand
TTGGCTTTAGAGGAAGCCCAGCTCAGACATCAGAGCTTTGATTTCTGCTTCTTGCTCCTGCAAGAAAGCTGTGAAGTCGTCGCCGGGGTTATAGATGTTCACCCAACCGTTGCGCGAGCGCACAGCTTCCCACTCGTCGGTGCCCTGAACGTCACCCAGAACCTTAATGTAGGCCGCGCGCTTCTCGTCAGACAAACCGGGAGCCGCGAAGAAACCGCGCCAATTGACGAACTGAGCGTCCACGCCCTGCTCCTTCAAAGTCGGTACGTCGGGCGCATCAGCCAGACGCTCGGGCGCGGTGACGCCAATGATCCGCACTTCGCCTTGCTTGGCCAGCTCGATCGCTTCGCCCAGGCCGGTAGACAGAGCGTCAGCCTCGCCAGACAGCAGCGACGCCAGAGCCTCTCCGCCAGCATCGAAGGGCAGGTAGTTGACTTGGGTCGCATCGGCGCCCGCACGTTTGAAGGCCAGAGCTGCAACCAGGTGGTCCATGCCGCCAGCAACAGAGCCGCCAGCAATCGCCAGATCAGCAGGGTTGTTGTTGTAGATCGCCAGCAGGTCAGCGAAGTTTTGGACAGAGGAGTCCTTTCCAACAACCAGGGCTGCGTAGTCACCGATAGTGCCCGCGATCATGGTCAGGTCGGTGAAGTTGTAATCAAACACGCCCTGCAAGGAGCGAATGACGATGGGGGTCGAGTTGACCATCAGCGTGCCTTCGCTGGAGCCAGCGTTTTCGATCAGGTAGCCGATGGCCTTTCCGCCGCCGCCGCCCGACATGTTTTCATAGGTGGCCGAGCCGACCATACCTGACTTGGTCAGGGCCTCACCGGTGCCACGCGCGGTGCCGTCCCAGCCGCCGCCAGCGCCGCCGGGGATCAGGAAGTGGATCGAGTCAACCTGCTGGTGGCCACCGGCCAGAGCGGCCGAGCCAGACAGAGCCAGCGCAAATGCGCCTACGAGAAACTTTTTCATGACGTGTATTCCTCCACAGTTGGTGTCATGGTTGCAAAGTCAGTACAAAACCCAGCGCCTTAGCGCGGACCTTGCAGAGTTTTCCGCCACTGGCGGATCAGAGACTCCTTCTTGGACTGATCCAAGTAGCTCAACAGCGCGGGCCCAACGCGGATGGGCTCCCAGTTTGTGCGCTTGGCTTGAGCTTGCAGGAGAAATTCAGAGCTCTGCCCGTTGGCTCCCAGCACGGGCAGAAAGTGGCTGCGCTGGGTCAACAGCGCTTGACCAGCATCAGAAAGCATGAAGTTGAGCAGCTCGACCGACAGATCCGGGCGCTTGGCGGTGCGGGGCACCACGGCCAAGCGCGAGATGACCAGCGTGTAGTCCTCGGGGTACAAGATGCCGAGGCTCGGTTCTTGCTCAGCCACCACCTGCGCATAGCTGCCAAGCACGTTGTAGGCCAGCGCCAGGCGGCCTTCGCCAACCGCGCGGATCATCGCCGAAGATGATGATTGCAAGCGGGTTTGCGCGGAAGCTAGCGCCGAAATCAGCGGCCAGGTCGCAGGCGAGCGGCGGTCATCATTGGCGATCAACAAATAGCCCAACCCTGAACGCTCGATGTCATAGGTGGCCACTTTGCCCAACAGGTCGGTCCGGGTTTTCAGCGTCTCGGTCAGGGCAAAGCGGTTTGTCGGCAAGGCGCCTTGTTCGGCAAAGCTGGGCTTGTGGTAGACTGTCACGACGGGCTCCAGCGACAACGCGAAGGCCTCCTGGCGCCAGTGGGCCCAGTCGGGCAAGGCGTCCTGCCGCTCCAGAGCGACGCGCTGGGTAAAGCCATCGTTGACCAGCTTGATTTGCAGCCCCATGGCCGACGACCAAACCAGATCGGCCGAGACACCATCTTGGGCTTCGCTCAACACGCGCGCGTGCAGATCAAGACTGGACAGCTCGGTATAGGAGACCTGCAAGCCGGCGCGCTGATCGACAAAGGCTTGGAACACCGGCTCGACCAACCAAGCATCGGTGCTGCCATAGACC
>CAZHYF010000076.1:2810-8972 GCA_964536635.1 uncultured Rhodospirillaceae bacterium | reverse complement strand
AGGGCGCGCAGGTCCATTCTTCGCAAAGCGACTGGCAGCTTGGTTCCCTTGACCTGGGCCACGCGGACATCTCCTCCATTAAGAAACATTTCGTAAACATTTACGAAACACTTCTTGACAACTCGCGGTTTTTGGTTTGCGATTGAGGCCAGCATAGACCGCCAACCTGTCATGTACCTGTCGCGTCCCGTCCCAAGGAAATTGGGCTGGGGACAAACCGAACGCTTGCCGCAGATGCCCTACTCGCCCCAATGACCACCATCTTAATCGCTGAAGATTCGCCCTCGCTGGTCCACGACCTCAAAGCCCTGTTCATTCAGCAAGGGTTTGAGGTGGTGGCCTGCTCGACCGCCGAGGAGGGCCGCTTTGCGTTGGACGAGCACCCCATAGCGCTGGCCTTGCTGGACCTGGGCCTGGCGGAAGGCTCGGGCTTTGACATCCTTGAGCGCATTCGCAGTCACCACCGCAACCTGCCGGTCATCATAATGACCGCGCGCGACACCATCTCTGAGCGCATCCAGGGCCTGGATCGCGGCGCCGATGACTACATCACCAAGCCCTTCGATTTCAGCGAGCTTCTGGCGCGTTGCCGGGCGCAGTTGCGGCGGCGATCGACGGCGGCCGACGCCGAGGTCACCTTGGGCGCGCTGGTCTACCATCGTGACAATCGCACCTGCCTCATTGACGGTCAGCTCACCAAACTCAGCACCAAGGAGACCACGCTGCTTGAAGCCTTGATCGAGCGCCCGACCAACGTCGTCTTTCGCGAACGATTGTTTCAGACCCTCTACGCCGATGAGGACGGCGCCACCCCCAACGCTCTGGATCTGTTGGTCTCGCGCCTGCGCAAACGCCTGAAAGGCTCCGGTTGTGAGGTGGTCACAATCCGCGGCCTCGGCTACATGCTGCGCGAACAAGACCAGGGCGAGGGCGCAACGTGAGCCCGGCGACGCGTAGGCCCAAGTCTTTGCGGATCAGCCTTTTGCTGTGGTTGATCCTACCACTTCTGCCACTGGCTCTGTTGCTCTCGGGGTTTGTCTATTGGAGCGCCGAGCGCGCCGCCGATACCGCCTATGATCGGGTGCTGCGCGCCTCGGCCCTGGCGATCGCTGAACGCGTCATTTTTGGCAGCGAAGGCCTGGAGGTCGATGTGCCCTATGCGGCCTTGGAGATGCTATCCTCTGCCGCCAACGACCGCATTTTCTATGTCGTCAAGCAGCTTGATCCTGAAAAGATCATCACTGGTTATGGCACCTTGCAGACCCCGGCAGCCAGCCTGGACTGGGGCCCGGAGTCTTGGCTGGCCTACGATCAAACCTACCGCGAGCTGGCACTGCGCAGCGTAGCGATCAAGGGCAAGGCTTGGGCGGCACAAGGGCCCATCGACTTCGTTGTAGCCGTGGCAGAGACCAACGGCGAGCGGCAGGCCTTGGCCCGCTCCATTCTCTGGCAAGGCATGAGCCTGCTAGCCGTAATTGCAGCGGCTGCAATCATCGTCGCCCTGTTCGGCATTCACCGCAGCTTGGCACCCTTGGCACGCATCGAGGCCGCCATCGGCCGCCGATCCGACCGCGACTTGCGCCCCCTTGCTCACCCTGCTCCGCGAGAGATCGAACCCCTGTTGGCCGAGGTCAACGCGCTGCTCAAGCGGTTGGACCTGGCCCTGGAGAGCCAGAAACGCTTTGTGTCCGATGTCAGCCACGAATTGCGCACGCCACTGGCGGAAATCCAAACCAAACTCGACCGTTTGGCCGCCGAACAGCCCGAGCTGGCTCAGACCTTCAGCGGCCTGAAAACCCAGGTTGAATCGTCCAAGCGTCTTACCAAACAGTTGTTGCTGCTGTCCTCTATCGAAACCGACGCCATTGAGAACGACAGCTTCAAGCGGCTGAACCTGACCCAACTGGTGCAGGCTATTGGCGGCAAGCGCGCGGGCAACCTGATCGAGCAAGGCTTCACCCCACAGTTCGATCTGCCGAGCAAGCCCTTGTGGGTCATGGGCAATGCGCTGTTGCTGGAGCGCGCCCTTGCCAACTTGCTGGAAAACGCGGTGCGCCATGCTAGTTGCAAAGGCACGATTGAAATCGCGCTGACCGCTGCCAACGACCAAGCTCTGCTGTCCGTAAGCAACCCAGCCCGCGACTATGACGCCAAGACCCTCGCCAGCCTGACCCAGCGCTTTGTCAAGTTATCGGACAACCCGGTCAGCTCGGGTCTGGGTCTGTCGATCGTTGCCTCTGTCTGCGAACGGCACCAAGGCCGCCTGCTGCTTGACAGCCGGGCCCTGCGTTTCACGGCCACACTTCTGCTGCCGCTGCTGCCGACCGAACACGGCGGCACCGAAGCAAGATCCGACAAGGGGCCCGCGTCACCATGACCCCACTCTCTGGAATCCGCGTCTTAGATCTCACCAATGTTCTGGCGGGCCCTTTCTGCTGCCACCAACTGGCGCATCTGGGTGCCGAGGTCATCAAGGTTGAGGCCCCTGGAAGAGGCGATCTGGCGCGCAATCTGGGATCTGACCCAGAGCTGAACGCACGCGGCATGGGCATCTCCTTCTTGGCGCAAAACGCCGGCAAGAAGTCCCTGACCTTGAACCTCAAGCACCCCAAGGGCAAAGCCATCTTGGGCCAACTGGTGGTCGAGGCCGACGTGCTGGTGGAAAACTTCCGCCCCGGCGTCATGGCCAAGCTGGGGCTAGATTTCGAGGCGCTGTGCCAGCACAACCCGCGCCTGATCTATGCCGCCATTTCCGGCTTTGGCCAGGACGGCGACTGGGTGGCGCGCCCGGCCTATGATCAGATCATTCAGGGTATGTCGGGCGTTATGAGCATCACCGGCGCGCCCGGCACTGCACCCTATCGCGTTGGCTACCCGCTGGCTGATACCATCGGCGGGCTGACCGCAGCCTTTGCGGTTGCCGCGGCCCTGCAAGACCGCAGCAAAGCCCACTTTATCGACGTTTCCATGCTGGAGGCGACCATCGCCACCATGGGCTGGGTGGTATCGAATTACCTGATCGGTGGCACCCAGCCCGCCGCCCACGGCAATGAGAACACCACCTCTGCGCCTTCAGGCACCTTCCAGACCGGCGAGGGCTTGATCAACATCGCCGCCAACAAGGACGAGCAGTGGGTCTTGCTGGCCCAGCACATCGGGCGCCCCGAATTGACCCGTCATCCTGACTTCATCAACCGCGAGGCGCGCAAGACCAACCGCTTCCGCCTCAAGGGCGAGATCGAGCAGGCCTTGTCCGCCAAGTCCGCCGCCCAGTGGGAGGTCGAGCTGAACGCAATCGGCGTGCCCGCAGGCCAGGTGCTGAGCCTGCCCCAAGTCCTCGCTTCACCGACGCTTCAAAACCGGGGGATGATCGCCAGTTTCGCGCAGCCTCCCGGCGTGGAGCGCGACATTCAGTGCCTGCGTACCGGCATCAAGTGGGACGGCGCCGCGCCGCAAGTAGAGGCGCCGCCGCCCCTTCTGGGCCAGCATACAGCCGAAATCTTGGGCAAGCTCGGCCACCATGACCTGGAGCAGCTCAAGACCGAGGGGGTCATCTAGCGCGTCGGATCGCTGAGCCCTATGTCCGCTGCCAAACATTGAAGGTAAACCGCGGTGCAAGCCCTTGTTCTTGTTGCAATATCAGCCCTAGCCTGGGGCCTTTGGTGGCTGCCGCTCGCCGGGCTAGAGACCCAGGGCATGTCCGGCCTCAGCGCCAATCTGGCCATGAACCTGGGGGCGACTTTGGTCGCAGCCCTCGCCTGCTTGCGCCCCAGCGGGCGGCTCGGCGCATTTGCCCTGCGCCGCGATGCGATCCTGGGCGCGGTCTTGGTCGGCTTGGCGGTCACGGCCTATGGCAATGCGCTGCTGCTCACCCAGGTCAGCCGCGCCATCTTGCTGTTCTACCTGGCGCCCGCCTGGGGCCTGGCCTTTGAGATCACCTTGATCGGGCGGCGCTTTCGCCCGGTCTTGCTGGCGCCCATCGCCTGCGGCTTCGCTGCCATGCTGCTCGTGGTGGGCAGCGACTTGAGCCTGCAAGGCTTGCGTTTGGGCGACGGATTGGCCTTGTTCTCGGGCGCGGCTTGGGCCCTAGGCGCGGCACTCTTGTTCCGACAGCCGAGCTTTCCAATCGCACCGGTAACCGCTTTGAGCTTGGCGGCAGCCAGCCTTGGCATCTTGCCTTTGGCCATGGCAAGCGGCGGTCTGGCCGTGCTGCTACAGGGCAGCGTCGCGACCTGGAGCCTTGGTCTGTTGGCCGGTGCGCTGCTTTTGTCACCCGTTGTGGCGGTGGCCCTGTGGGGCGCGAGCCGCCTGGGCTCGGTCACCGTCAGCCTCGTGTTGACGCTGGAGATTTTCTCTGGCCTGGGCTCGGCAGCCTGGCTGCTCGACGAGCAGCTCGGACCGCGCAAATTTGCAGCCCTGGCGCTGATCTTCCTAGCCATTGCTTTGCAGCTTTGGCTGGACCGCAGCAGGACGCAAGACGGCTAAACTTCTGCCCTTGCGAGCGCGGACATTTTCCGCCAGCATGCCTGCCGACAGCGACCTAAGGAGCCAGCATGCATACCAGCACCGATTTTCTGCACCTATCCGACAGCGCGCTGGAGCAGCTCGGCATTCGCCCCTCCGAGGTGGCCGACGCCATCGAAGTCGCTCTGTTGGCCAAGGCCGACGGGCGCCTGCACACCACACCCAAAAGCGCTATCTTACCCGGCCAAGGGCGCTACATGATGTCTACGCTTGCCGTCGGCGACGACGGTTTTGTGGTGGTCAAACAGGTCAGCGTTTGCCCCGATAATCCCCAGCGCGGCCTGCCTGCGATCAACGGCGCGATCATGGCGCTGGACGCCCAAACCGGTTTGCTGCGCGCGGTGGTTGGCGCCAACTGGATCACAGCGGTGCGCACGGCCGCTTTGTCTGCGGTGGCAGCTCGGCGTCTGGCCGACCCCGCATCGCGCTGCTTGGCCTTTGTCGGCACTGGCGTGCAGGCTCATTCGCATTTGGCTGCATTTGCACAGATGTTCCCCTTGGAGCGGGTGCAGGTCTATGGCCGTGGCCAGGCCAATATCGACAAGCTCTGCAACACCGCACGGGCTGCGGGCTTGGAGGCACAGGCTTGCAGCGATCCTCAAGCGGCCCTGAGCGGCGCCGATCTGGTGGTCTCCTCGGTCACTCTGGACTTTTCTATCCCGCCCTTCTTGGATGCGCGCTGGCTGAAGCCCAACGCCTTTGCTGCCATCACGGATGCTTGCATTCCCTGGTATCCTGAAGGCATGGCCGCCTTTGGCAGCATCATCGTCGATGACCGCCAGCAGGAGGCCGAGAGCGCCCAGCCCATGGTGGATCCCACCCGCATCAGCGGCGATCTGACCGAGCTGGTTGCCGGTTCGACCCCGGCACCCATAGCCGGAAAACCCGCCGCATTTGCCTTCCGCGGCCTGGCGCTGGGCGATTATGCTGCAACGGTTCTGGCAGTCCAGCGGGCCGAGGCTGCGGGCCTTGGCACACCAATCCAATCCTAAAATCGTTGGGGGCCTACCCCGCGCAGTCAGATCCGACCAAGGCGCGCATCCCCGCCTGCTTGCTAGAGCGTCGGGCGTTGGACTTGCAGCAGCCCTTCCGCTCTAGCTGACTGATTTTTAGCGCAAGTCCATGCTCTCTCGTGTTGCCACTCATTCGCGGCTTGCTCTAGCAAATACTGGGCATCATGGCGCAGATGCGCTGGTGATCTGCGATTTCTTTCGGGGTGGCGCAACGCTGCATATAGGCTCGGGTCAAGGCCTTGTGACTGGCCAAGGTCAGGCCAATGAGTTGCCCGCCCTGCACGCTCCCAGCGGTCACGGTCTTACCGTTGACCGACATGCTGCCCTTCATGAGGCGCATGATATCGCTTCTGCGTTCGCGCAAGTCTTCGCAAGAGCTCGTCGGGGCTTCTTGAGCCCAGGTCAACATTTCCGCCCCGCTCAGGCTGGTTCTTTGCGGTTCACCGCAACCCGCAAGCAGGCTGGTCGCAACCAACATACCAGCGAGTGTCGTCATGTGTTTCACTGTTCCTAGCCCTTTTTGCGCGCATTAACGTGTTGATTTACAGGCCTAATTGCCGGAGCAATTGCCTCCAAGAGCTCGGGCCTTGCTGTAGTGGCACAGCAGAATTTGCGAGCCGTTTTT
>CAZHYF010000076.1:0-2710 GCA_964536635.1 uncultured Rhodospirillaceae bacterium | reverse complement strand
CGGGTATTGAATTCTCTGGCGTAGGCATTGCGGGTCGCCGGAAAGACCTGACCCATGGCTAAAAGCTGGGCATCTTCTGGGGTCTGTTTATGCTTGAACAAGCTGTTTTCAGCCACGCGTCCGGTGACCAATTCCAAGGACATGTAGCGTGCCTTGACGGTCTGGCAGTCCACGACGGCAGCCTCCTGCGACCAGGCGGCAAGCTCACTTGTCGTGACTTGGCTTTTGGGCTTCGGCTGTGAGGAGCAGGCCGCGAGTGTGAGGAGAGACATAGGCAGGCAGAAGGCTGCCAGCGCTTTGATAAACCGCTTCATTTTGTGGTATCCCCAAGATAATTGAGCGCCGCCCGCAGCCAGCGTCCGCCCGACCTTCCATGAGTCCGAGCGGCGTAAGGGCGCCTGCGAAGTTGCACTTTTCTTGGGTTCAGCTAGATATCACACCGATCGTTGAAAATCTATATATAGGTGCAACTATCCACATGCTCAAACATTTAGAGGGTATGTTTAGACCGCCCAAGGTGGGCTGGCCTTGGCAAAAAAGGCGGCAATGCCGTCATGCGCTTCCTGCTGCTCCCAGGTATCGGCCAAGGCTTCGATCGTACGGTCGATCACCGCTTCGTCGATACGCGGACCCAGGCTGCGCGCCAGGGCCTTGGCAGCGGCCACTGCGCCCGGTGCAGCCTTGAAGTAGGGCTTAAGTTGCCGCTCCAAGGCAACCTCACCCGCAGCAGCGTCGGGCACGACTTCCGCCACCAAGCCCAGGCGCTCGGCTTCTGCGGCGTCAAACAGACGCGCGGACATGAAGACCCGCCGCGCTCGGCCCTCGCCCATGCGCGCCAGCACGTAGGGGCTGATGGTCGCTGGGATCAGGCCCAAGCGCGTTTCGGTCAGACCAAAGCGCGCCGAGGTCTCGGCGATCACATAATCGCAGACCGAGGCCATACCGACGCCGCCGCCGAACGCACCGCCCTGCACCAGGGCAATCAGCGGCAGCGGCAAGGTGTTCAACGCCTGCAGCATGCGTGCCAACTTGCGCGCTTCGGCCATGCGGGTCGCCCGGTCGGCGGCCATCTGCTGTTGCATCCAGGCGAGATCACCGCCCGCGCAGAAGACCTCGCCCGCCCCGCGCAGCACCACCGCCCGCGCCTTGTGTTGCTCGACGGATTGAGCAAAGTCGGTCAATTCCGCGATCATCTGGGCCGACAGCGCGTTGCGCTTTTCGGGCTGATTGAGGGTCAAAGTCAGGACGCCGCGCGCGTCTTGTTCAATCTGGATGGCCTGATAGTTCATGGTCCTAGCCCTTGCGCAAGGTGGCAGCAAAGCGCGACACGGAGGCCAAGCGCTCTCGATCAATGCCGGTTTCAAAACCAAGGTCAGCCAGGCGCTGCACCACCGCCTCGCTGGCGACATTGCCCTGCGCGCCGGGCGCATAGGGGCAGCCGCCCAACCCCGCAACCGAGGCATCGAAAACGCGCAAGCCCTTGGCAACCGCGGCCTCGATATTGTCCAGCGCCCTCCCACCGGTCTCGTGGAAGTGGCCGGCAAGTTGGTTGGCCGGAATGCGCTCCAGCACGGCGTCGAGCATGGCGCTGGTGGTGGCTGGCGTGCCTGCGCCGATCGTATCGCCCAGCGAGACCTGATAGCAGCCCATCGCCAGCAATTTCTGCGCTACATCAGCCACTTGCTGAGGCGCAATCGCCCCGTCATAGGGGCAAGCGATGACGCAAGACAGGTAGCCGCGCACCGGCAGGCCCAGCGGTCGCGCGGCCTCGATGATGGGCGCGAAGCGGGCAAAGCTCTCTTCAATCGAACAGTTGATATTCTTCTGACTAAAGCCTTCCGAGGCCGCAGCGAAAACCGCCACCTCGTCCGCGCGCGCTGCCTCTGCCGCTTCGAAGCCGCGCATATTGGGGGTCAGGCAAGCATAGGTAACGCCGGGCTTGCGCTGGATCTGGGCCATGACATCGGCCGCGTCCGCCAACTGCGGCACCCATTTGGGCGACACAAAGCTGGTCACCTCGATCGCCGTGAAACCGCAATCAGAGAGCTGATCGACCAGCGCTACCTTATCGACCGTGGCGATGGTTTGCTTTTCGTTTTGCAGTCCATCGCGGGGGCCGACCTCATAGACCAAGACGGAATCGCTCACGCCTGCTCTCCTTCGGGCTCGAGTTGGATCAAAAGCTGGCCGTCGCTGACCTGCGCGCCCGCACTGACCGCCACCGAGGCGATGACCGCCGCGCGTGGAGCCTTCAAGCTGTGCTCCATCTTCATGGCTTCCAAGATCGCCAGAACCTGACCCGCCTCGACCTGGGCACCAGCCGCCACCAGCACTTGTTGCACCAAGCCTGGCATGGGCGCGATCAGCGCATCAGAGCTGTCGGCTTGATCCTGGCTTTGCCAGCCTGCGGGCTGCTGGAACAGGTAGGCTTCGCCAGCGTCCAGCACGCGCCAGGCCTTGGCCTGTTGCTCCAATTCATAGCGCTTGATCCGACCGGCGCGCTCCAAGGCAAAGCCGCCCGCGGCGCTGGCCGTCAGAGCGAAATCTTGCCAGTCGCCGGCGTCCAACTTGGCCCGGCCCGACACCCGCAAGCCCGAGCTTGCGACGTCAAGCTGGACCAGCATTTCCTGGCCATGACAGTCAAGCGTGACGCTCTGTTTCGCCGAGGCCAGCGCGCGCCAATGCCCCAAGGCCTGCCAGGGGTCGGCCT
>CAZHYF010000075.1:5954-11107 GCA_964536635.1 uncultured Rhodospirillaceae bacterium | reverse complement strand
ATAGGACTTGGCGCTAGACCGCGCTGGCACGCGGGCCCGGCAAGGCGTCGAGCGACAAGAAGTCGTGCTGATCCAACTCCAGCGAATAGAAGCGGCCCGCGACGTAGGCGCCATCGACCAGGGCATAGCGCGGGTGGGTACCCCAACAGGCAAAGCCCAGCGATTCATAGACATGGATCGCCGCCTTTTGCGTTTCACGCACGTCGAGCATGATTTCCTTCAGCCCTTCTTGCTGAGCCGATTGCAAGGCCGTGATCAGCAAGCCGCGTGCCAGGCCGTGGCCACGCGCCCAGGGCGCAACGAAGGAGGTGGTAATCTGCCCGATATGGCGCTGGGCCTGGTTGTTGGCCGGCATGTGCCTCAACTGGATCGAGCCCACCAGCACGCCGTCTAGACGTGCCAGCCAAACGTCGATGCCGGGCACCAAGCAGAGCCCGCGCCAATATTGCTCCATGACGTTGCGGATCGGCGGTTCAACCCAACCGAAGCCGCCGCCCTCGCGGATTGCTTCGTCGGCAGCATTGCAGATGTCGTGCAGGTCATTGGCGTCCAAGTCGCTCAAGCGCTCGATGTGCGGCGTCTGACCCAAAGCTTGTACCCGTGCCAAAGCATTCATGACCTATACCTCCATTGCGTTTCGACGGTTGCATGCCCTGGGTTGATCCGAGCATGTGCGAGACTTTTTTGTATTGCCCCGTTTGGTCAGCGCTTGCTCTTACGGCAAGCCGGTGGCGCTGTGGTGCTGGTGTGTCAGGCGGGCAGCGCTAGGCCCTATCTAAGGAGTTTGTCGCCGCGCCTCAAGACCAAAGCGCCGCAATTGCCCGCGATTTTTGCCAGCATGTCGCGGCATCAACAAGCACCTTAAGCGTGAATTGCATGACAATGCCGCGCAAATTTTGTTGCAAAGCCCGTCACATTTATACGGGCTTGTGAAGCGCTGGCACATTGGCCGCGGGGTGGCGAAAAGGAAGCGATGAGGGGCTTTATATCCGCAACCGGGCCGCCTATCTAACAGGTTCGCGCGACCAAGACCGCAGCAGTTTCCGCAACAAAAGGCCACCTTCCAGCATGTCCCACAGCTCCGAACCCCCGCGTTCCATGCACGCCACCACCATTTTGTCGGTCCGCAAAGACGGCAAGGTGGTGATCGCAGGCGATGGTCAGGTCTCGCTTGGCGATACCGTGATCAAGGCCAGCGCGCGCAAGGTGCGCCGCCTGGGCAAGTCGCAAGAGGTGATCGCAGGCTTTGCCGGCGCCACCGCCGATGCCTTCACCCTGTTCGAGCGGCTTGAGGCCAAGCTGGAGGCCTACCCCGGCCAGTTGACCCGCGCCGCGGTCGAGCTGGCCAAAGACTGGCGCATGGATAAGTATTTGCGCCAACTGCAAGCCATGATGATCGTGGTGGATCGCGATGTCAGCCTGGTCATCACCGGCAACGGCGACGTGCTGGAGCCCGAGGACGGCATCGCAGCCATTGGCTCGGGCGGCAACTATGCGCTGGCCGCAGCCAGGGCCCTGGCCGACCAGCCGCTGGAGGCCGAGGCCATCGCCCGCAAAGCCATGGGCATTGCCGCCGAAATCTGTGTCTATACCAACAACAATCTGGTGGTTGATAGCCTATCATGAGCAGCCTTATGACCGCAGCGGCCTACTCGCCGCGCGAAATCGTCTCCGAATTGGACCGCTTCATCGTCGGCCAGAACGACGCCAAGCGCGCCGTGGCCATCGCACTGCGCAATCGCTGGCGGCGCCAGCAGCTCAGCCCGGAGATGCGCGAAGAAATCCTGCCCAAGAATATCTTGATGATCGGCCCAACCGGGGTCGGCAAGACCGAGATCGCCCGCCGCCTGGCCAAGCTGGCCAAAGCGCCCTTCTTGAAGGTCGAGGCCACCAAGTTCACCGAGGTGGGCTATGTCGGGCGCGATGTTGAAAGCATGATCCGCGATCTGGTCGAGGTGGCCTTTTCCATGCTGCGCGAGGAGAAGGTCAAGTCGGTGCGCGCCAAGGCCGCCATCAAGGCCGAGGACCGCGTGCTGGATGCTTTGGTCGGCACCACCGCCAGCGAGGAGACGCGCCAGAAGTTCCGCAAGCGCCTGCGCGAAGGCTCGATGGACCAGACCGAGATCGAGCTGGAGTTGGCCGACAGCGGCAACGCGGGCATGCCCATGTTCGAGATGCCAGGCATGCCGGGTGCCTCCTTCTCTGCCATCAACCTGGGTGAGATGCTGGGCAAGATGGGCCAAAAGCCCACCCGGCGGCGCAAGCTGAAGGTGGCCGACGCCTACGAAGCGCTGATTCAGGAAGAATCTGGCGCCATGATCGACGAAGACGAAATCAAGCTGGAGGCGCTGAACGCGGTCGAGCAGCACGGGATCGTTTTTATCGACGAAATCGACAAGGTGGCCAGCTCCAGCGAGCGACGCGGCGGTGATGTCTCGCGCGAGGGCGTGCAGCGCGACCTGCTGCCCTTGATCGAGGGCACCACGGTGGCCACCAAATACGGGCCGGTGAAGACCGACTACATTTTGTTCATCGCCTCGGGCGCCTTCCACGTCGCCAAGCCCGCCGACCTCTTGCCCGAGCTGCAAGGCCGCCTGCCGATCCGCGTTGAGCTGCAAGCCCTGAACCAAGCTGACTTTGGCCGCATTCTGCGCGAGCCTGAGAACTCTTTGATCAAGCAGTATACGGCCTTGTTGGGCACCGAACGCGTGACGCTCAGCTTTACCGAGGAGGCCATCTACGCGCTGGCCAAGCTCTCCGCTGAGATCAACCAATCGGTCGAAAACATCGGCGCGCGGCGTCTGCACACCGTGCTGGAACGCTTGTTGGACGATATCTCCTTCCAGGCCTCTGACATGGGCGGGCAGAGCGTAGAGATCACCGCCGATATGGTGGCCGAACGCGTGGCCCCCCTGGCCCAGAGCGCCGATCTCAGTCGCTTTATTCTCTAGAGCGAAACCCCAAGCTCCGCCGAAGAAAAACCCCCTGGCCGCAGGCTGCGAGCAGGGGGTTTTGTTTTGAAGCTGGCTTCTGGTTAGAACAGGTCTTCCATGGCCTCCATCATGGTCGGCAGGCCGATCAGGGCTGATAGGTCCGGCAGATAGAAGCGGCGGTCGTTGATCACGATGTAATCTTTCTCGCCGTCCATCGTCATATCCCAGACCAGGCTGTCGTCGCCGTCGGGGCGGCCAAAGGCCTGCATGACCGCGACGTAGGGGTCAAAGACCACCAGCGCCTCGTCTTCCACTTCCATCAGCAGCGCCCGCGCTTCGGTGACAAAGGCGTTCCAGCCATCAAAGCGGCTGGTTTGCTTGCCGGTGTAGGCGTTGAAGGACAGGGCGCGCATGGGCACCAAGGTCAAGTCGCTGTTGGCCGACAAGGACGCCGTGTCGGTGCGATAATCCATATCGCTCTGCATGCGAATTTCCAGCGTTGGCAAGACGCCCAGCAGCGCCAACCAAGAGGTCTCCAGGTTCTTGTCCACCTTCAGGCCCTTCATGATGTCGTAGGCCAAGGCATCACCAAGGTTTGAGGCGCTGAAATTCAGCGTCACGCTGTCGGGCGCCAGCAGAGCCACAATACGCTTTTCGATTGCGCGCTTGGCCAAGCGGCGCTCACTGGGCGGCACAGGCTCGTCGCTGCGCTCGTACTCGCCGCTGTCGGCGTTGTACTCGAAGCGGTATTTCGGCTTGAGTTCAGGCAAAGTGAATTGAAAGCCGTCCAGGTAGGCGTTGAAGCCGATCTCTCCGCGGCGCTGCTTGAAGCCAGCGAAGCGCTCGGCAAGCGACAGGGTTTTGAAGCCGAAGGATTCAAGATCGTCGTCCTCGGGATTGATGGCAAAGAGGTCATTGGCATCCAGGCTCACACTGAGGTCGTCAAAACCCAAGAAGGCGTCATAGAGATCGGCCAAGCTGGCCTCGACCTGCATGCCATGCCCGGCGGCTTGGATCTGTTGCACCGCCTGCAAGATCTTGGCGATGGACAAGCCTGAAACCGCGATCGAGCTATCGCCTTGGCCAAGCGTGATGGTCACGTCCTCGTCCGGTTTATAGCTGAGATCCTGGCCCGAAACGGTGAGCGAGAGGCGGCCCAGTTCACCCAGCGTCAGGTCTGAGCCATCAATGCGCAAGCTGGCCTGGCCTGCCCGCAGGGGGGTCTTTTGCAAAGTGGCATCCAGATCGCTGAGGCTGACCTCAAGCTGGAGCAGGTCATAGCGCCGCTCTTGCAAGAAGCTCAGCAGGCCCATGAGTTTGCTCTGGTCGGGGGCCAGGAAGGCCGACTGCATGGAGCGGGTTATCAGCGATTGCAGGTCCAGCGGTTGGCCGGTCTTGACCAACACCCGAGCCGAAATTTCACCGGCGATCAGCGGGCCCATATTGGGCACGTCAGCGGCTAGGTTGACGCCCTTGATATGGAGCATGCTGGCGTCGATGTCCTGCTTACCCTGCTGGTCGATGGCCAACTCAAGGCGACCCAGACGCGCCAACTCAACGCTGCCACCCGCTGCCTTGACGGTCAGCCCCTCGAAACCAAGCCGCAGGCTTTCGTAGGAGCGCGTCTCAAAGGACCAGACCCCGCTCATGTTGGTCTGCCCAACATTGAGCTGCATGCCGCCACCCAACTCAATGGTCGAGGGCAGGCTGAAGTTGCTCACCTCATAGCGTTTGTCGCCCAGCGCCTTGAGGTCAAAGGAGACATCGCCCAAGGGGATGATGCCCATGATGCGCGCGCCCGGCAGGATCACCTGGCTGGTCTCACCACTGGTTTCGCCACTGGTCTCAACCGAGATATCTGGCGCCATCAGCGGGCCGATAATGGTGATAGGCAAAGGCTGGGCCAGCGAGATCAGAAGCTCGCTCTTCAGCGCGTCGCTGCTCATGGTGCCGGCGTCGGTCGCCGTATCTTGCGCTGCAACGGGGCCCGCTAGCGTCAGCGCCGACAGCACCAGGCCGCCAGCAAACCGCAGCAAGCGGGGCCGAGCAAGGGAAGTGGGAAGAAGCGAGCGTTGCATAGGGTCTCCTTTGTCAGGCGAATTCTTCTTTGATTGCGACTGCGCAAGGCCGACGCCGCCCAGGCAAAAGGGCTCAGCGCGCACCTGGCGGGGCTGCGAGCAGGGTGGAATCACCAAATAAGAAATTGCGCGTGCAACATGA
>CAZHYF010000075.1:0-5854 GCA_964536635.1 uncultured Rhodospirillaceae bacterium | reverse complement strand
GCGGGGCTGCGAGCAGGGTGGAATCACCAAATAAGAAATTGCGCGTGCAACATGAGAAGAAATTGCGCGTGCAACATGAGAAGAAATTGCGACTGCAACAGGATCTTGTAGCCCGCGCTCGCGGCTTGCCTCAGTCTAGGCCGCGCTTGAGCCCCAACAGCGCCCAGGCCAGCGACAGGCCACAGCCCGCCGCCAAGATCCAAAAGCCAACCGCATAGCCCTGGGCCAGGCTGCCGCCAGCGGCGGTCACGCTGTCAATCACCACGCCCAGCAGGCTCAAAATGGCCCAAACGCCGGCAAACAACAGGGTGTTGATCAGAGCATTCGAGCGTCCGGCCATCTCAGCTCCCAGCCGATGGGTCATGTAGGCGTAAACCAAGAAGCAGGTGTTCTGCATGGTGATGGTAAGGGCGAACATGCCCAGCGCCAGCCAGGGCGGCAAGACGGTCAACAGCAGCAAGGAGACCCCGCCCAACACCAAGCCGCTCAGCATGATGGCCTCGGTGCGCAGCCCCAGCCGCGCCAGCCTGGCCGTAATCCAGCCCAGCGCCAAAGCGGTCAGCACAAAGAAAGCGTTGATGATCAGCAAGAACCAGCTCTTCAAGGCGGGCGAGACCTGCAGAATGTCGTCGATCCAAGGCCCCATCCACAGCGACTGAATGGCCATGCCGGCGCCCATGCCAAAGCACATGCCCGGCACCAGGTGGTAGAAGGCGGGCTGGCGCGCAATGGCCCAGAGCCCCGCCAATCCTGCCGATTTGCCCGCCGGGCGCGGCTTTTCGGGCGTCACCAGGATAAGGCTGGCAGGCACCAACAGCGCCACCGCGGCCAGGCCCCAGAAGATCATCGGCCAGGGCAGGTGTGCGTCCAGCCACTGGATGGGCACGGTGGCCGCCATCGAGCCCAAGCCGCCAAAGGCCAACATGAGATTGTTCAAGAAATAGAGCCGCTCGCGCGCGAACCAGAGCGACATGGCCTTCAGGCCGCACATCAGGCCACCGGCAACGCCCAGGCCGATCAAGAAGCGACCAAGCGTCAGCACGATAAATCCGTCAGCCAACGCGAAGCAGACGCAGCCCGCCGCCGCCACCGCATAGAGCAGCGATTGCACCCGCCGCGGCCCAAAATGGTCCATGGCCAGCCCCAAGGGCACCTGGGCTAAGGTGAAGGAAAAGAAATAGGCCGCCGTCATGGTGCCCAGCTCGGCTTTGCCCAGGTCGAAGGCCTCGATCAGCGTGGCGCTCAAGGTGGCGTTGACGTTGCGCACCAGGTAGGAAAAGAAATAGGCCAAGGCGAAGGGCAAAAAGACCGCCACAAACAAAAAGGTCTGGCTATAGCCGCCACTCTCAACAGGCCTTGGGGAGCCGCTTGTGTTAGAGGGCTTGGGGTCTGACATGCGGCGTCTTTCGTTTGCGTTCGGGGCGATACTGCTCACCTGTTTAGCGGACCCGTGCGCAACTGCCTAGCCCGGCGCGGCGCGTGATCTGAATATTTCTCGATAGGGATGCAAGCACCCGCGGCGCCAGGCTCCGGTCAAGCAAGGGGCACTTTTGCTTGCAATCTACCTCAGGTTGTGACATTCTGGCGTTGTTTTCTAGGACTGCGCCTGATCCTGCAGCGGAATTTCTCCGCCCTTGTGATCAAGGTGCGCATTTGATTTTCGGCCGTTTGGGCCACAATGTTTTAGGTATTCGAGACGAGATATGCTCAATTTTGGAGCCCCGACCACCCGGACCTACACGCTGCTTGCTTTGCTGGCGACACCGCTCGCAGCCCTGTTGTGGAGCCCGCCTGCGAGCGCCCAATACCTGACCATTGGCGGTTTCTTAGAGGCTGAGGCCTATAACTTTGATCGCGTCGATGCCGATTCCCATGTCTCCAATTTGGACTTTGTGATCGACGGTCGTCTGGACGTAGACGCGGGCTGGAAGTCCAAGTCTGGCATCGACTTGGGCGTACACTTCGAACTCGACCTGGAGCAGTCCGACGACGACAAGGACGCCACCAACGGCACCACCGGACGCGGCTTCGACCCCCTGGGCCTGCTGGCGGGCTTGCCCTTGACCAAAGGTTTGATCGAGGACGAAGACGCGCTGGACCAGGACTTGGTGAGCTTCAACGACGGCTATCTCTATTTTGACTCCGCGCTCGGTTACATCGCCTTGGGCGATACGGGCTCGGCGGGCATGGCCCAGAACCAACTGCTGGTGCCCCTGTTGGCGCATGGCGCGATGGAGATCGATTCCTTCATCGAGCACGAGGGCGCGGTGGCCTACTACGGTAACACCTTCTATGGCTTGGACTTTGCCGGAGCGGTGGACGACGACGGCCTCTGGTCTGCGGGCGCCGCCTACACCTTTGACTTCGCCAACCTGAATATCCGCCTGGGCACCAGCTTTGCCGAGCAAGGCTTCGCCCTGTCGGCGCATCTGGACTACGGCCCCTGGCAGTTCGGTGCTTCTTATGCCGACACCAGCCATGACCGGGATTTGTCGTCGCTGTTCGGTCAGCCCGCAGGCACCATGGTGGCCCAGGCGCGCGACTACCTCTCGGCGGGCTTGGCCTACCAGGTTGGTCCCCTGCTGGTCGGCGGCGGCTACGAGCTTCAGAACCTCAAGTTTGCCAGCCTTGCGCCCTTCGGACGGTTGCAATCCATCGGCGCCTTCCACGGTGGCGCCTCCTACGAGCTGGCCGACGGGCTGATCCTGGCCAGCGGCATCGCCTACCTGGACCCCGACATCGGCACCGTAAACCCAGACTTCTCCATGGACCTGGGCAACGGCGGCCAGAACGACCACGAGATTTCGATCAAGTCCTCAGTGCGCGTCCACTTTTAGGCCCCCTCGCAAAATCGCGCACGGCCAACCCATTTTGTAAGAGAGCTTTCATGTCCAAACACGGCTACAGCAGCGGGCGGCTGAACCTGCCCTTCGTTGGCATCTCAACCTTCGCCAAGTCCCCCTATCAGCCCGACTGGAGCGCCATTGACGCCGACGTGGCGGTGCTGGGCGCTCCCTTCGATTTCGGTACCCAGTGGCGGGCGGGCGCACGCTTTGGCCCGCGTGCAGTGCGCGAGGCCTCGACGCTGTTCTCCTTCGGTCACTCGGGCGCCTACGACCACGAAGACGACCTGACCTATCTGGACGGCGTGCGGATCCAAGACATCGGCGATGCCGACATCGTGCACACGCTGACCGACAAGAGCCACGCCAATATCGAGGCTGGCGTGCGGGCCATCCTGGAGGCCGGCGCCCTGCCCTTGGTGATCGGCGGCGATCATTCGATCAACATCCCTTGCGTGCGCGCCTTTGATCAAGACTGCGCCGACAAGGGCCCGATCCACGTCGTACAGATCGACGCCCACCTGGACTTCGTGGACGAGCGCCACGGCGTCACCCAAGGCCACGGCAACCCCATGCGCCGCGCGATTGAAAAAGACTACGTCTGCGGTATGACCCAACTGGGCATCCGCAATGTCTCCTCGACCGCTAAAGAGGGCTACGATTATGCGCGCGCTCAGGGCTCGGACATTCTGTCGGTGCGTCAGGTGCGCAAACTGGGCACCCAAGGCGTGCTGGCGCGCATCCCCGAGGGACGGCGCTACTATCTGACCATCGACATTGACGCCTTTTGCCCCTCGATTGCAGCGGGCACCGGCACGCCCAGCCACGGCGGCTTTATGTACTACGATGTGCTGGAGATTTTGCAGGGCCTGGCCCAGCGCGGCGATATCGTTGGCATCGACCTGGTGGAGGTGGCACCAGCCTATGACCCCAGCGAGTCCACCCAGATCTTGGCCGCGCAACTGCTGCTCAATCTGTTGGGCTTCATCTTCCACGCCCGCAGCGTCAAAAGCTGATCGGGGCCTGAAGGCCTAGAGCAAGCCGCGAATGAGTGGCAACACGAGAGAGCATGGACTTGCGTTAGAAATCAATCAGATACTGCGGAGGGACCGTTGCAAGACCAACGCCCGACGCTCTAAGCGGGCTTGCTTGCGATGACGAAATAGCTGGAGCCCTGGCCGTGGCCCCAATGGGTCTCGATCTCAAAACCGGTTCGGCGCATGGTCTCCAGCAGCCAGGCGCTGGAGAAATTCGCCACCGGCGGGGCCAGCCGCAGCAGCGTCAGCAGCGGCAAAATCCGCACCAAGATGCTCTTCATGTCCGCCAGGCAGCCGGTTGAAGACACGAAGATCCCGCCAGGCGTCAAGCGCTCATATATCTGAGCGATTTGGGCCGCCGGGTCGGGCAGAAGATGCAGCAGGTTGAGCGCCAAAATGGCGTCAAAGGGGTGTTCTGGCAGCCCTTGGGTCTCGTCGGCTGTGCCGACGATAAAGTGCAGATTGGCCAGCTTCGCCTCTGCGGCCTTGCTGCGCGCAATCTCGATCATGGCGGGCGAGATGTCGCTGGCCCAGTAGTCTGCTACGAAAGGCGCGTGCAGCAGCGCGGTCGATCCCGTGCCGCAGCCCAGCTCCAAGACCCGCATGTCGGGCCGGAAACGCGCCTGGGTCTGCGCCAGTTTCTTTTCATAGCTGGCCGGATCGTCGATGGGCTTCAGCGCGTATTTGGCGGCTTGGCGGTCCCAGAATTTGCTGGCTTGGCTCACGTCTTGGCCTCCTGTTGGGGGTGGCTTCTTTGCGGCCTACATGAAGGGCGAGAACAAGAAGGCCTGCAGGCTGCTGGCGCCAAAGTAGGCGATGAGCGGCAGCGGCGCTAGGCCCAGGGCCAGGGCAACGAAGCCTGCAATTGGCCCAAAGGTGCCGCTGATCCCCGCCATCAAGGCCAGGCCCCCGCCGCCGCCCAGGACCGTGTTGCCCGGCACATTCAACAGCACCGCCAACACCAGGTAGCGCGCGGTCAAAATGCGCGGAGAAATCCAGCTCGGTAGGCGCTCATAGAGGTAGGCCAGCCGCTCGGACGGCGACATGGGAATGACCTTGACCAACAGCTCACCCGCGCGCTGGAGCCGTAGCCTGCGAAACAGCCCGAGCACACGCTCCAGCAAGGCTTCATCGCGCACCGGCCTGCCAATGGCGCGGCCGACGTAGAAGCTGATGCTCAGCCCCGCCAGCGCTGCCAGGTAGGCAAAGGGCGCTAAAGCGCCGCCGTCCAGCATCATGACGAATATGCCGATCTCCAGGCCCGGAATAAAGGGGATTGCCAGCAACAAGGCATAGGCGGTCAGCATGATCAGCAGCAGGCCCCACTTGACGTAGGGCGAACCCTCGAAGTGGTCCAGCACCGATTTGGCCCAAAAGCTGGCTCCGACCACGGCCAAAATCAGGATCACCACCAAGCTGAGCTTGACCAGCAGGCGCACAAGATCGCGCGGTCGAGCCCAGATTGGTTCGACGGCGGCGGGCTTTTGAGGGCTGCTGGGCGTGGGCGAAGAGCCCTCGGGGGGCTCGGGTGCGGCAGAGGTCATGGGCAAGGTGTGACGCTTTGCTGGCGCTCTGTCAATCTGCGCGGCGATCAAAGGCGCGGGACTGGCGGACAAGCGGCGAAAAAAATGTTCCACCGCCCCCCGCCCGCTGCCATGCGTCGCTGCTGTCCTAGAAGCTCCAGGACAATCCGATGGACCAGGTGGCCGCACGGTTAGCGCCGAAGAGGCCAGACTGGGCATAAGAGGCATGGGCATCGGCGCTCTCAAGCAGAGCGCCCAGCCAGGAGCCCGCGGCAAAGCCCGCCAGGCTGCCGTTCACGCCCAGCTCCCAAGAGCCCGTGATCTGGTCCTCGTCCAGCACATCCAGCAGGGGCGCGCCAGGCACAGTATCCCGGTTCAGCCAGGTGCCATTGGCCGCCGCCGAGGCATAGCCCGTCAGGCCATAGACGATGGGCGCGTGGCCCTGGACGCG
>CAZHYF010000074.1:0-11159 GCA_964536635.1 uncultured Rhodospirillaceae bacterium | reverse complement strand
GGCTACGCGATTGGTTGACTGAACGGGGATGCCAGGCTGTCATCCCACCGAACCCTAGAGCAAATCCCGAGCTCTTGAAATCAATTGCGAAGGTAGATTTGCGGCCAAAACAGAACCGTAGAGCGCGGTCGCTGAAGGCAAGGCAAGACAAGGCAAGACCGTGCAACGCGCTCGCGGGCCCGAGCGGGCGCTCCCTCAACTCAGATCGTCAGCGACCCACTCATGGGCGGTCGGTAGAGGGCCCCACTTGGCGCGCGCTCAGTCCCAAGCGGGCGGGCTAGATTTGTAGGGGCCGGCAGGATGCGGCCAGCGTGGGCCGCTTGCGCCCAGCCGCAAAGGGAAACGCAGACGGCGCAGGCTCCCCCAGACCGTCCTCTCGGGCGGGTCTGCATAATCGGCGGCCTCGGCGGTCAGCATCTCACCCTGGCAAGTCATTCGCCTTGCCGTCGCCAGCAGGTCTGCTGTGCGCGCCAGGCTCAGCCGCGCCGCAAAGCGCCGCCCCGAGCGCGCGCGTTCCGCCAAGGCCTGACAAGCCGCGGCGGCGGCCAAATAGCCCGTTGCGTGGTCCAGCGCCTGCACCGGCAGCATGACCGGCGGCGCCTCTGCGGCGCCCTGACGGCCATAGTCGGCCAGGCCGCTCGATTGCTGGACGATGGTGTCAAACCCGCGCCGTTGCTGCCAAGGCCCCGCCCAGCCATAGGCATTCAACGCCACATCGACCAAGCCAGGACTGAGGGCCTCGCGCGCCTTTGCGCCGTAGCCCAGCCCCTCCAGCGCGCCGTCGCGATAGCCATGCACCAGCAGATCAGCCTGGCTCAAAAGGCGCTCGAAGACCTGGCGATCCTCGGCTTTGGTCAAGTCCAAAAGCGCGCAACGCTTGCCCAAAGCCATCTCAACAGCCGCCGCAGGCTCGTCCCATTGCGGCGGGTCGATGCGCAAAACCTCGGCACCAAATCCCGCCAAGAACCGCGTCGCAGCCGGTCCTGCCAAGACCCGCGTCAGGTCCAGCACCTTGAGCCCTGCGAGCGGTTGATGTTCGGTCGGTTGAGCGCCGCTCAGGCTGCCCTCCCGTGCCGGTCCTTGCCCCAAGAGATGCCAGGCCACCAAGGGCTGTTCGGCCAACGCCTGGCCCGCTGGCAGGCCGCGCCATTCATCGAAGCTGCGCAGCTTGGCCGCACAACCGCCCGCAGCAATCACCGCGGCCTCCAGCGCCTCGGCATCCCAGGTGGCCACACGGCGCGCGAGGCTCGCCTGGTCCTCCGCCGCGCCCAGCACCGACAGTGCCGCCGCGCGATGGTGCGGCGCGTTGGTGTGCAGCCGCAGCCAGCCGTCCTTACAGCGATAGTTGCCCGCCAGCGGGTCCCACATGCTGGGCAAGGTCCAGCCCTGAGGCGCAACCGAGCAATCGAACCACAGAGCGGCCAAGCGGCGATCCAAGCGCAATTCAGGGCACGCCAGCCCCCGCGCCTCGGCGAGCTCGGCTAGGCTAAGGGCGGCCTGGGCCAAGCTGGCGACGGCCAAATCTGAGACAGCAAACCAAGAGCGCCATGCGCCCGAGCCCGCTTCCTGGACCATGCGAGGAACCCCCGACGATAGCGGCGCAAACGCGGCGGCGATCGCTTGATCCAGAGCAGCCCGCGCCAGGCTCACGCCTCGTCCTCGTTGGGCTCCAAGTCAAAGCGGCGGGCGATCAGCGCTTGCAAAGCATCCAGTGCAGGCCCTGCCTGCGGCCCCTGGCCACTGAACATCACCACCGCACCTTGCGGTATCCGCAGCTCGGTCACGTCCAGCAAGGAATCGGCTTCAGCCTCGCGGCCGTGGCGCTCCAGCAAGATGCGCGCGCGATACTGCTCGACACAGCGCACCATTTGGGTCGCAGCGGCCAGGTCGATGCCTCGGCGGTTGAGAATGGTGGCGCGCATGCGGGTTGCTGCGGGCTCGGGTTGGCCGTTAGGCTGCATGCGAAGGGCCTTCTCGTTGTGGGTCTATTTCTGGGGTTGGTGCTTCATCCTGGCGCCGTCGGCCAGCGCCCGCCTGAGGCTCGAACTTACTGAACAGACCCAGCACCTGGTGGCGCAGGCTGACCCGATGGCCCCGGCCCTGCGCCCAGCGCGCCAGCCGCTCGGCCATATAAACCGAGCGGTGCTTGCCCCCGCTACAGCCAATGGCAACCGTCAGGTAAGACTTGCCCTCCTGGCCATAGCGGCGCAGCGACAGAGCCAGCAAATCGGTCAAGCGCTTGAAATAGAGCTTAAAGTCCTCGTCCTCGCTGACGTAGCGCTGCACGGCAGGATCGCGACCGGTCTGCGGGCGCAGGCTGGGGTCATAGTGCGGATTGCGCAAGAACCTGACATCAAACACCAGATCCGCAGAACGCGGCAGGCCGTCTTTATAGGCGAAGCTGATGAAGTGCAGCGCCAAGTCGCCCTGCATCAAACCCACCACCCGCGAGGCCACCATGTGGCGCAGATCGGGAATGCCGGTGCGCGAGGTATCAATCACCAGGTCAGCCTGATCGCGCAAGCTGGTCATAAGCTGGCGCTCCTGCCCGATGCCATCGCTGAGCGGGCGATCCGGGGCCAGGGGGTGACGGCGGCGGGTCTCGTTAAAGCGGCGTTGCAGCACCTCGTCGTCGGCGTCCAGGTAGAGCAGCGTCACTTGTAGGCCCGCCAGCGCACGCATGGTGGTCACCAGATCGGCAATGGCGGCAGGTTCGAAGCCGCGTGTGCGCACATCCAGACCGAGCGCTAGCGGCCCACGCGCGCTGTCGGCTCCGTCACCCAAACTGCTGGCCGAGCCCGCCAGCGCCTGCCCCCAGAGATCGAGCGGCATGTTGTCGATGGCCTCAAACCCCAGGTCTTCCAGCGCGCGCAGCACAGATTGCTTGCCTGCGCCAGACATGCCCGTGACGAGGATCACCCGGCGCTGACCAGCGACGGGAGCACGCGTTTCTTCCTGTGGTGTGTTGGGGTCTTGGTCCCTATCGTGGATCTGGTCTTGGGGCACAGAGAGGCTCTCGTCGCGGGTCCGGTGTTGCGCACTGACGGGCCGGCAAACAGGCCAGCATGCCACTTTGGGCGCGCGTCTGGCCAACAGCAAGGTCCCTCAGCACAAGATCTGGACCAAGTTAAAGGCAATGTTCGGCCAGGGGCAAGGGGCCTCAACTTTCGGGGGCTGAAATTTCGCTCTCGTTGTTGCGATCGCGGAAGGCGGGCAACAGGACAGAGAAGCGGGCCCCTCGTGCGGTGCCGCTGTCGTCGCGCATGGTCTCGGCCCAGATCTGGCCCTTGTGCGCCTCGATGATCTGGCGGCAGATCGACAGACCAAGCCCCGAATGGTTGCCAAAGCCTTGGTTGTCGGGACGGTCGGTAAAGAAGCGGCTGAAGACCTTTTCCTCCTTGCCCTCCGGCAGTCCGGGGCCCTCGTCTTCGACCATGATCAAGATTTGCCGCCCCTCAACCCGGTCGGCAAAGACACGGATGCAGGAGTCCGGCGGCGAGAAACTGGCGGCATTGGTGACCAGGTTGCTCAGGACCTGCCCCAAGCGCCCCTCAAGACCCAGCACATTCAGCGCGTCGCGCTCGGGCAGATCCAGCTCCAGCAGAGGCCAGCCCACCTTGCGGGTCATATTATACGATTCTGCATAGGTGCGCAGCATCTCGACGATCGACAAGCGGCTTCCGTTGGTGCGCGACATCTCGGTATCGATCCGCGAGGCATTGGAGATGTCTGTAATCAGCCGATCCAAGCGATCCACGTCGTTGATGATGATATCGGCCAGGATCTTAAACTTCTCGGGATCTTTGACCATTTTGGCGGTCTCGACCGCCGAACGCAGCGAGGTCAACGGATTCTTGATCTCGTGGCTGACGTCAGCAGCGAAGGACTCAATGGCGCTCAAGCGCTGCCAAAGCGCGTTGGTCATCTCCCGCAGCGCCACCGACAGGTCGCCAATTTCGTCGTGGCGATACGAGAAGTCGGGAATGGTCACTTGGCGGGACTTGCCGGTTCGCACCATGTCGGTCGCCAGTGCCAAGCGGCGGATCGGGCGTGCAATGGTCCAGGCCAGGTAGGCTGACAAAATCAAGGTGACAACCGTTGCGACCAAGAAGATTTGCAAGATCAGCAAGCGAACCGCATTCACCTCGGCTTCGATTTCGGTCTGGTCGCGCGACAGCATGAGCGAGCCCAGCACCCGGCGATAGGCACGCACTGGCACCCCCACCGACACCACCAGGTTTCCGCCGTCGTCAACCCGAACCTGCGAGGTCTCCACGCCCTGCAAAGCCGCCCCCGCCTCTTCATAGCTCGCAGCGGTTTGGATCGCAGGCTCGACGTAGGCCGGCAGGTTCGACCGGCGTGAGCCCAAGTCAAACAGCCAGGTCAGAAAGGGGACACCTTGGTCATCGCGAATCTGAGAGACCTTGATCGGAATGGAGGCGCGCTGGCTCAAGAAGCTGTCAGACAGCAGCTCGCCATCGGGGCGAAAGACCCGCAACCGCGCGTTGGTGTTGCGCGCCAAGATCAGCGCCAAATAGGCAACCCTCTGCGCGGAGAGCTCCTGGCGCCCATCGTCTTGTGCCACAGCCCCGCCCTCGCCCAAGGAGTTGGCGATCAACACCGCCTCACGCCGCAGAGATTCAATCTCGGCTTCGATCAAACCATCGCGATAGCGGTCCGCCCACAAGAAACCCAGCGCCGGAATAGCCACCACCACCAGGTTGATCAGCAAGATACGGACATAAAGGAAGGATAGGCGCGATTCCTGCCAAGCCAAACGCTTGGATTTGGGCTTGAACAGGTCGAGCAAACCCAAGACCTTGGTCCCTACATAGCCCAGCGCAGCCTTGAGCTTGGCCCAAAAGCGCACCATCCCCACGCCCAGCCCCTGCCAGACGCGCAACACGGCGCAGCGCGCGCGATCAATAAAGGGGCGAGAACTGGACAAGCGAGACGGACTTCCTTGGTTGCAAAGCCGGGCCCGGAAGGCTGGACTGCCAAAACGGCGGTTTTGCGGCCCGAGCATTCAGCCAGAGCCGCGCGCGCAAGGCAAGTCCGGTGTTTCGCGGCTGTCAGAGCGCTTAGGGATTGTTGCAAGCCCAGACGGCCAGGCGCACCGCGCCGCTCACCCTGGCACCAGCGGTTAGAGCAAGCCGCGGATGAGTGGCAACACGAGAGAGCATGGACTTGCGTTAAAAATCAGTCAGCTAGAGCGGAAGAGCTGTTGCAAGACCAACGCCCGACGCTCTAGGCGTCGCGGTAACGGTAGCCCACGCCATAAAGCGTTTCGATCTGGTTGAATTCGTCGTCGGTTTGCTTGAACTTCTTGCGCAAGCGCTTGATGTGCGAGTCAATCGTGCGGTCATCCACATAGATGTGCTCGCCATAGGCCGCATCCATCAACTGATCGCGGGTCTTGACGTGGCCAGGACGCGCAACCAGCGATTTCAAGATCAAGAACTCGGTAACGGTCAGCGTGACGGGCGTATCCTTCCACAAGCACTGGTGCTTGATGGGATCCAGCGTCAGGTGCCCGCGCACCAATGCTTCTTCGCTCTTCTCGGACGAGGCGGCTTCGCTCGCGGCCTGCTTGCGGCGCAAAATGGCGCGCACGCGCTCGATCAGCAGGCGGTGGCTGAAAGGCTTGGTGATGTAGTCATCGGCGCCCATGCGCAGACCCAAGACTTGATCCACCTCAGTATCGGCAGAGGTCAAGAAAATCACCGGCACATTGGATTGGTTGCGCAGGCGGTTCATGACCTCAATGCCGTCCATGCGGGGCATCTTGATGTCCAAGATCACCAGATCAACGGGCTGGACCGCCAAGGTCTTCAGCGCTTCCGAACCGTCGGTGAAGCTGCGAACAACGAAACCTTCGTTTTCAAGACTGATGGCAACAGAGGTCAAAATATTGCGGTCATCATCGACCAAGGCGATGGTGTGTTGCACGGTAATAAGTCCCTATAGATGGGCGTTAAAACAAACAAATGGGCCCAGGCAGGCTCAAATAGTGCCATCAGGCTTGGGCAAACGCCCTGCAAAAGCAAGGAAATGTGGCGCCTTGGCCGCAAATCGACTGCAATTTGGCCGCCAAGCGCCCTGTGCTCTGCCGCGCCCTCTCGCTTGAGGTTGATTGCCGATTTCAGCTCTGCAACCAGGGCTGAGTTTTGTGCCTCATTTGCTGCCCGAAGGACCGGTTTTGCGGCAGCCGCGCTTGCGCTAGCCGGCCCGCCCGGTCCGGTTAGACCAGCATGTCGTAGGTCACCCAGCTCGTCGCCAAAGCCCGCTTGTCGTAGAGGCCACGGGCGCGGGCGTTATCCTGAGCGGTGATCCAACGCACCAAACCCATGCCGCGTTCGGCCGCCATGCGCGACAAAGCCGCCAGCAGCGCCTCGCCGACCTGTTGGCCGCGCGCCTCGGGCGCGGTGAAGAGATCATCCAAAAACAGGCCCATGCCGCCCGCCAAAGGCCGGGCAAAGGCGCGGTGATGGGCCAGAGCGATTAGGCGTCCGTCTTGTTCGGCCACCAGCCCGCCGACCTCGTGTTGGGGATCGGTCAGCCAGGACCAGACCAGAGCCAATTTCTCCGGCGGCATGGGCACCTGATAGAAATCCGCATAGCCGCGATACAAGGCCTCCCATTGCTTGCGATCGGTCTCGGCGGTGATGGCTTTGATCTCAAATTCCATGGCTCGTGGCTCCCTCTTCGTCCTCTTTTGTCGCCCTGCGTCGGCTCAGGCGCCTTGCGGTTCTACGATCCATAGCACACATTAGCGGGCAAACCAGTGTCCTGGCGGCCTTGCCAACCGGACGCAGAGATAAGGACACCCGCATGGCGCGACCTTCAGCCGACGCTCACTTGGACCCCGAGGCCCTTAAGTCCAATCAGTGGGGAACGCTGCGCGCGCTCTTCCCCTACCTTTGGCCGCGCGAGAGCTGGGTGCTGCGGGGGCTGGTGACCATTGCGCTTGCGGCGCTGGTGATCTCCAAGGCCACCAACTTGCTGGTGCCGATCTTGCTGGGCTGGACCGTGGACGCTGTGGGCGCCATCGAGCGCGACCTGGCCTTGGCTCTGCCCATCGGCCTGATCCTTGCCTATGGCGTGATGCGGGTGACGCCGCAGGCGCTGGGCGAGCTGCGCGATGCGGTCTTCACCCCCGTTGCAGCCCACGCCATCCGCGCGATTGCGCTGTCCACCTTCAAACACCTGCACGCCCTATCGCTGCGCTTCCATCTGGATCGCCAGACCGGCGGTCTGTCGCGGGTCATCGAGCGCGGCACACGCGGCATCGAATTCCTGCTCAACTTCATGCTGTTCAATATCATCCCGACCTTGATCGAGATCCTGTTGGCCTGCGGTTATCTGTGGTGGAAGTTCGACTGGCGCTATGCCGCCGTGACCATGGTGGCCCTGTCGTCTTACATCGTCTTTACCATCGCGGTGACAGAATGGCGCTTGAAATACCGCCGGGAGATGAACAAGCAGGACAACGAGGCCAACACCAAGGCCATCGACAGCCTGCTGAATTTCGAGACCGTCAAGTACTTCAACAACGAGGGCCACGAGGCCGCGCGCTATGACAAATCTTTGAAGAGCTACCAACGCGCCTATATCCGCTCGCGTATTTCCCTGTCCTCACTAAACGTTGGTCAGGGCATCATTATCGCCATCGGGGCGACCTTGCTGATGCTTATGGCGGCTGCCGACGTGAAAGCAGGCAATGCCACTGCGGGTGACTTCGTGTCTGCCAACGTGCTGTTGATCCAGCTCTATTTGCCGCTCAACTTCCTGGGCTTCGTGTATCGCGAAATCAAGCAGTCGCTGGTTGATATCGAGCAGATGATGAACCTGCTAGCCGTCAATCAAGAGGTCAAGGACGCCCCTGGTGCCCAGCCCTTGCAACTGGACGGCGCGGCCCTGGAGTTTGACGGCGTGCGTTTTGCCTACAACGAGGAACGCCAGATCCTGCATGACCTCAACTTTCGGGTCGAGCCGGGTCAAACCCTGGCCATCGTTGGGCCCTCGGGGTCGGGCAAGTCCACCATCGGGCGGCTGCTCTACCGCTTCTATGACGTGCAAGACGGAGCGATCAAGATCGACGACCAAGACCTGCGCGACATCCAGCAGGGCAGCCTGCGCGAAGCGATTGGCATCGTCCCGCAAGACACGGTGCTGTTCAACGATACCATTTTCTACAACATCGCCTATGGCAAGGTGGGCGCCAGCCGCGAGGAGGTGGAGCGCGCCGCCAAGCTGGCCCAAATCCACGATTTTATCCTGGACCTGCCCGAAGGCTACGACACAACGGTGGGCGAGCGCGGCCTCAAGCTGTCGGGCGGCGAGCGCCAGCGGGTGGCGATTGCGCGCACGATCCTGAAAGACCCCAAGCTGCTGCTGTTCGACGAGGCCACCTCGGCGTTGGATTCCGCCACCGAGAAAGAGATCCAGAGTGCGCTGCGCCAGGTCTCGCGCGGACGCACCACGCTGGTAATCGCGCACCGCCTGTCTACCGTGGTCGAGGCCGATCAGATCATCGTCTTGAAGAATGGTCACGTCGTGGAGACCGGCACCCACGAGGCCTTGTTGGCCAAGGCCGGTGTCTATGCCAACATGTGGTTCTTGCAGCAGGAGGCCAAAGAGAGCGAGGGCTAAACGCCGTCTTGGCTCTGCAGCTCAGAAAATCTGGGGCGCTCCGCCGCTCGGCGCCCCCCGAGTCCCTCGGCGCTGCCTGTCTTACCGCATAATATTGCAAATTACGCCGTAATTTATTGCGTAAATTCGTAAAACATCGATAAATGCAATAGACCCCTATCCTCTTAGGTAGGGTGGTTGCATTTATACGAAGGTTGTCGTATGCCGAAGATGGGATTTAAGGCAATGAAGCGCAAGCTCATTGCCGCACTTGAAAACGGAGACTACGCGCACGACACGAACCGCGGATCCATCGATACGAAGAATTTGCTTTTTACCGGCGACGTGAGCGTGGACTTTGTCTTATCACTGGCAAAGGCTTGCCAAGGACAAGACCACAGCAGCGCGCCGCATCATTTCGCCCCCAACCTTGAGGTACACATCCTCAAGAGGGAGGAGTGGTACATAAAGTTTTACGTCTTTAAGGATCCCACTGTCAGGTTCATCAGCGTGCATAGGATGCTACAATGAAGAAGCTTTTTGAACCTGGCGACAAAAGCCAAGCCATTTGCTGGAACTGCGAAGCGCTGAAGCCGACCACCTTTGCCTATCGCAGCGTCCCTTTCGATGACGGCAAAGGCAAGGTCGACAACATCTTGGTTTCTGTTTGCGACACCTGCGGAGAGACCGTGTCGGTGCCCGCCCAGTCCACCCCCGCCATCCGGCGCTCGCGCGAAACCGCGAACCTGGCGTTGGAGGTGAGCTTGCGGGCGAGCGAGCTGGATATTCTGGACGCTGCGGCTTACGCGATTGATCATGAAGCCACCGCCCGTTTTCGCAAACCCATCATAGCCTACTATTTGCGCAGATTGTTGCGCGAGGAGGCAGAGCTGGAGCAGGTGCGCGACGCTTTCCCAATTTGGCTCGAACATCGCAAAACAATCTATCAGCGCTGTGATGTGCCAAAGCGGCGCCTGTCCTTCAAGGTCGCACCGCGCACGCAAGCACAACTGATCGAGCTGCAACAAAAGACCGGGTGGCGAAAAACCAACTTGGTTCGCAGCATCATCATGCAGGCTGGCGAAGACATAATCGGCGGCGCAAACGCCCAGGCCTTGTCTGAGCTGCGTCAGATCTCTGCCTTGGTGAACGCCTAGGCCCGCTGGCCGCCTCACGCGGGGGCGCAAAATTGAACATTTGTCCCATTTTTCCCACCCCCCCCCTTGAGCGCGGGCAAAACATGGGGCAAATCAAGGCATTCTTGCGATATCGCAGCTCAGCATCTTGCAACCTAAAGCTGCTTGGCTCATAACAGCAAGGCAGGGCCAGCGCTGTATTTTTTTTGGCCTCTCATTTGATATAAGAATTTTCGGGGAGTTCTCCCATGAAGCGCCTGTTCATTTTGGCGTCCGCTGTTGCCGCCGCATCCAGTCTGTCAGGCTGCGGAGCAATTAAGGCAACCGACAAGATCCTGCCCACTGACTATACCACGGTCTATCGCGACAAGTACGTTGCCCCGCCCGCGAACACCGCTGCGAGCTATAACGTTTCGGCATCAAACCGTGTCGTGGCCCGCATCGAAGGCGAGAGCGTCACGGCGCAACCGGCCTCGCCGCCGCCCCTAGCCAACACCGCTCAAATCCCAGCAGGCAACGCCTTTGGTGGCAATACGCCGATCTTGGTGCAGCCGATCGAGATCAATACCATCACCGCGCCCGCCCTGCCTGCTGCCAGCCCCAACTTTGCCTCTCAGCAGGCCAGCTTGTCTGAGATGGACCAGCCAATTGTGCTGTCGCGCCTCAGCAGCACCGACATTCGCGCTATCCAGCGCGCGCTCATGGATCGCGGCTATCGCATCACCAGCGTTGACGGCGTGATGGGCCCCGAGACCGGCGCCGCAGTGCGTGCCTTCAATCGCGACAACGGCCTGGTGCCAAACGCTCTGACCGGCCGCAGCCTCCAGCTATTGGGCCTGAGCGCTCTGCTGTAAGGCTGCGCCTGCCCCAAAACAAAAGAGCTGCTTTGCGGATGACCAAGCAGCTCTTTTTTTGTTTCCAAAAGCTGGGGACCGCGAGGCCCCTTCCAATTGGTGTTGACGCAAAGTCACCGGCGCTCTTGGAACCAAGAGCTAGGGCTTTGCTCGGTTTTCTACGCAAAGTCACCGGCGCTCTTGGAACCAAGAGCTAGGGCTTTGCTCGGTTTTCTACGCAAAGTCACCGGCGCTCTTGGAACCAAGAGCTAGGGCTTTGCTAGCCCTCGTCGGTCTCGCGTCCAAAGGCACGATCAAGCGCCGCGTCGATATAGGAGCCACGGGCAGCCTGACGCTTGGGGCGCACGGGTCCAGCGTTGGCAAAGGCCTTGCCCTTGGACTTGGGCGCATCGAAGCCTTGGCTCTTGCCACCAAATCGCTTGCCAGGGCCGCCAGCCTTGGCACCCGGCTTGCCAGCAGAGCGCGCAAATCGGCCTTCACTCGCTGCACTTGGTTTGCGGCGGCCATCGCGTTGGCTCGCCGACTTGTATTCCGGCTT
>CAZHYF010000073.1:0-11228 GCA_964536635.1 uncultured Rhodospirillaceae bacterium | reverse complement strand
GCTCCGCTGAGCGTCTTGACCGCCTGCACCGATGAGGAGGCCAGGTCCAGGCCGCAGTCCAGCGCATTGCGGCAGGACGAGAGGCGCTGTAGCGAGGCCAGCATGGGGTTCTGGTCGATGAAGGCCTGGAAGAGCTGCTTGCCGCTCATGCCGTCCAGGGCTTGGATCAGGTCGATGCCGCCAACCGTCCAGAACAGCCCCCAACTGGAGCCACGCTCGCGCTTGTATTTGTGGTTTTGCAGCGCGTCGAAGACCAGATTGTTGCCCGCCGACAGGTTGATGTCCTCGAAGGCCAAAAGGTTGGCGCCCAAACCGCGCAGGTTGTTGCCCGCCTGGATGTCGATGCTGTTGGCCTCAAGGCGCGTCAGGTGGGTGTCGAACTGGTTGCCCGCCACGTCCAACTTGCCGCCCTTGTAGGGGATGAAAAGGAAGCCGGAGGTCGAGCTGCGCTTTTGGGTGTAGCTCCACTCGACGCCTTGGGAGTCCAGGGCCACGTCGCGCACGGCTGCCAAGCTGATTTGGCCGCCCGCCGACATCAGCGCTGCTGAGCTCAGGATGTCGCGGCCTGCACGCAGCTCGATATCGCCGAACTCGGTGGTCATGTTGGCCAGGCTGCTGACCGTGGTGTCGCGCACATCCAGCAGGGTGTGACGAGTCCACTTGATGCACCAGCGGCGGATCTTCCAGCTGCAGGTGGACCAATTGTTATAGACTTCGGTAGAGCGGTAGACGTCGTGCAGCGACTCGTTGCGCACGTCGCCGGTCTCGGCGCTGGCCAACAGGTTGCCCGCTGCGCCCAGGTTGGAGCCTCGGTTATAAACGTCGGTCTTGGCCGACAGAATCAGATCGCCGCCCGCCAGCATTTCGGCTGCAGCAAAGCTGACGCCCAGGCCGCCGCAAGCACCGCCCTGGCAGCCCTGGGCCGCAGTCAGCGTAAAGCGCAAGCGCGCGGCGTCGTTATAGATGGCTCCGGTTTGAGCCACGGCGACCAAGTTGCCGCCTGCTGCGATCGAGCCCGCCTTGTTCAAGATGTGGCGGCCAGCGACCATGGTGATGGCGTTGCCCGCGGTGACAGCCGTGCGGCGCACTTGGGCCAGGTTGTTGCGCTGACCGGCGCTGTTGTGGGTGTAGCCCTGCACAAAGTCCTGGGCAGCCGCAAAGCGCGCGTCGGCGTCTCGCCAGTCGTAGCCGACTTGCTCTTCGGCCAAGAGGGCGATGTCACCGCCAGCGGTCAGGCGCAGGTCGTTACCCGCGTTGACCAGGGTGCCACCGAACAGCACCAGGGCGTCCTTGGCCTCCAGGTTCAGATCGCCGCGAGCGTAGACGATGGCCTCATCCCACGCCCCGGTCAGCGCATAGCGCGCCGCCAGGCGCTCGCGGTCGTGGGCCTGCCACGCGATCCACTCGGCGCTGAGGGTGTCGGTCGCGTCAATGCCCGCCAGCTCGCTGCCCGGCTGGGCCAGGATGACGGCCCGGCGTTTGGCCAGCAGCTCGGAGGCTGACAGCGCGCCCAAGTGGGCGTCCGCGCGCCAGTAGTCGCTGGCGACGGTGCTGCGGCTGGCGGCATCCCAGCGCTGATAGGAGGACGGCCCCTCATCGGCCAGACCAATGCCAGCAAACAGAGCAGCAAGCTGGCTGCCGTCGTTCATGCGGCGCAGCGCAACCACTGAGCCCAAGCGGGTATTGCCTGCCAACAGGCGATCGTAGGCCGAGCGGCTGGCGCTCAGGCTGGGCAGCTCGCTGATCTCGACGCTGGACAGCTCGGCGTAGCTGCTGGTTTCACCGGCCGCGCGGTCGGCCATCAGCGCCAGGTCGCCGTCGGTGGCGCGCAGGCTGAGGTCGCCGGTGGCGGTCAAACGCAGCCCCTCGCCGTCTATCTGGCTGCCCTGGATGGTGACGTTGGCGCCGCTGGCAGAGGCCAAGTAACGGGTCTGCTGGCTGGTGGTGCTGGTGGTGCTGGTCGCATTGCGACCGATCCACTGGCTATTGAAGACATAGCCGCCATAGACCTGCGTATGGAGCGACTGGTGGCGCGTGACGGAGTCCGGGCGTTGGAAGTCAACCGCGCCCGCCGCGATCAGGCTCAGATCGTTGCCCGCCGATAGGCTAGAGCCGCGGATCAGCGCGCTGCCGCCAGCGGTGACGGCGATGTCACCCGCCAAGGTCTCGATGGCCGAGCCCTGATAGATATCGCCTTCGGTCTTGGTCTGAGTGATGCGGGTCTGGTTGCCCACAACCGGCGTGCTGTAATAGCTCGTGCTGCAACGACGCCACCACCGGCGGCCCCAACAACTGGTCTGCGACCAACTGTGATTGTAGGTAAGGGCTTCATCGACGCGGCTCTGTCCGACGTCGGTCGAAGCGTGGCGCGTGCCCTCCAGCACCAGGTCGCCGCCCAACTGCATGTCGATGCTGTCATAGGCCGCGAGGTCCGCGCCTTGGCTGCGATAGCTGCCTCCAGCGACCAGCGCTAGATCGTCACCGGCCAGCATCTCGGCCTTATAGAGTTGGGCGGTCGAGCCACAATCAGAAAAGCCGCAGGCCGTGTTCTTCTTAAAGCCCCAACGCGAGGCATTGACGATGTCATAGCGCGCATTGGCTGACAGATCGCGGCTTGCCACCAGGCTGCCAGCGGTGTTGTAAATGCTACCTTCTTGCGCCACCAATTCCAGGTCTTGGCCGCCCATAGCACCACCGCTCAGGCGTGCCTCGCCCTGCTTGATCAGGCGTTCGGCATCGACGCTGTGGGTGCGCAACACGGGCGCCCAGTAGGAGCTATAGCTGTAGGCCACACGCCAAGAGCAACGCCAGCGCCAGCCGCGACGGTAGCAAGACCGGTAGTAATAGGGGGTCGCCTTGGTGCGCTGCTCCCAATCTTGGGTCTGATAGCTGGCCTTGTAGGCTTCGATATCCGATAGGTCGCGGGCAGCCTTCTCGTTGCTCACATCGCCGCCAGCGCGCAGGCTCAAGGCGCCGCCTGCGGTCAGGCTGCCAAAGTTGGTGACCGAGCCGCCAGCCTCGACCGTGAAGCCCTTGCTGGCGACCTGGGTACCCAAGTTGACGTAGCTGCCTTGGGCAGTAATGGAGACGGTCTGCCCCTGCGTGCTTGAGCCCGAGCCCTGGAAGACGGTCTGACCCGACACGGCCACATCGCCGGTCAGGCTAGCAACCGCGCCCGACTGGCTGAAATCTCCCAGCGCCTGCAACGAGATGTTGTAGGCCGCCAGAACGTCGCTCACGTTCAAGCCCGCGCCAGAGCTGACTTGGACCTGCCCTTGAACAGCCGACAGCTTGCCAATCAAGCTCACCGCCTGGCCGGGCTCCAGCGACTGAACGATCAGATCGCCCGCGCCCGCTGTCAGCGTGCCCGCGGCACTGGCCTGGATGGAGTGGGTCTGGCCTGAATTGGCGGGAATGGCCGCCAAACTGGCTTGCCCGGTGGCGGTGTCAAACTGCTGAGCGCCGCCCGACAAGCGCAGAGACTGACCGGCAGAAACGGGTGCGTTGATGATCAGACCGCGACCAACCAAGGTGGCGCTGCCATCGGGCGTGCTAAGACCCTGACCGGCAACGGAGACCGCTCCGCCAGAGACGTTCAAAATCACCGACGAGCCCAAAACCAAGGGCTTGCCGCTGGTCAAGGTGGTGTTGCTGGAGTTCAAGAAACTGCAAGAGTTACAGCTAACGCCGTCGGGGTTTGCGATGATGACATCGGCACTCTTGCCAAAGACCTCGGTAGTACCGTTCAGGTTGGAGCCACCGCGCGATGTGACCTCATTCAAGATGACCGACGCTGAACCGCTGCTCGACAGATTGGGGTTGGCCCCAACAAGCCCGCCGATTTGGCTCTGACCGCCAAGGGTCGCGTTATTGAGGATCAGGCCCCGGCTGGTGACGTGGAAGCTTTGATACTTGTTGTGCGACACGCCCGCGCTGGGCGCGGTGATGTTGATCTGAGGCGTGCCATTGCCGCTGACGCCAACCTGTGGGCGGTGGATGCCCGGTGCCAAGGGATCGCTGATTTGCGCCAGGGCATGGGGTGCGAGGGCGCCGGACGCTAGCCCCAAGACCAGCACGCCGAGGCTCGCCGGTGCCAAACGGATCAAATGAGTTCTGCGAGCCCAGAGGCGCAGGATGCTTTGAGTCCAAACGGGTCGGAAGGACGGTGCGCGGCGGTACATTGGCGATCCCCAGTGTCTTTGTTATTTGCTTTTAATGTAACATAAATGTGTAGTTTCTTGACCTATCCATATTTTTGCAAGGCGTGAAAGACTCTTTTGTGTTTAATAATGTTATCCACATTTAAGTTGTGCAAATCCAGTTAAGTCGCACAAAAAAATATGGCGCGAGCCCCCAAAGCAGCCACGCGCCATTCCAGAATATTCACTTATTAATCAATACTTAAGGTGATCCGACTTTCTCGCCACCTCGCAGTGTATTCCGCGGAGCTGGCAGGCCACCCTTCACAGAAAAATCAAGACACCGGTTCGGGGCGCCAGGCCCGCGCCAAGCGCTGGGCTTCCAGAATGTCTTCATAGCTCATCTTGGCTTCGATCAGCTTGCGCGCCTCCAGAGCGTCCGGGTGCTCTTGGGTCGCCGCCAGATTGAAATAGACATGCGCTTGCACCAAGTCTTTATCCAGCCCCAGCCCCAGCGCGTAGGCCTGCCCCAGCGAATACAGGCCAACGGGATTGCCCAGAGCCGCCGTCTGTTGGAAGTATTTGGCGGCCTGCTTTTCGTCCTTCTTCACATCTCGGCCCTCGGCGTACATCTGCCCCAACACGTTGATTGCGCCGATGTGCTGTTGCTTGGCCGCCTGCTGATAGAGCTTCAGCGCGCGCTTGCTGTCTTGTTTGACCCCACGCCCGTCCGCGTAGAGGCTGGCGCAATTGAATTGGGCCGAGGCCTCGCCCTCGTCGGCGGCCTCGCAGATTAGGCGCGCGCCCTCGGCGTAGTCCTGCAGAATGCCCAGCCCGTCCAGGGTCATGATACCCAGACGGTTCTTGGCTTGCTTGCTGCCTGCGTTGACCGCAGCTTGATAGACCACGGCGGCAGCGCGCGGGTCCGCGGGGCCGCCCGCGCCCAACTCGATCATCCGGCCCAGATAGAAGCCCGCGTCTGCGTCTCCCGCCTCAAAAGCGGTGTTGAAGGCCGCAATGGCCTCTTCAAAGCGCCCGGCTTCAAAGGCTGCCAGTCCGCTCTGCATGTCCGCCAAAGCCGGGGCTACCCAGCCCGAAAGCAAGCTGCTGGCAAGCAGCCCGCCCGCCAGCACCCGTGCGCCCGGGCTTGGCTTCGCCCGCAGCGCTAGCGATCGCCAAGCGGTCCAAGTTTTCTTAGTCGATTCCATGTTGCAACTCCTATCGTGTCCAGCCGCAGATTGGCCGACAGGCTCCAAGTGAAGTCTGCTGGCTCTTGCTCTAACCGGTGGTAAAGTGAAAAAAGAAATATCATAGGCAATATTCCATAAACGCTATTATAGTTAAGCGCAACCCCTGTTCCGACCATCCAGGCTTCTTGGTCGTCGGCCAGACTGCCTGCCCAGCCCCCGTCCAGGTAGGCTGAGGCTGAAAAACCTTGAATGCGCTTGGCGAGCGCATCTTCTATGTCGGCAAAGTCCGGCAGCAAGGGATCAAAGCTGGCATCCAGCAGGCCGTAGCCCAGCGCCAAGACCCCTGGCACCCGCGCTGGTGCTTGCAGACTGAGGGTGTTGGTCAGCGCCCAGCCTTGCTCGCCCGCGAAGGAGGCACCCGAATAGCCGCGCACCAGGCCGCCGTCGCCAATCTGGAATTGATCGGTCGAGAACAATAGGTCGTTGCTGTACTGGCCCTGGAGTTCGGCGGAGGCTGACCAGCGCCAGTCGTCTTGCTGCTTGGGTGCCCAGCTTTGGCGCAGCCCCAGGCGTGCGTCCCAACTCTCGAACTGCGCTTGAGGGGTAAGCGGTGGCAAGGGATCGGGGTCTTTGTCAGCCCCGAACAGGCCGGAAAGACCGCGGCTGTAGCCAAGCTGTCCGCTGAGCGCAGTTTGCTCGGACACGCGCCACTGGCCCAACGCCGCGACACGCCCCTTGATCCGCCGCTGAGGCGTCAACAGGCTGTCGTTGATGTAGCGGCGGTTCCAATAGCTGCTGCCTGTGGCCTGAAGGGTAAGGCTGGCGTGATCGGTCGACCAAGCCTGATAGCTCAGTTGCCCGCTGGTGTTCAGCCCCTGGCTGAAGAGGTCGGCGGTCTCGGTCAGTGGCGTCATGCTCTCGTCATAGCTGGCCGACACGATGGCCTGCCAGTCCCACAGGGGCAGTTGCAAAGACGCGCTCAACGCGTTGGAGCTGCTTGAACCGCTGTAGCTCAAACGCCATTGATCGTTGAGGTTCGCCAGATTGTCGGCCTCAAGTGCCAGGCCCAGGCTCTGTGAATCCACTTGATCCGGCGCACCAGAGCGCTGGTAGCTCAGACTTGATCGAAAGCGATCCTTCCATTGATCCTTGATCACGAGGGCGACCGTCTGGGGACTGGAACCATCGACGATCTCAACGTTGGCATTCGCCGACGGCAGACTGTTGAGCCGCGCCAGCCCCGCTTGCAGCGCTTTGGTTTTGATCGGTTGGCCGAGCATGTCGCGCTCGAAGGCGGCCCAGATCCGGCGCTGCTTGCTGGAGGCAAAAGGGCCACGATACAGCGCCAGGCCCGAAATGGGCGCCAGCGGATCCCAGCTCCGCTCAATCGTTATCGACTCAAGGCGGCGCTCTTGAATGGCGATCGTCAACTGACCTGACTGGAAATCCTGCTCAGGCACGTCGAAAATGACGCCGACATAGCCCGCATCGGCATAGAGCTTTTGCATAGCCTGCAAGGCCTGGTTTAGCCGAGCTCCGAAGTCGCTGCCCGGAATACAGGGGCCAAGCAAGCTGGCTGCGGCGGCTTGCAGGTCTGCCCTCGCTACCAGTTGGGTTTGGTTGAAAATGATCCGGCTGAATTGGAGGCAGCCCCCTGCTGGCAGCGCCGCAGAGCGCGAAGATTGCCCTTGATTGGCGGCGGAGGCCAGCGCTCCGCTCGTGCTGGCTCGCAACTGAGTGGCCTGCCCCGGTTGGCGAGCGCCGAGCTGCCCCGCTCGAGTATCCGACAACAGCTTGCTGACCAGAGCTGGGCCGGGATCGAGCGCCTCACCGGCAAACCCATACTGGGCCCAAGCCGCCGGACCTTGACCCAGGATCAAAGCAGCAAGGCCGAGCAGCATGGCGCCGCGCCCGACCCATCCGCCCGCCAGCCGACAGCCAGAGCTTTCAACCCAACCCATCATCGCGGCTCCAAGCGCGCCAGCAAGCGGCCAAACCAACCAATCGAGATCGGAGTAGCGCCGCCCGCTAGGACCGAAAAGCGCTCGGGGGTGCTGAGGCTCAAGGCCTTGCCCGCCATCAAACTGCCGCCCCGACGCGACAATTCCCCGGTCAGGGTCAGATCGCCTCCAGCCAGGATCTGACCACCCTGCCCTTCGGCCTTGCGAAAGACGCGCGGCCACAAAAAGAGCCGGTTGAGCCCGCCTGGCCGTTGGTAGGCAAGCGGCAGCGCCAAGGCCAAGGAGCGCTGGCTCGGGGCGTCCAGAACCAGATCTTCGCCCGCAAGAAAGGAGCCGCCATGGTTGACGATCCAAGACCCGGCTTGCAGACCAAGATCGCCGTCGGCCCGGATCGAAGCATCGCTAAAGACCGGCTGGCTGCGCAGGCTATAGCTGCAAGCGAACCAAAAGCAGCGGCGCTTGCGCAGCCCGATGCGCCCCAAAATCAGTGCGCGCTGTTCGATACCAGTCGTCAGGCGCGCGCTTATGCAAGCGGCTGAAATTTCGCCTCCGATGTTGGTCAGGTGATCAGCGTTGATGGACAGATCTTTTTCGGCCCGCAGATAGGCTATCTCGGCCCCCAGCGCCAAACCTTGGCTGTTGGTCAAGCTGCGGTTCTCGACGTGCCCGCCCGCCGAAAGCCTCATAGCAGCATTGCTGAGCAGGCGGCCGTTGATGTTGCGAATGGCTCCGCCCGCCTGCAACCAAACATCCCCATCCTGGCCAAAGATGGCTGCCAGGCGATGCGCGGCCAGGCTTTGGTTCAGGATGTCGCCGCTGGAGATCAGGGTCACAGCCCCTTGGCTCACGACATCGCCGCCGTCCTTGCGCGCGCCTTGCAACAGGACACCCAGATTGCTGATGTCGCCGCTGTTGGCCACCAGCGTCAGCCCGCCCTGGCTGGCCTTCAAGTAGGCCTCGCGATCCATGCTCGCCGACAGGCGGACGGACTGGCCGTCCAGGCGCATGTCGCTGGCAGCCTCGGCGCGGGTATCCTCAAGGCTCAGCGCGGCATCCGCCAACAGACGGATATCTTCGCCAGCGCTGAGCTGCGTTCCCGTCACAGCCGCCGCCGCCTGACTGCTAATGACCAAGGCCTGGCTGCTAACAAGCTGGCTACCCGCAACGCTGAGGTCTTGGCCGCTGACCAGGCTCAGGTCATCGCGGCTGTTGTCAAGTTGGCTGCCTTCAATTTGAAGCCTGCCCGCCGCATCCAAGGACAGCCCCCCGCGCGACAAGGCCTCGCCCGACTTGCGTTTAACGCCGGACAGGCGGCTGCCCGCAACCCTGAGGTCGCCCGCTGAACTGCTGAGCAGCACCGCCCCTGCCTTGGCCTCGAAGCTGCTGTTGGCCGCAAGCTCTAGGGATCGTGCGCGCAACACCAGGTCTTGGCCAGCGCTCAAGGCCGCAGCGCTCACGGTCAGATCGCCGCGCGATGCCAGTGCAAGCCCGCCCAACGCCTTTATCTCTCCAGCCAGCTCCAAGCCGCCACCGCCCGCGCTGGCCGCTGGCCCGTCGTGTGCGATGATGTGAATATCACCCGCTTGCAAAGATCCCGAGCCCGCGAGGACAAGCGCCGCCTGATCATGGCTCGCACCCAAGCTCGCCCCGGCTTGGAGCCAAGCTGCATCGCTGAGCAGGCCATCGAGGCTCAGATCTTGGCTGCCCGAAATAAGATGTATCTCGTCTTGTCCTGCGGTGGTGCCGCTGCTGACAAGGGGCGCCTCCAAGCGAAGCTCTTTGCCTGCAAGAAAGACGTTAGCGGGCAGGCGAATGGCATCACCCAAGATGCGGATCTGCCCACGCCGCAGTGGCAAGCTCCAAGCCCCGCTCGCCGAAGGCGACACCGAGGCCGTCGTCAGGCCCAGGTTGCGCACATTTACAAAGGTGCCGGACTGCAAAACAATGCCGTTGGGATTGGCGATCAACAAATTGGCGCTTGGGCCAAGGATGCTCAGCGCGCCCGCCAAGGTTGAGCTGCGGGTCGAGGTGACCTCATTGACGATGGTCGCGGCCTTGACCCCTTGGTTGTCGAGTGCCACACCAGCAGCGGTGACATCAAACTGGCTGTAGCGATTGAGGCTCGTCCCCCTGCTGTCCAGCGGCGCCAGAGCGACCAGGCTGCGCCCCGAGGCCTCCAGACTGACGCTGGTGGCCGTGCTGCCGTCGGGAACGACGCTGGGGCTCCCACCGGTCTGCGCAAGTGACGGCCAGGCCGGGAGCGAAAATGCGGCCAGCACACACAGCAAGGCGCGCCAGCACGGTCGATCGCCGACCTTGCGCTTTTCTCGCCTGCTTTGCACAGCGTCCACAATTCACCCCATATAGTACGGTTTTTGTTTTATACGTGAGCGATCTATCATAAGGAGTGCCAAAATCATAACGGGTATTTTGAGACCTTAACGATATGTGGATAAGATTAGCTAAACTTACGGTTGCGTGTCTATTTTTGTCCGCCCTGGTGTCCCGCGGCGTACCGGCTTGGGCGCAGCAGGCCCTGGTCGAGACCTCACCACAGCAATTTGGCGACTGGCAGCTCGACTGCGAGCCGTCGGGCGACTGCCGCCTGAGCCAGTCCGTGCTGATCACCGATACCCAAGAGCCGATTTTGGTGCTGCGCGTCTATCATGCCGGCGGCGGCGAGGATCTGGCCATTGCCTCCTTGCCGCTCGGGGTCTTCTTGCCCGCAGGTATCGGCTTGGTGATCGACGCTCAGCCCGAGCAGCGCTTTGTCTATGTGACCTGCAATCAGAGCGGCTGCCATGTCGGCATCCCCTTAGATTCAGCGCTGCTGGCAGGGCTCAAGGTCGGGGCTACGGCGCTGGTTCGGGTCTTCGACGGCGGCCAACAGCCCGTCGATCTGCCCTTATCCTTGAGCGGTTTTGCCCAGGGGCATGCAGCTCTCGTGGGTCGCGCCCCCCAGGCCATGCGCTTTGGCGATCAAACACCGGGCGCAGCCGCCCCCAAAGCCGGAGACCTGTCGTTATGGCCCCACACATGATGCGCCGCTGTCTTATACTGCTGCTGGCTCTCGTGAGCCTGTCGGCACCTGCCTTGCGCGCCCAAGTCGCGCCCAGCGACCCTTTCTATGCCCCGCCGGTCGGCAGCCCTGACGAGGCACGCTTGCCTCACCCTCTTGAGGGCAAGATTTGGGATGTGGAAGGCAAGCGATTTCTGGTTGTTAGCCAGTTGATCGATCGCCTTGAGACCGCCGACACCCTCGTGATCGGCGAGCGCCACGGCCTTGCGCTGCATCAACAACGCGAGGCCTTCATTCTGGCCGCCTTGGCCGATCGCGGGCTTTATCCCCAGCTTGTGCTTGAGATGCTGGACCCGGAGCGCTCGGCGGCTCTGGAGCAGTATCGTCGCGATCATCCCGAATACAGCGCGGGCTTGGGCGCTGCCCTGCAATGGTGGGACAGCGGCTGGCCGGACTGGTCCTTTTATGCGCCTGTTTTCGACCTGGCCTTCAAGGCCAAGTTGCCCCTGTTGGCCGGCGACCTGAGCCAAGCCGACCAAGAGGCCGCCAAAGCACGCTTTGCTACCGAGCCGAGCACGCGCGCGCTGCGGCGCTCGCCGGGCTACAAGCACTGGCATGCCGCCACCGAGGCCTCCCATTGCGGGCTGATCGAAGCCGAGCGTCTGGCGGTTATCACCCGCCTGCAAATGGCGCGCGATCAAGCCATGGCCCAGGCCTTGCTCGCCGCTGCGGGCGACAGTGCTGAGCCCGATGCAGGCCTCAAACAGGTGTTGATTACCGGTTCATCCCACAGTCGCAAGGACGCTGCGGTGCCGCTCTATCTTTCACAGGAACGTCCGGATTTGCACGTGCTCAGCCTGGCCTTGGTCAGCGTGCAGGAGGGCAAGGCCAAGCCCGGCGATTACCTGGCCGATCCCAA
>CAZHYF010000072.1:0-11283 GCA_964536635.1 uncultured Rhodospirillaceae bacterium | reverse complement strand
AGCAAAACCCGAGGCTCGTAGAGCCGACGGTGGTGCATTTCTCCTGCGATCTGCTAGGCTGTGCCCAAGTGCAGCAGCGCAAGCCTGCGTGCTGCGCTGCGCCACCTGCCGTTCGCAGGCGGTCGGGCGCATCCCCTAGCGCAAAGCCCAAGCTCTCAAAGGCAAGAGCGCAGGTGGCTTTGCCTCAAAAAGGATCAGCGAGAGCGAGCGGCACGAAATGGTGCTGTGCCAGCGCTCGCCGCTTCCGCCGCCAGGAGCCTTGCCTTGAACGACAGACCCGACGCCGAGGCCGCCCGCCACTGGTGGCGCACCGCGATCATCGACATGGAGCCGGGGCGGATCGCCTTTCGCGGTCATCCAATCCAAGAGCTGATCGGCCAGGTCAGTTTTCCGCAAATGATTTGGCTCATGCTGCGCGGGACGTTGCCCAGCGAAGGCCAAGCCCGGCTGCTGGAGGCTGCTTTGGTGGCGGGGGTTGATCATGGACCGCAAGCGCCCTCGATCGCAGCGGCGCGCATGGCTGCCACTTGCGGGGTGGGGCTCAACGCGGTCATGGCGACCGGCGTCTCTATGCTGGGCGATGTCCATGGCGGAGCGGGCGAACAGTGCGCCGAACTCTATCTCGCTATCGCAGACCGCATGGCATCGGGCCAGGATTTGGATGATGCGGTGCAACAGGGGCTTGAGGCATGGCGCGCTCAACACGGCAAGATCGTCTCTGGTTTTGGGCATCGTTTTCACAAGCCGGTGGACCCGCGCGCCCCGCGGCTCATGGCCCTGGTGCGCCAGGCGGCCGCTGACGGCCTGGTCAGCGGACAGTTTGCCGACATCGGGGAAGGCGTTCAGGCCGCGCTCGCGGCCCAGCGCGGCGGGCGTGCGCTTGCCATGAACATCGACGGCGCAACCGCGGTCATCTTTTGTGAGCTTGGCTTTGCGCCTCCCCTATCGCGAGGCTTGTTTTGCCTTGCGCGCTCTGTCGGCATTCTGGCTCACGGCTGGGAGCAAATGCAGCAAGGTGGGCGCAACAAAGGGCCCATGCCGCCGCAATTTCTGCCGCTCTACGAGCCGCAAGACGCGGCGCAGGGCAACAACGCGCCACAAGACGCGGCGCAGCACGCTCGGGCGCCCGCTGACTGAGGGCACCCCAGCAAGATATGCGCAAGAGGCAAATCTTTGCGCAAACCTGGGGCAGCCTCCTCGCGGATTGCTCCTGTCAAACCCTGCTATTCGATCTTGGTACGGGTCTTAAAGCCCTCGCCCTTCTTATCGAAGTCGATCTCGCCCTTGGCGACTTCATAGGCCCAGGCTGCCGTGCGGCGCAGGCCGCCCAAGGGGTACATGTGGACATTGGTGATGCCACACTTGGGGTCTTCAGCCTTGTATTTGGCCAGGCCCACCAACTGCTTGTTGGGGTCCGAGACGGTCACCAATTTGTGGACGTTCATCGCCTGGCGGGTCAGGAAGCGCATCGAGGGGCCAACGCCCGAAATCCGCGCGAAGTTGAGCAACGTTTTGATGGTGGCGAGGCCCGGCAGACCGATGTGGATCGGCAAGCGGTTGCCTTCGGCCTGCATGGCCTTGTCCCAAGCGATGATGGGATCGGCCTCGAAGCAGAATTGGGTTACGATGTGCAGATCAGCATCCGTGCGCTCGGCGAAGGCGTTCTTCCAAGCCAGGGCCTTGCCGATGGCCTCTTGCGACATGTCGGGCGAGCCCTCGGGATGGCCCGCAACGCCAATGGTCTTGATCTTGTACTTGTCGAACAAGCCGGTCTCCAGCAATTGCATGGAGTCGCTGAAGGGCCCGACGATATCCTTGTCCGACACGCCACCAGCGATCGCCAGCACGCGGTCAACGCCCGCCTCTTCGACCACAGCTTTCAGGTTCTCCTCCAGCGCCTGGGCCGAGGGGATCGAGCGCGCTGCAAAGTGCGGAATGGGACGCATGGTCTCGTCGCGCAGGCGCTTGCAGACCGCGATGGTGTCGTTGAAGTCCGAGCCCGGCAGGAAGGTCACATAGACATCGGTGCCGGGTGCCAGATGCTGGCGGAAATCTTCGACCTTCTTAGCAGATGCCGGAGTGGTCTCGGCGGTAAAACCTGTCATAAGCCCTTGAATAGAGCCCAAAATTTGATCGTTTGTCAGGGTCATGCTGCGTTCCTTTGTGGCGGCCTTAAAGGCGGCCTTCGTTGGCAATCAGCGCGCGCAGTCGCTCGGCGCTGTAGTCTTGGTCCAGGGTTTGGGCAGCAGCTTCTGCGGCGGCTTCCAGGTCGCTGCTCTGCTCGGCGTCAAGCTCTTGCGGCTCGGCCTTGCGCCATTCGGACAGGTAGTCGTCGGTACTGGCCATACCACCGCGCATAGCGGCCGCATCAATGGCCTTTTCAAAACGCTCAGGCAAGACGCGCTTGGCCGACTTGCGGCCCGCCTTGACGGTGACTTGGGCTGGAATATCGCGCCAAAAAGTGATGATGAGTTGCGCCATACTCGGCCCTTCCCTGCTGATAATCAGCAAGAACACTAGGCTGAAGCTGGCGCCTCACCTTCCCATTCGCGACGGCTGTTGTGGTAAAAAGGCCCCGGCGGCAGAATGGCGACATCTATGCCAGGCCGATTGGTCGAGATGGCCGGGACCAAGCACCAGATCGACGCTCCAGCGCAGGGCCGAGGGTCCAGCGCGCCTTGCCCCAAATGGCTCAGGCTTTGTCGCCCTGCGCCGCGTCGTCCAGCGGCGGGAACAGCTCAAGACAGGCAGCCTCAAAGGCTGCCTCATCGGCAAACTTTGTGCCACTGCCATTGCTAAACGCGGTCTGGCAGAGCTGCCGCTGCGCCTCGCTGAGCCCTGACTGGGACGTCGCAGGGGCCTCCGTCTGGGTAGTGCTGGCCGCCGCCGGTTGCGGGCTAGACTTGCTGCCGCTGCCTGACAAAGCCGGAACGCTCGCAAGGCCAATCATGCCCATCACCAAAGCAACCAAAAGAAACGCGCGCATACGGCAGATCCAGACCATGATACCCTCAGGAAGTCTTGCAACATGGACCAAACGGAATGTTGTCCACCGAACCTGGTTTACGCCGCGCGAGCAGGCCTGCCAAGGCCAGCGCCGCGCAAGCTTGTTCGCAAGCGCGTGAGGCCTCCTGCGCCCTTCGGCGCCCCGAAGCGTGAAAAACGGCTCTGGCCTTCCCACATAAGGAAGACAGCAACAAACCGAGGCTCAGACATGCTTAGCCCCACCTTCTGGATCATCATGGCGATCTTTGCGGGCATCTTCCTGGCCTTCTACCTGGTCGCCCAGCTTTTACCCGACGCCCAGGGATCGGGAGCGACAGGCCGCGTGCTGCCCATCTTGGGCAGTGAGAGCGATGATGCCGGACACGAATGAGCCTTGCCCTATTCGCCCCTAAGGCCGCCAGACGCCGCAACCCCTGCCGTGCCTGGCCAAATGGCCTAGGGGCGGGTCGAACCCCAGATCTTGTCGCTGAGCCACAAGGTCAGAGCCACCAGCAGCCCGGTCAGCGGCCAGAGAATCACCCCGACGACCAACGCCAGCACCCAGCTTTGAAAAAAGGCCGAGGCGTCTAGCACCAAGGCGCTCAGCGGGGCCAAGGTCGAAGAGATCAGCAAAGCAATGGCAGCCAAGCGCATAACGCGCCCCAAGGTCAGCTCTGATCGGCGCGCGGGCTTCCAGACCCACCAGGTCCAGACCAAGGGCAAACCCAGAGCAAAGACCAACAGCATGGGCCCAAATACACTCGCAGCCTCTGGATAGGCCGCCTCGCCGAATTGCGCCCGACGCTCTTCGGTCTCCACCGCCAGCATGCTGACCCCCGCCCAGATCGAGCCGCCGACGCCAAGGCTATACAGCAGCGAGAACAGCCCGCCAGCAGCGATGCGCTGGATGAGACTGCGTTGTGCGGGCTGCTCAGCTTGGCCTGCGCTGTTGGAGGCGGAGGCGGCTTGCGGCTTGGAGACTGGTTCGGTCACGGCGCTCTCTTCACACGGCGAAAAACTGCGTCGAGTTTAACCCCTGCTCCTCAAGGCTTCGATGTGTCAAAGCGCCCGCTTGCCGCCAAGGTCCGCGCCGCTCGACTGCAACGCGCCTTAGCCCGGAGGCCCGTTAACCCGGAGGCCCGGCAGAGGCCTTGCCTGGCAGGAAGGTTGCCAGATCGGGGAAGGCCACCAGCACCACAACCATCAACAACATCAAAGCCACCATCGGCACCGCCGTGCGCGCGATGTAGTAGATTTCATGCCGCGTCATGCCTTGCAGCACAAAGAGGTTGAAGCCAATCGGCGGCGTCACCTGCGCCATCTCGACCACCACCACGATGAAGATACCAAACCAGATCATGTCGATGCCAGCGGCACGGATCATGGGCTCGACGATGGCCATGGTCAGCACCACCGAGGAGATGCCGTCCAAGAACATGCCCAAAATCAAATAGAAGACGGTCAACATGGCGATCAGCGCGACGGGGCTGAGGCCCAGGGAGTCGATCCATTCGGCCAAGGCGCGTGGCAGGCCGGTAAAGCCCATCGACAGCTTCAAGAAGGCCGCGCCCATCAAAATCAAGGCGATCATGGCTGAAGTGCGGGTTGCCCCCATCAGGCTCTGGCTAAAGCTGTCCCAGGTCAAGGAGCCCTGCATCGCTGCCAAGACCAGCGAGCCAACCACGCCGATTGCCGCCGCCTCTGTGGGCGTTGCATAGCCCTGGTACATAGAGCCGATCACCGCCACGATCAGTATGATCACCGGGATCAAGAAGCGGCTCTCCTTGATCATAGCACCAAAGCTCATGGCAGGCTCGGGCTCGGGCCGCTCGTTCGGGCGCAAGTAGTACCAGCCGATGATGTAGAGCATAAACAGCCCCGCCAGGACCAAGCCCGGCAAAATGCCCGCAATGAACAGCTTGGTGATGCTCTCGTTGATGGTCACGCCATAGACGATCAGCGTCAGCGAAGGCGGGATCATCAGGCCGAGCGTGGCAGCGCCCGCCAGCGTGCCAATGATCATGTATTCTGGATAACCGCGCTTGCGCAGCTCGGGGATCGACATCTTGCCGACCGTGGTCAAGGTCGCCGCCGAGGAGCCTGAAACGGCTGCAAAGACCGTACAGCCGGCGATGTTGGTGTGCAGCAAGCCGCCCGGCAGCCAGCGCATCCAAGGCGCCAGGCCGCGGAACATGTCTTCGGACAGCCGCGTTCGATAGAGGATTTCACCCATCCAGATAAAGAGCGGCAAGGCCGTCAGGGTCCAAGACGAAGACGAACGCCAAATCTCGGTGATCATGGCATCGCCCGCAGGGCGGGTGGTGAACAGCTCCACGCCGATATAGGCAACGCCCATCAGCGCCAGACCAATCCAGACCGAGCCGCCCAGCAGCACGAACAAGACCAGCAAGAAAACCAGGGTTAGTGTGAGTTGTTCCATTATTCGACCCCCTCGCCTTTGATGCGGCTCTCGCCGACCACCAGCATGCGGTAAAGATTATCCCACAGCGCGACGGCCAGCAGAATGGCACCAAAGCCCATGGCGAGCTGGGGCAGCCAGACCGGGGTAAAGCTCCAGCCCGCGTCGATGTTGGCGATTTCCTTGCCATAGCGGCCGGGCGCAACGAAGAAGGACAGATATGCAATCAACCAGTTGGGCAGCTCATCCAAGCCCTGGGTGCGGTCATTGAGCAGCTTGGAGAACCAAATCGTCTTGATGGCGTAGCGCGCAAAGTAGGTGGCGATGATGGCCGCCACCAGCGTTGCCAGCGCATCCAACCAGAAATGCACCGCCTTGCTGAGGCCCAAGAAGAGCGACACACGGATGTGCGCACCGCGATTGAGCGCGTGCGCCAAAGCGAAGAAGGAAGCCGCTGCCATGCAATAGCCCGCGTACTCGGTGGCGCCGGCAAAGACGTTGCCGGTCCAGCGCGCGGTCATGTTGGCAACGATGAGCCCCAAAATGGCCACCAAGAAGAAGGCGCCAACCACGCCAGAGGTGAAATAGATCGCATCTAGGACAGCCCAAAGCGGGCTCAATACCGGCTTGGCGGGCTTGCGCAAGACAAAGATCAGCACCGCCAACAGCGTCGGGACGACGAAAAGCCAAGCCCAAAGGGGTAAGCCAAAGTACGATGGCCAATCGCTGCGCATAGCCTCACCTCATTCTTTCAACAGGCCTGCCGCTTCGGGCAAGACCGGGACGCATCGGTGATGAGCGCCCCATACCGGAACGCTGCGATCAGCGCTCGGGTATGGGGGCAACGCTGAGCCCGGTGATGCCGAGCCCAGCGCTGCGTGTTTGGCTTACATGCCCTTATAAGCGTCGATGACAGCCTTGCCAGCGTCGCCAGCAGCTTCCATCCACTCAGCGGTCATGGTGGCGCCGATGGCCTCCAGGTCCGCGCGAAGCTGGTCACCAGCGACCTGAACGGTCATGCCGTTGGCCGCCAACTGCTCCAGGTACCAACCCGCCAGCTCAGCGCTCTTGGCGCTACACTTGGCAGCGGTGTCGTCAGCAGCGCCCTGAACGGCCGCTTGTGTGTCCGCATCCAGGCCGTCCCAAACTTGATTGTTCACGAAGACATAGTTGCGGGGCATCCAAGCGTTCACTTCATAGAAGTGAGACAGCTGCTCCCAGACCTTGCGGTCATAGCCGGTCGAACCGGATGACACGAAGGATTCAGCCACGCCAGTCGCCAGAGCTTGTGACAGCTCGGCGGCCTCAACTTGAACCGGCAACATGCCCATCAGCTCGGCCAGGCGTGCGGTTGCAGAGTTGTAAGAGCGGAACTTGACGCCTTGCGTATCAGCCTTGGAGTTGACCTCTTTCTTGAAATAGAGGCCCTGACCCGGCCAAGGGCAAGAATAGAGCAGATGCAGGTTCTGAGAATCCAGCTCTGCAGCAATCGCGCCCTGGGCTGCGTGGATCAGCTTGTCCGACGCCTCATAAGAGGTAGCCAAGAAGGGAATGGAGTCGACGCCAAACAACGCCGACTCATTCTGGTGAGCCGACAGAAGACGCTCACCGATGGGGGCCTGACCTGTTTGAACCGCGCGCTTGATATCAGCGCCGCCAAACAGCGAGCCACCCGGGTGCACGGTGATGTCGATGGCGCCGCCAGTGGCCTCGCGCACCGCATCGGCGAAGATGACACCGTGCTCAGAATGGAAGTTTGAGGCCGCGTATGCCATGGGCATATCCCACTTCTGCGCGTGGCTGCCTGCCAAAGCTGAGCCAGCCAGCGCTACCGCGGCCAATGAGAATGATACGGTCTTTAGCATGATATTACCTCCCTGTGGTGTTGCCAAAGTGATAAGCCCGCCCCGTTGCCGCCGTTCGACAAACCGCGAGGCAAGCCGGTGAGGACCAGCGCAGTAGCGCCGCCGCACCAGAGGATCGCGCGACCGAAGCCACACGCCCCTTAACCGAAGCGATCCGGCGCAAAGGCGCTCAGATCGACATTGGGGTGACGCCCGGCCATCATATCGGCCACCAGGCGCCCTGTCTTAGGACCGCCGGTCAAGCCCACGTGCTGATGGCCTGCGGCGAAGAAAATTTGTTCATGGTCGGGGTGCGGGCCGACCAAGGGCAAGGAATCGAGCGTCGCAGGCCGGAACCCGAGCCAGCTCTCCTCGTCCTCCCAGGTCAGCTCAGGGTAGAACTGCTTGATTGAGCGGCGCAAGAGATCCAAAGGTGCTTTGCTCTTGTCGGTGCCAAAGCCGCCGAACTCGACGACACCCGCAATCCGCAAGCCTTCCTCCATCGGGGTCACGACGTACTTGTGATCCGCCACCATCAAAGCCTGTTTGGGCATGAAATTGGGCTTTTTGAGCAGCAGGTGGTAGCCGCGTTCGGGCTCGATCTGGGCCTTGATGCCCAACCCGCGCGACAGAGAATCGGTGAAGGCGCCAGTGGCCAGCACCAGGCGGTCGAAATACTGGTCGTGGCCGCCTATCGTCAGCGACACCCCCTGCTCCAACGCCTTGACCGCCTGCACGTCGGCCTGTTGGAAGCGCCCGCCCTGGCTCTGGAACCAATCCGCCAAAGCAGCCACATAGCGCCCCGGCGAGGAAATGTAGCCGTGATCTTCCATCAGGTAGGCGAAGTTGTAGCGCGGCGAAAGATGCGGATCCCAGGCGCGCAGGGCCTCGCCTTCCAGCGCCTGGCCGGTGATGCCGTGTTCGGCGCGCAGTCCCCAGCCAAAGGCGTCGGCCTCGAAGTCCGCCCGCGAGGGGTAGACGTAGGCATAGAGCCCCGGCTTAACGAAGGCTTCCGCAGGCGTGCCGCGTGCCAGGGCCAAGTGTTGCGCGGCGGTATCCAGGTTCAACAGCGCCAGGCCCTCAGCGGTCTTGCGCACCTGCGCTTCGCGGCTGGAAGCCAGGTAACGCAGCAGCCAGGGCAGCAAGCGCGGCAGGTAGGACCAGCGCAGGAACAGCGGCTGGTTGGGGTCCAGCGCCATGCGCGGCCCCTTGCGCCATATCCCCGGCGTCGGCACGGGAATGATGGCACAACGCGCCAGAATTCCGCCGTTGCCATAGCTGGTTTGCTCGGCGCTGCCGGGCTCCAGCCGGTCGATCAGGGTCACATCGAAGCCTGCCCGGCGCAACCACTCGGCGGTCGAAACCCCGACAATGCCGGCACCAACAACAGCAACTGTCTGGCTCATGCGACCCACTCCGAGACTGGCGCGGCTGCTTCGGGCAGCGGCTGGGTGATGATATCGACCAAGCTGGGGCCGTCGTGCGCGATGGCAGCATCCAAGGCAGCATCGAGCGCGCGCGGATCCTCGACGCTCCAGGTCTTGACGCCATAGGCAGCTGCGATGGCCGCGTGCTGGCTGCGGCTGAAATCTACCGAGAAATAGCGCGCGCCAAAGCCTGACTTCTGGCCAGCTTTGATCCAACCGAAAATGGCATTGCTCATGACGATAAAGGTGATCGGCAGACCTAGGCGCACCACGGTCTCAAGCTCGCCCACGGTAAAGCCAAAGGAGCCGTCGCCCATGACCGAGACCACCTTGCGATTGGGCTGCCCGACCTGGGCGCCCACCGAGGCGGCCAGCGAATAGCCCAGCGCGCCGTGCGCTCGGTTGGAAAACAGCGTCTTGCCGGTGGTGCGCACCTCATAGAAGGCCGACAGATAGGGGCAAGGCGTGCCAGGATCGGCCACCACGATGGCGTCATCGGGCAGCGCGCGGCGCAAGCTGGCGACGATGCGCTCGGGCTTGATCGGGCTGTCGTCGGACGCTGCCAAAGCATTGAAAGCGGTAAATTTTTCGGCCTTGGCTTTGGCCACGCGCGCCTTGCCGCCAAAACTGGGCCGCTCGCGGTGCGCCGACATCAGCGCCACCAGGCCCTCAAGCGCCAGACCAGCATCGCCCAAGGCGATCGCGGTCGAGGCATAGGCCGCCTGCAAAGCCGCCGGGTCCACGTCGATGTGCGCCGTGGCGACGCCCGGCTTGGGCGAGCGCCAGCGCTCAGTGGTCACCGAGCCCGCCCGACAGCCGATAAACAAGATAAAGTCGGCCTCATCGACCACGGCTCTCGTCGCAGCAACACCGCCGTTCGAGCCCACCACGCCCAGGCAATTGGGGTGGGTCTCGGGCAGGCAGCCTTGGCCCGAAATGGTGGTGGCGATGATCAGGTCCAGCCCTTCGGCCAGCACCTTCAGCGCCGCTTCGCCTTCAGCCAACCCAACGCCGCCGCCGCAGATCACCACCGGCCGCTTGGCCACTGCGAGGGCCTCATAGACCGCTTCCAGATCGCGAGCATCGGGGGCCGAGCGCAGCGCACCCATAGCGCCAAAGCGCGCGTCGCTCCAAGCCTCGCTGGGATCGACCGCTGCCTTTTGCACGTCAAACGGCAAGGCGATGTGGGTGGCGCCCATGCGCGGGCTGGTGGCGGCGCGGAAGGCCGCGCGCAGGGTGGTGCATAAGGTTGCTGGAGAGCTGGCCAGCGCATTCCACTTGGTCAGCGGCGCGAACATGGCCTTTTGGTCCAGCTCGGTCAGCGGAAAGCGCCCCGCCGAGCTGGTGGAAACGTCCGTGGTTATGCTCAGCATGGGAATAGAGGACTCGTTGGCCTCAACCAGGCCCGGCGTCATATAGGTTGCGCCACCGCCCGATGGTCCCTCGCAAATGCCGATGCGGCGCGTCACCCGCGCATAGCCATCGGCCATATAGCCCGCCGAGCGCTCGTCGCGCGTCAAGATGTGGGTCATGCCATGCGACAGGCGGGCCAAGGCGTCATAGAAGGGCAGCGAGGTATCACCGCAAAGGCCGAAAATATGCTGCACGCCATGGCCTGCCAACTGCGTCACCACAGCTTCAGCCCCGCTCATCGCGTTGCGCGCTCGTTCGTCCGTCACACTGCCTCCGGTTCTGCTCTGGCGCCGCTTTTTTTGCTGGCTTTCCGTTTGTGAGCAGCGCTACGCTAGACCAAACTTTTGATCGGTCAAGCTGGAATTTCTATGGTCTATAGGTCAGCGTCGAGTCTTTCGGATACGCGGGTTCGTGGCGGCAAGGCGCTCTATGGCGCGCGCATCGGCATCCTCATGCTGGAGGCCCAATTCCCGCGCATTCCAGGCGATATGGGCCACGCCGAGACCTGGCCTTTCCCGGTTCACTACAAGATCGTGCGCTCTGCCAGCCCGCAGCGGGTCGTCCGCGAAGGCGCGCGCGGCTTGCTGGAGACCTTCATCGCTGCCGCCCAGGAGCTGGTGGCCGATGGCGCCGATGGCATTAGCACCAATTGCGGCTTCCTGGCGCTCTATCAACGCGAGCTGCAAGCCGCTCTGCCGGTGCCGGTTCTCACCTCATCGCTGATGCAAGTGCCGTTGGTGCAAGCGACCTTGCCCGCAGGCAAGCGCGTCGGGGTGCTCACGATTTCCAAGGCCAGCATGACGCCCGCCCACTTCGAGGGCGTGGGGCTGGCGCTGGATACGCCCACCTGGGGCACCGACGCCGGCCAGGAGTTCACGCGCGCCATTTTGGACAACCAGGACAGCCTGGACGTGGCCGCCGCCGAGCAGGACTTGATCCAAGCCGCGCTCGCGTTTCAGGCCGCCCACCCAGAGCTGGGCGCGATCGTCTTGGAGTGTACCAACATGATCCCCTATGCCAGGGCGGTTCAGCGGGCTACGGGCCTGCCGACCTTCTCGATCTATTCGGCGCTTTTCTGGTTCCAGTCGGCGCTGCGCCCGCCGGTTTGGGAGGACATCCACCCCTAACCAGCCGAAGCGCGCCCTTAGAGCAAGCCGCGAATGAGTGGCAACACGAGAGAGCATGGACTTGCGTT
>CAZHYF010000071.1:0-11289 GCA_964536635.1 uncultured Rhodospirillaceae bacterium | reverse complement strand
AATGGAAGGCGAGAGCAAAGAAATCTTGCTTTTGACCCAAAAGAACGACGAGCAAGACGATCCCGCGCCCGAAGACCTGCACAGCTTTGGTACCATTGCCAATGTCTTGCAGTACATCCGCCTGCCCGACGATACGATTAAGGTTCTGGTCGAAGGCATCGCGCGCGCTAAGGTCACCGACCTGCGCGACACCGGCGAGCGCTTCGAGGCCGATGTCACCTTGCCGACCGAACTGCTGGAGCCCAACGAAGAGACCGAGGCGCTCAAGCGCTCGGTGGTCAGCCAGTTTGAACAGTACGTCAAGCTGAACAAGAAGGTGGTGCCCGAGGTCATGGTGACCGTGGGACAGATCCAAGATCCTTCCAAGTTGGCCGATGTTGTCGCTGCGCAGTTGTCAATCGAACTGCCCGAAAAGCAGGACCTGTTGGAGTGCCTGGACATCGCCGAGCGCTTGGAAAAGTCGCTGATGCATATGGAAGGCGAGATCGGCGTTCTGAAGGTCGAAAAGCGCATCCGTAGCCGCGTCAAGCGCCAGATGGAGAAGACCCAGCGCGAGTACTATTTGAATGAGCAAATGAAGGCCATTCAAAAGGAGCTGGGCGAAGGCGAAGACGGCAAGGACGAGCTGGGCGAGCTGGAAGAGCAGATCAAGGCCAAAGGCCTGAGCGATGAAGCGCGCGAAAAGGCCGAAGCCGAGCTGAAAAAACTGCGCAACATGAGCCCCATGTCCGCCGAAGCCACCGTTGTGCGCAACTATCTGGACTGGATCGTGGGCATTCCTTGGTCCGAGCCGACCGAGGTCAAAGAAGACCTGGCCGCAGCCCAAGCCATCTTGGACGAAGACCACTATGGTCTGGAGAAGGTCAAGGAGCGCATCGTCGAGTACCTGGCCGTGCAAAAACGCACCCAGAAGATGAAGGGCCCAATTTTGTGTTTGGTCGGCCCTCCGGGCGTCGGCAAGACCTCGCTGGGCAAGTCCATTGCGCGCGCCACAGGCCGCAACTTCGTGCGTATGTCGCTGGGCGGCGTGCGCGATGAAAGCGAAGTGCGGGGCCACCGCCGCACCTACATCGGCTCGATGCCGGGTAAGATCATTCAGGGCATGAAGAAGTCCAAGTCTTCCAACCCCTTGTTCTTGCTGGATGAAATCGAAAAACTGGGCCAGGATTGGCGCGGTGACCCGTCGTCTGCTCTGCTGGAGGTCTTGGACCCGGCGCAGAACAGCAGCTTCAACGATCACTATCTTGAAGTGGACTATGACCTGTCGGACGTGATGTTCATCACCACGGCCAACTCGCTGCGCATGCCCCAGCCGCTGCTGGACCGCATGGAGATCATCCGCCTGTCGGGCTACACCGAAGAAGAGAAGATCGAGATTGCCAAGCGCCACTTGATCCCCAAGTCGGTCAGCGACCACGGTTTGGCGCCCGAAGAGCTGATCATCGAGGACTCGGCGCTGCGCGATCTGGTGCGCTACTACACCCGTGAGGCGGGCGTGCGCAATCTGGAACGCGAGCTGCAAAAGCTGGCCCGCAAAACCGTCAAGGCTCTGGAGGTCGATGGCAAGGACAAGCTGGTCATCAGCGCCGACAATCTGGACGACTTCGCAGGCGTGCGCCGCTTCCGCTATGGCATGGCTGAGACCGAAGATACCGTTGGTATGACCACCGGTCTGGCCTACACCGAAGTGGGCGGCGATCTGTTGACCATCGAGAGCGTCACCGTGCCCGGCAAGGGCCGCGTCGTGGCCACCGGTCAGCTTGGCGACGTGATGAAAGAGTCGGTGCAAGCCGCTGAATCTTATGTCAAATCGCGCGCGCCGCTGTTCGGCATCAAGCCAACCATCTTCAACAAGCGTGACATCCACGTTCACGTGCCCGAGGGTGCGACGCCCAAAGACGGCCCGTCGGCGGGCGTGGCCATGGTGACCTCGATCGTCTCCTTGCTGACCGGTAACCCGGTGCGCCACGATATTGCCATGACCGGCGAAGTGACCTTGCGCGGACGCGTGCTGCCGATTGGCGGCCTGAAGGAGAAGCTGTTGGCCGCGCTGCGTGGTGGCATCAAAACCGTGCTGATCCCGGCGGAGAACGAAAAAGACCTGACCGATATTCCGGCCATCGTCACCGAAGGCCTGGAGATCATTCCGGTCTCCAACGCCGATCAGGTCTTGCAGCACGCTTTGAGCCGTCCCTTGACCCCCATCGACTGGGACGAGGAGAACGAGGCCAAGGATGAAGCCATCAAGGCCGAGGTTCCGCCCGCAGCGGCCTCAAGTGCCTCGCGGCTGACCCACTGAAAGCACCGGATGGACGAGGTGCTCCGCCACCTCATTCATCTTAATCGGAGCCAACCCCTGCAACTGCACCGCCTGCCACCTGCGGGCGGCGCAGCGGCGCCCTTGCTCGATAGAGCTGAGCCGGTCCAACCCGCGCCAGCGGAGGAGCCCGCTCCAGCGCAGCGCGAGGCGAACGCCGCTTCGGACACGATCCAGGTGCCGCAGCCCAGCGCAGCCAGCGGCCCGATGCCGGCGGCAAGCGAGGCGCCGCGCAAGCGCAACAGCCTGTGGCCCTTCTCGCGCTAACACCGGAACCAGGCGGTGAAAAAACCAGGCCCGAGCCCGCAGAGTCGAACGGTTCGGGCCTTTTCTTTTGCCTGCATCACCATCAAACGGCACCCCGCAGGGGCCCAGGGCTCAGGGCTCAGCGCTCGGCGCTTACGCCAGGACGCTGGGTCGCAGGGCAAAGGCTTGGCCCTCCTCTGACAAGCGCCTAGACTGCTCTCCCCCCTTCCCCTTCAAAAATGAAGAGCCGCACCGCATGATCCCTCGCTATACCCGCGATGTCATGGCGTCGATTTGGACGCCTGAAAACAAATTCCGCATTTGGTTCGAAATCGAGGCGCACGCCACCGACCGCCTGGCCCAACTGGGCGTCGTGCCCGCCGATGCCGCCGCTGCCATCTGGGAGCGCGGCCAGCCGCCCTTCGACATCGAACGCATCGACGAGATCGAACGCGAGACCAAGCACGACGTGATCGCCTTCTTGACCCACGTCGCCGAAAAAGTAGGCGATGAGGCGCGCTTCTTGCACCAAGGCATGACCTCAAGCGATGTGCTGGACACCACGCTGGCGGTACAGATGCGCGATGCCGCCGACATCCTGCTGGAGGATTTGGACCAGTTGCTGGCCGCCCTGAAGCGCCGCGCCTTCGAGCACAAAGACGATATCTGCTTGGGCCGCTCGCACGGCATCCACGCCGAGCCCACCACCTTCGGCGTCAAACTGGCGGGCCATTTCGCAGCCTTCCAGCGCTGCCGCAGCCGCCTGGAGGCCGCACGCGCCGAGGTCGCGACCTGTGCTATTTCGGGCGCCGTCGGCACCTTTGCCAATATCGACCCCAGCGTTGAGATCTACGTCGCCGACAAGATGGGCCTGACGCCCGAGACCCACTCGACCCAGGTCATTCCGCGCGACCGCCACGCCATGTTCTTTGCCACTCTGGGCGTCATCGCCTCCTGCGTTGAGAACCTGGCGACCGAAATTCGCCACCTCCAGCGCACCGAGGTCTATGAGGCCGAGGAGTTTTTCTCTAAGGGGCAAAAGGGCTCGTCGGCCATGCCGCACAAGCGCAACCCGGTTTTGACCGAAAACCTGACCGGTCTGGCGCGCCTGGTGCGCGCGGCCGTAACCCCGGCGTTGGAGAACGTCGCTCTGTGGCACGAACGCGATATCTCCCACTCCTCAGTCGAGCGCGGCATCGGCCCTGACGCCACTGTGACGCTCGACTTTGCCCTGGCGCGGCTAACCAGCGTGGTCGACAAGCTGCTGGTCTACCCCGAGCGCATGCAACGCAACCTGGATCAATTGGGCGGTCTGGTCCACTCGCAGCGGGTCTTGCTGGCCCTGACTCAAGCGGGTCTGTCGCGTGAGCAGGCCTATAGCGCCGTGCAGCGCAACGCCATGAAGGTCTGGACCGAGGGCGCGGATTTCTTGGCCAGCCTGCTGGCCGACGACGAGGTGGTGAGCCGCATAGCTGAAGACCAGCTGCGCGCGGCCTTTGATCTGACCTATCACACCAAGCACGTCGACACGATCTTCCAGCGCGTGTTTGGCTAAAGCCGCTCGCCCCCGGGCGAGGCGTAACATTTGCCCCCGCTTGGGTCGCCCTTGGGCGAGCCTGGGCGGGGTTTTTCACGCAAGCTTCCGGCCAAAAGCATCGGGAGGACGCGTGAAGATCACAGGCATAGAGGTCTGGCAGCTCGACCTGCCCTTGAGCAAACCCTATTGGCTATCCGGCGGTCGGCTGAAGTTTGAGCAGCTCGACAGCACCTTTGTGCGCATTGACACCGATGCCGGCGTCAGCGGCTGGGGTGAAGGCTGTCCCTGGGGCCACACCTATTTGCCCGCCCACGGCGGCGGCATCCGGGCCGCGCTGGATCTGTTGGCCCCGGCTCTCATTGGCCAGAACCCGCTGGCCTTGTATCATATCAACGCCCTGATGGATACCCAGTTGCCTGGCCACCTCTATGCCAAGGCCGCGCTGGATATCGCCTGCTGGGATATTCTGGGCAAAGCCAGCGGGCAGCCGCTCTACCGCTTGCTGGGCGCGCCCGAGCCAGCAGCGGTGGCAATTAATTCCTCCATCTCGACCGGCACGCCTGAGGAGATGGTAGCGCTGATCCTGGACGCCTCAGCACAGGGCTATCGCACCCACTCGGCCAAGATCGGCGGCAGCGATATTGCTTTGGATCTGGCACGCATGGATGCCATCGCCGATGCTCTGCCGACCGGCGAGGCGGTCACCTTTGACATCAACCGCGCCTGGACCCCCGGCCATGCCGTCGAGGTCTTGAACAGCAGCCGCGCGCGCGGTTGGATCGAGCAACCCTGCCAAACCATGGACCAGTGCCTACATGTCGCCAAGCGCGTGCGCCAACCCATCATGCTCGATGAGTGTCTCAGCAGTTTTGACGACCACCTGCAGGCCTGGAAGCTGGGCGCCTGCGAAGGCGTCAAGGTCAAGCCCAACCGCTTGGGCGGCCTGACCCGCTGTCGCCAAGTGCGCGATTTTGGCGTCTCGGTCGGCTGGGCCATGCACATCGAGGATGTAGGCGGATCGGCACTGGCCGACACCGTGGCGCTGCATTTGGCGGCCTCGACGCCCGAGGCCAACCGCCTGGCTTCTTGGCTGTCGCACGCCCATTTGGCGGTCGATCCCTGCCCCGGCCAGGGCGCGCGCAATCTTGATGGCTTGGCGCGGGTGCCCGACCTGCCGGGCCACGGCGTGACCCCTGACCTCAGTATCTTGGGCGCAGCTTGCGCAAGCTATTCTTAGGAGGCTCCATGACCAGCATCACCCGCTTGAGCATCTGGCAAATCCCGCTGACCAGCCACGAGGCCTACCACATGGCCGACGGCAAATCCTGCGAGACGGTCACCACGACGCTTCTACGGATCGACACCGACACCGGCCTATCGGGCTGGGGCGAGGTTTGCCCCATCCCGCACTATCTGCCGGCCTACGCCGACGGGGTGATCCCGGCCATACAAGACATGGTGCCCGTGCTGATCGACGCCGATCCCATCGGTCCCGAGGCGCTGATGGCTCAACTGGACGCCCAACTGCAAGGGCATCACTATGCCAAATCTATCATCGATATGGCCTTGTGGGATCTGACCGGCAAAGCAGCCGACCTACCGCTCTATGCTTTACTTGGTGGCCTTCAGACCCGCGACCTTCCCCTCTATCAGTCGATTACTTGCGTCGCGCCCGATGAGATGGTGCGCATGGCCAAAGAGGCCTACGCCCAGGGCATTCGCCAATTCCAGGTCAAGCTGGGCGCCGACAAATCCTGGGAGACCGACCTGGAGCGCCTGGTCAAAGTCCGCGAGGCGGTCGGCGCTGGACCGCTGGTCTACGGCGATTGGAATTGCGGCGGCAACCGGCTGGATTGCACGCGCGTTGGCCGGGCGGTGGCGCATCTGGACATCATGCTGGAGCAGCCCTGCCCCACGCTGGAGCAGTGCGCTGCGGTGCGCGCGGCAACCGGCTTGCCGATCAAGATCGACGAGAATGGCTTTGACTTCGAAAGCCTGCTGAAGGCGCAGGCGCTGGGCTGCCTGGACGCCTACGCGCTCAAAACCTCCAAGAGCGGCGGGATTTCGGCCTCGCGGCGCTTGCGCGACCTCTGCCTCTATTTGGGTACGCGGCTCTGCGTCGAGGATACCTGGGGCAGCGACATCACGACATCAGCGGCCTTGCATCTGGCCAGCGCCACACCCAGCCGAGCCCTGCTCAACACCTGCGATCTGTCGGGCTACGTCAGCCCGCATGTCGATCCTCGTGGGCCAGTGCGCCACGCGGGCTCTATCCAAGCGCCCGACGGGCCGGGCCTTGGCATCGAGCCGAACTTGGACCTGCTGGTCCAGCCGCTGGCGGTGTTTGATTAGACCAAGTTGGCGCTAGAAGTCCCAGTCGTCGGGCAAGTCGCCCAGCACCTCGCCATCGCCCAGGCCTTCTTCCAGCACCTGCTTGGCGACGGCGTAGCCGAAGCCGCGCCGTGCCAGCGATGCCAAGTCCTTTTGCGCCCGCTCTGCGCGCTGCTCGGGATCCTGGCGGTGCCAACCGAGGCCACGCTTGCGGGCATAGGCGCGCGCGGCTTCCAGCGCCAAGTCCTGCTCGCCGTCTTTGCCCTGCTCTTCGGTCAGCCGCTCCATGGCGGCGTCGATCTCCGCCGAGCCAACACCCTTGGTGCGCAACTTCATGCGGATCGCTGAGACCGACTGGCCGCGGTCAAACAGGCTGCGCGCGCGGGTCAGCGCAAAGCGCGCATCGTCCAAAAAGCCCTGCTGCACCAGCTCCTGGATCACCGCTTCGATCCAAGCGTAAACTTCATCTCGCTCGAACTCCTGGCCCTCACGCTCAGCGCGCATGACCCGGCGGCGCAGCACCTGGCGCAGCGTGCCTTGCGAGCCGTTGTAGCGCTCCAGGTAATAGAGCGCCGCGCGGCGGAAATAGTCCTGGCTCAGCTTGCGCAGTTTACGCGGCTGGCGACGTTTGGCCCGCTTGGGGTTGCGCGCTTCGCCCGCTTCCGCGCGCTCGTCGGCAAGGATTTCATTCTGTGGAGGCTCGCAGGCCTTGGATTGACACGCCATGACCGCTAGATAGAGAGCAAATTCTTCCCAAGTCCAAGACAAAATCACACGTCGAAATCGAAAGCCCTGCCCCATGGAAAACAATTTGAAGGTCCGCCCATTTGGCGCCGTTAACTGGATCGGCCTGTGGACCTTGTATGAAAAGGAAGTGGGACGCTTCTTGAAGGTCTGGTCGCAAACGCTTCTGGGGCCCGTGGTTTCCTCGCTGCTGTTCATCATCGTCTTTTCGGTCGCGCTGGGCGCGGGCACGCGCATGGTGGGTGAGGTGCCCTACCTCAGCTTTCTGGTGCCGGGCCTGATCATGATGACCATGATCCAGAACGCCTTTGCCAACTCCAGCTCTTCGATTATCGGCGGCAAGATGCAAGGCAGCATTACCGACGTGCTGCTGCCGCCCCTATCGGCCAACGAGTTCTTGATGGGCTATGCGGGTGGCGCGGTGACCCGAGGCCTGCTTTGCGGCGCCAGTGTTCTGCTCGCCATTTCGTTTTGGGTCGATCTGAGCGTCAGCAGCGCGGCGTTGCTGCTCTACTATGCGCTGGTGGCCAATACCATCATGGCGCTGCTGGGGCTGATCGCGGGTATTTGGGCCGAGAAGTTCGACCAAGTCTCGGCAGTGACCAATTTCGTCGTCACGCCCTTGTCGTTTCTGTCGGGCACCTTCTACACGCTGGACCGCCTGCCGCCCTTCTGGCAGAAGCTGTCTCAGTTCAATCCCTTCTTTTACATGATCGACGGCTTTCGCACGGGGTTCATCGGTCAGTCCGAGGGCTCCTTGCTAATCGGGTCCGTCTATGTGCTGGCCATTGCAACCCTGCTGTGGGTGGCTGCGCTGGCGCTGCTGCGCTCGGGCTACAAGCTCAAGGCCTAGCGGCGACCGGCAACCCGCAGCGCTTCGGGTACGAATTGCGGCCTCCAGCACCTGGCGGGACTTGTCAAAACCGCCAGGCTTGGCTAGCTTGCCGCTTTGAAACCTGCGAACAGGATTTCGTCTCTCCATGACAGCACTGATGCCGACCTATGCGCGCAGCGAACTTGCGTTCGAGCGTGGCGAAGGATCTTTTCTTTATACCGCCAACGGCACCGCCTTTTTGGACTATGCCACCGGTATTGCGGTCAACGCTTTGGGCCACGGCCACCCCCACATTGTGGCGGCCCTAAAGGCGCAGGCCGACAAGCTGTGGCACGTCTCCAACCTCTACACCATCCCCGAGGCAGAACGCCTGGCCGAGCGCCTGACCGCGCTCTGTTTTGCTGACAAGGTGTTCTTCACCAACTCGGGTGCCGAGGCCCTGGAAGGATCCTTCAAGACCGCGCGCCGCTATCAGAGCGTGACCGGCAACCCGCAGCGCTGGCGCATCATCTCGGTCTCCGGCGCCTTCCACGGCCGCACCCTGGCCACCTTGTCGGCCACCAACAACGCCAAGCACCTGGACGGCTTCGGTCCGCGCGTCGATGGCTTTGACCAGGTGCCCTTCGGCAACACCAACGCCCTGCGCGCGGCCATCACCCAAGAGACCGCAGGCGTCGTCATCGAGCCGATCCAAGGTGAAGGCGGCCTGACAGCGGCGGACGAGAACTATCTCAAGGCCCTGCGCGCCACCTGCGATGAGTTTGGCCTCATGCTGATCTTCGACGAAGTGCAGTGCGGTATGGGACGCAGCGGCAAGCTGTTCGCGCACCAATGGGCGGGTGTCGAACCCGACATCATGGCGCTGGCCAAGGGCATTGGCGGCGGCTTCCCGCTGGGCGCCTTCCTGGCCAGCGAGAGCGCAGCCCAGGGCATGACCCCCGGCACCCACGGTTCGACCTATGGCGGCGGCCCGCTGGCCACTGCGGTCGGCAACGCCGTGCTGGGCGTGATGACCGAACCCGGCTTCTTGGAGCAGGTCCAGGCCACTGCGGTAACGCTTGAGGCCGCCTTGGCGGCCCTGCAAGCGCGTCACCCGGACAAGATCGAGGCCCTGCGCGGCATGGGCCTGATCCGCGGCCTGCGCCTGACCGACAGCTTGCCCGCCGGCGACATGGTTGTTGCGCTGCGCAAGGAGCAGGTTTTGACCGTTCCAGCGGGCGATAACGTGGTGCGCGTCTTGCCGCCACTGACGACCACCGCTCAGGAGATCGCGCTTTTCTGCGCAGCGGTTGACCGCGTCTTGTCCGCTTAGATGCGGCCAAAGCCCATTCTCCCATTCGAACGCACGATACGAAGCGAAGACACGCCACCATGAACCATTTTCTCGACCTGGACCTTCTGAGCCCCGAAACGCTGAGCCTTATTTTGAACGCCGCGCTGAAAGAAAAACGCGATCGCGATTTCAGCAAGGCAGCCGCCCTGGCGGGCAAGTCGCTGGCACTGGTGTTTGAGAAGAACTCGACCCGCACCCGCATTTCCTTTCAGGCGGCCATGCAGCAGTTGGGCGGTCAGAGCTTCGTTCTGGACGCAGGCACCAGCCAGCTCGGACGCGGCGAAACCATCGCGGACACCGCGCGCGTGCTATCGCGCTATGTCGACGCCATCATGCTGCGCACCGATGGCCACGACAAACTGGAAGAAATGGCACGCTTTGCCTCTGTGCCGGTGATCAACGGTCTGACCGACAAGAGCCACCCTTGCCAGATCATGGCCGATCTGATGACCGTGCAGGAGCACTTTGGCAGTTTGAAAGACAAGCGCGTCGTTTGGCTGGGCGATGGCAACAACGTCGCCGTGTCCTGGGTCCAGGCGGCGGTTGCATTTGGCATCCCCATGACCGTTTCGACCCCCGCCAGCATGCAGATCCCACAAGAGGTGCAAGACTGGCTGGCCAACCAGGGCGGCCACCAGATCAGCTTCTCCGAAGACCCCGATGCCGTCGCGGGCGCTGACGTAGTGATCGCTGACACCTGGGTCTCTATGGGCGATGAAGCCGAGGCCGAGCAGCGCCTGACCACGCTTGCTCCCTACCAGGTCAACGAAGCCTGCATGAAGAAGGCCAGCAGCACGGCGGTCTTCCTGCACTGCTTGCCTGCTCACCGCGGCGAGGAGGTGACCGACGCCGTGATCGACGGTCCGCAATCACTGGTCTTTGATGAAGCAGAAAACCGCATGCACGTGCAAAAAGCGATCTTGCTGTGGTGCTTCGGGCTGTTAGGAGACGCCTAGCTATGACCACCCCCGACCAACTCGGTGCCGAATTCCAGGCTTCAAGCGACTTTGTTATGTCCTACATGCTGGAGGGCGGTACCATCGCCGGGCGCATGGTGCGCCTGGGCGCTTCGGTGGACGAGATTGTCTCGCGACATGACCTGCCCCTGTCGGTCGGCATGCTGCTGTGCGACTACCTGGTCAGTGCGGCGGCCATGGCCTCGACGCTGAAATTCGACGGCATCTTGACCTTTCAGACCAAATCGAGCGGCCCGGTCTCCATGTTGGTGGCAGACGTGACCACCGACGGCAAGCTGCGTGCCATGGTCAGCTTGGACCGTGACAGGCTGGCGACGCTGGGCGCGCTCCCCTCGATGAACGCATTGGTCGGCCAAGGCTATTTGGCAATTACCGTCGATCAAGGCCCGGATATGGACCGCTACCAAGGCGTGGTGGATATCGTCGGCAGCAGCTTCATCGACACGCTGCACCACTATTTCAAGCAGTCCGATCAGCAGGACATCGTCATCAAGACCGCAGCGGACTACCAGGACGGTCACTTCCGTGCCGCTGCCTTGACTGCTCAGCGGGTGGCTTTCGAGGGCGGCAACGTGATCAACGAAGACGAGGCTCTGGAAGACTGGCGACGCGCGGTCATCCTCATGGGCTCGGCGACAGCCGAAGAGATGCTGGACGCCAGCCTAGAGCCCAGCGTTTTGCTGTTCCGCTTGTTTCATGAGGATGGCGTGCAGGTCCAGCCGCCCAAGGCCTTGCAGGCGGCCTGCCGTTGCAGCGCTGAACGGGTGGAAAACGTGTTGCGCAGTCTGAGTGAAGACGAGCTGCAGCACTGCTTGGACGAGGCTGGACAGATCGCATCGGTTTGCGAATTCTGCCGCGCGGCCTATATCTTTGAGCTGGACGCGGCTGGTCAGCCGGTCTTGCTGTCCCAGACGGACTAGAGTATCCGTGATAGTCAAGGGAGGGAAGGAGTCCATGCCCGGCGGTCGC
>CAZHYF010000070.1:0-11303 GCA_964536635.1 uncultured Rhodospirillaceae bacterium | reverse complement strand
GGCTTAGCCCTTGCCGCGCCACGGGATGGTCTTGTGGATCACCCAGCGCATGATCATGTCGAACACCAGGCCCAACACGCCCATGATAAGGATGGTCACCCAGATCAGCTCATAGTCCGATACCGTGCGCGCGACGTTCTCGATAAAGCCGACACCGGTGGTGCCTGCCAGCATCTCGGCGGCGACCAAAGTGCCCCAGCAGACGCCGATCGCGATACGGATACCAGTGAGAATTTCGGGCATGGCGTTGGGCAGGATCACATGGCGCAGGATCTGGCCGACCGAAGCACCCAGCGAGTGCGAGGCGCGGATCTTCGACAACTGCGTGCCCGAGGCGCCGGTGCGCGCCGAGATCACCATGATCGCGAAGGCCACCATGAACAGCAAGAAGATCTTACCGTCGTCTTGGATACCAAAGATGGTCAAGATCAAGGGGGCCCAAGCCAGGGGCGGGACGGGACGATAGAGCTCGATCAAAGGATCGAAGAAGGATTTGAAGAAGCGCGAAACGCCCATCATGATGCCCAGCGGCACGCCCAGGACAACCCCCAGGACCAGCGCGACCAGGACACGGAACAGCGAGTCCCAGATGTGGCCGTCCAGCATGGGGACCGCGCCCAGGTAGACATCACCCTGCGCCAAAGCCAGCACATGGTCCTTGAAATTGGGGATGACCTGGCCGTCTTCGTTGTTGCGGGCATAGTCGCCGGGCATGATGTCTGCCACCCAATCAGGGATGAAGAAGGCGACAACGTCAGCAATCGGCAGCCACTTCCACCACAGTAACGTGGTGCCTTTGAAGCCGCCGCCAGCCTCTAGGTTGGGGTTCGCAAGCTGCGCCAATTGCGCCACCACGTCGGTGGGCTTGGGCAACCAACGGCCGGTGCCTTGCTCGGTGCACAAGGTGCGCGACTTGACAACCGTACCACCGGGGAAGACCGCGGCCTTCACCCAGGCCAGGCCGCCTTGCGCCTTTTTGCTGGCGCTGTCCAAGGCTGCCACGCCCTGCTCGACGCCATTGAGGGCGGCCGCGGGGAAAATGGTGCCGTCGTCCAAGCGCTTGAAAATGCGCTCAAAGGACTTCAGGAAGTCATCGCGTGCATCCTGTGCGCTGGCATTGCTAGCCGCTCCGGCTTTGAGTGCAGCGATTTCGGCTTTGATCTCGGCGATGAGTGCTTCGGATGCGGGCGGGTGGTTGCGGATCGTGTTGAAGGACTTGGCGAGATCTGCTGCCTTGGTGGAGATTTGGTCGAACAGGACGCCGCGTGCGGTCTCCGGCAACAGCGGAATTTCGATGTGCGTGGTGCCCCAGGACGGTTGCGCCAGCGCCTCAGCAGAGGGCTTGAGCCCAGAGACGTCGCTGCCGCCCAGCTCCTCGGCCAAGGCGTTCAAGCCGCTGGCGACAGCAGCCAGTTCAGCACGCGCCTCATCGCCCAACTGGGCAGGGTTCGACTGAAGGGCCAGCAGGCCATAGACCTTGGTGAACAAAGCCTCGGCCACCGCTTGTTCCTGGGTGTTGAAGACTCCGGCCGGGATCGGCAGGGCCTCCAGTTGCTCGCGATTGCGGGCAACCAGCGTCGTTGACTTGTAATAGCGCGAGGTTGCAGGCAGGGCTGCGTTGATGGGCGAAAGGGCCTCATCCAGCTTAGCCACCTGGCACAGCTCGTTGGCCGACTGTGGGAAGAAGGCGCGGGCAGTGCCCCAGGAATAATAGAACCAGATCAAGAACAAGGCCGAGACGCCACAGACGGCCCAATACCAGCCGCGTTTGTTGCGTTCGGGGTCGCCGAACACTTCGTCTTTTTCGCGAATGGCCGACTGTTTGCGGCCGATGATGATCGAGGCCACGAAGCTGACCAAGGCCAGCAGGACCAGAAGGGCGGCGATCAGGCCGCGGTTGTCAGACAGCCACTCAAACACGACCCATGATCTCCTCTTCCATATCCCAAATCATGGTCAGGATTTCTTCGCGGACCCGCGCAAATTCGGGGTCCTTTTTGATCTCACGTAGGGATTCCTTCAAGCCGCGCTCGGCGAAGGGCAGGCGGTATTCTTTGTGCAGGCGGCCAGGGCGCGGCGCCATGACGAACAAGCGCTCACCCAGCAACAAGGCCTCCTCGACCGAGTGGGTGATGATCATGATAGTTTTGCCGGTCTCTTTCCAGAGCTCCAGCACCAGCGATTGCATCTTCTCGCGGGTCAGAGCATCCAGCGCACCCAAGGGCTCGTCCATTAGGATAACTTCGGGATCGTTGACCAGACATCGGGCCAGCGCCACGCGCTGCTGCATGCCGCCCGAAAGCTGATAGGTCGGGGTCTTACCAAAGCCCTGTAGGCCGACGGTATCCAGCCAGTGCTCGACCTTGGCGGCGGCTTCTTTCTTGTCGGTCTTCTTCATGCGCAGACCGAAATCTACGTTCTTTTCCACGGGCAGCCACTCGAACAGGGCGCCTTGTTGAAACACCATGCCGCGGTCGGCGCCGGGCCCATGGATCTCATGATCGTCCAGCGCAACGGAACCGCTGGAAGGATTGATGAAGCCTGCAACAATGTTGAGTAGTGTGGTCTTGCCGCAACCGGACGGGCCGAGCACGGATAAAATTTCCCCTTCTTTCAAGCGGAAATTGACATCTTTAAGCGCTTCGACCTTGGCACCTGTTTGTGGGTTGGTGAAGGTCATGCAGAGGTCGGTCGCAATGAGATCGGCCATGACAACTCTCTAGAAATGGGGCAGGGAATGCGCAGCAAGGCAGACAGCCCGCTTAGAACAAGGGGCAGGCAGCCGTTCGATAGCGCGGCAGGATCGACGGTGATCGCGTGGATGTGCTCGATCTTGAGCGCTGTGCGCCAGTCAGCCTACAGCTTGGCTGCGCTTCTGGCTTGGTCACGATCAATAAGCGCCAAGGCCGGGACACATGAAGCGCTCCCGGCCCGGCTCAAGCCTGCGTGCAGACCAGCGAGGCGGCCTACACGCGAAGGGCGATCTTACTCCAGGAAGGAGCCGTCGATGGTCTTAGCGATCGCAGAACCGTCAGAGGTTTCTGAGAAGACCAGGCCCAAAGATGCAGAAGCAGCGGCAGCGATACCATTGGCGCCGAAGTAGTTGGCGATCTGATCTGCAGGAGTCGGGAAGACGAAACCAGCCATTTGGTTGGTGGTGGTCGGGACGTCCATACCAGCGTCAGCAGCAACTTTGGCGATTTGGTCCGCGCTTGCGGTCCAAGCGGCGTTGGCCTCAGCGGTCACTTCCATGAAGGAGCGAACCAGCTCGGGGTTCTCGGTCGCGAACTTCTCAGTCACAGACACCACGTCGAACGAGCCGATGCCGGCGTCCTTCTTTTCTTGGGTGCTCATGATGGGGCTACCAACTTCGCCAGCGGCTTTGGCCGAAGCGCCGCCGAAGATACAAGCCATAGCAACAGAGCCATCTGCCAGTGACACCGCGCCGTCAGCCGGAGCTTGGTCAACGATGGTCATGGTGCTGATGTCTACGCCCAGCGCGTCCATCTGCTTGCGGAATGCGAAGTCAGCCATAGTGTTCAGCGGAACGGCTACGGTCTTGCCCTCAAGCTCAGAAGCGTTTGAAGAGTTGATGCCCAGGCTGTTCGCAACGAAGCAGTCGTTGGCCTCATAGACCACGGCGATGCCGATCATCTTCAGCGGCGCGCCCTGCTGGATCGCGGTCACGAAGGGTGCCAGGCCTTGCGAGTAGGCGATGTCGATGTCGCCGGCCAGCATGGCTTCGGTCATCGCAACGCCGGTTGAAAAGTTGGTCCAGTTGACATCGACGCCCATGGCTTCGTCGTATACTTTATCAACTTTTGCGATCTGGTTCGGGGTTGCCCACTCCAGGAAGAAAGCGACGTTGACCGCATCGGCGGCAAAGCTGGCGGCTGAGGTGAAGAGCACAGCAGCGCTTGTGGCGGCTGTAAGAAGGCTCTTGAGTTTCATGATTGTATGTCTCCGTATAATGCCAGAAGGCCTAGATATCTTTTTTATATCGACTAGGCGGGGCTCACGCTAACACGCTTGTTTCGGCCCTGCCTAGGGGAGTGTCGGTGAAAAAAGGATAAAATCTTACAAAAAAAGGCCTACAGACTTGTCAAAAGCGACGAGTCTGTAAGCCGTAATGAAAGCGTTTTCAAAATTTTTGAACAGGTGGGCCTTGAAGCGGCTTCTATTCGCTCTTGCTGCCCGAACCGGTGTGATTGCCGGAGCCCTGAAGCATGGAGTCGTTGTTCTTGCTGCTTGAGCCCATGGTGCCGTGGCCTTCGCCTTCGTGCTCGGCGTCGTCATGGTCCATCTCGCCATGGTCCATGGTCATCATGGCTCCCGCTGACTCGATCGGAAGCGACACGGCCAAGCTCTGCCCGTTCGACAGCTCGAGCTGAAGCGCGAACTGTTCGCCCTGGACCAAAGGTGCTTTCAGTCCCATCAGCATGATGTGGAAGGAGCCGGGCTGCAACACCACCTCCTGACCAGCGGGAAGCGCAATCTGATCGACGTGGCGCATCTTCATGACACCGCCGTCTTTGATGTGCGTATGCAGCTCTGCGCGCTCGGCCACCTCGGTTTGAGCCGCGACTACAGCCAAATCGCTGTCGCTTTGGTTCATCAGCACCATGAAGGCGGCGCCATTGACTGCTGTCGGAGCCGTCGCACGTGCAAAGGCGTGCATCGCGATGACATCACCGGCCAATGCCTGGCTTGCGGTTGCAACGAGGGCGAGGCCAGCGGCCAAAGGAAGAAAGCGAGCGATCATTGTGAGCCTGTCTCCGGTTGGGGGTTATGCCAACAAGGTGGGAAGGCCGCCCTCGAATTTCGAGCGCAACGCGGCGGTCGCGACCATCTGCCCAGAGGGAAGCGACAGACCTTCGCCTTCCACGCGTCCTATGATGTGCAGAGCAATGCCCGCAGCTTTGGCGCGCTCTTGCAACGGCGCGGCATCGGGCAGGGCTACGACATAGCGGGCCTGCTCTTCGCCGAACCAATAGGCGGCGCTTGTCTCGGCACTGACGATCGCAACGCCCTTATCGCCTGCCATGGCCATTTCGGCCACGGCTACCAACAGGCCGCCGTCGGATACGTCGTGGCAGGTGTCGATCAAGCCCTGCTCGATCAGGCCGCGCACGAAGTCGCCAGTGGCGCGCTCGCGTTGCAGGTCGATTGCGGGGGCCGGGCCGGCCTCCAGGCCATGGCACTCGCGGGCGTACAAGGACTGGCCCAAGTGGCCCTGCGACAGACCGATCACCACCAGGGTATCTCCGTCGCGCTTCAACGCTACAGTTGCCATGCGGTCGATATCGGCCATCAGGCCCAAGCTGCCGATCACGGGGGTGGGCAAAATCGCCTGACCCTCGGTCTCGTTGTAGAGGCTGACGTTGCCCGAGACGACCGGCATATCCAGCGCCTTGCAAGCCTCGCCCATGCCCTGGACCGCGCCCACGAGCTGGCCCATGATCTCGGGCTTTTGCGGGTTGCCGAAGTTGAGGTTGTTGGTGACCGCCAAGGGCTTGGCGCCCACAGCAGACAAATTGCGGAAGCCCTCGGCCACCGCCTGAGCGCCACCGGCTTGCGGATCAGCCAAACAATAGCGCGGGCTGCAATCGACGCTCATGGCCAGGCCCTTTTGGCTGCCATGGACGCGGACAACAGCCGCGTCGCCGCCTGGGCGCTGGATGGTATCGCCCATCACCATGTGGTCGTACTGCTCCCAGACCCAACGGCGCGAGCAGAGGTCCGCGCTGGCGACCAGTGTCGCAAGATCGGCCAACAGGTCTTGGCTCTCGGGCACCTGGATATCGGCCTGCGCCGGGGTGGCAAGGTGCGGGCGGTCGTATTCGGGCGATGCCAGGGCCAGCGGGTCGATCGGCAGATCGCCAACCGTCTCGCCGTCCCACTTCAGTTGCATGCGGCCGGTGTCGGTGATGGTGCCGACGACGGCAAAATCCAGGCCCCATTTTTCCATGATGGCCTGAGCCTCGGGCTCGCGGCCGGGCTTGAGGGTCATCAGCATGCGCTCTTGGCTCTCGGAGAGCATGAGCTCATAGGGGGTCATGCCCTCTTCGCGCATCGGCACCTTGTCCAGCTCCAACACGACGCCGGTGCCGCCTTTTGAGGCCATTTCAAACGAAGAGCTGGTCAGGCCCGCTGCGCCCATGTCCTGGATGGCCAAGATGGCGTCGGTCGCCATCAGCTCAAGGCAGGCTTCGATCAACAGCTTTTCGGTGAAGGGGTCGCCAACCTGTACGGTGGGGCGTTTTTCTTCGCTGTCCTCGTCAAATTCGGTGGAAGCCATGGTCGCGCCATGGATGCCGTCGCGGCCGGTCTTGGAGCCCACATAGACCACTGGCACGCCAACGTCAGAAGCGGCCGAATAGAAGATCTTGTCGGTCTCGGCCAGGCCAACGGTCATGGCATTGACCAGGCAGTTGCCGTTATAGGCGGGGTGGAAATTGATCTCGCCGCCGACGGTCGGCACGCCAACGCAGTTCCCATAGCCGCCAATGCCCGCCACGACGCCTTTGACCAAGTGCTTGGTGCGTGGGTGATCGGGCGCGCCAAAGCGCAACGCGTTGAGGTTGGCAACCGGGCGCGCGCCCATGGTGAAGACATCGCGCAAGATGCCGCCAACGCCGGTGGCCGCACCTTGGTAGGGCTCGATGAACGAGGGGTGGTTGTGGCTCTCGATCTTGAAGATCGCTGCTTGGCCGTCGCCGATATCGACCACGCCAGCGTTCTCGCCGGGGCCTTGAATCACCTGCGGGCCTTCGGTTGGCAGGGTTTTGAGCCACAGCTTGGACGACTTGTAGGAGCAGTGCTCGGACCACATGACCGAGAAGATGCCCAGTTCCAGCAGGTTGGGCGCGCGGCCCATGATCTCAACGGCTTTTTCGTATTCGTCGGGTGCCAAGCCGTGCTCGGCAACGATCTCAGCAGAGGTCTCTGGATGATAAAGGGACATGGGTTTGGTTCCAAATCACGGGAGAGGCCGCAAGCGCGGCGCTCGAAATTGGGGCGGCTGGCAATGGCAGGCGGGGCGGGCGCGCCGCCGGGTGTCAGCCCAAGGTTTCCAGCAAACTTTCGAACAGCGCGCGGCCATCTGTGCCGCCCAGCGCTGCTTCGGCCATGCGCTCGGGGTGGGGCATCATGCCCAGCACGTTGCCGTCGGCATTGACGATACCGGCGATATTATTGCGCGAACCATTGGGGTTGGCCGCATCGCTGGCCTCACCGCTCTCATCGACATAGCGGAACAGCACTTGGCCTTCGCCTTCCAGCCGCTCTAGCGTTGCATCGTCGGCGTAGTAATTGCCGTCGTGGTGGGCGATGGGGATCAAGATGTTTTGCTCGTCCTCATAGCGCAGAGTAAAGCGCGAGGCGCAGTCTTCGACCCGCAGCCAGACATCTTTGCAGATGAAGTTCAGGCCGCGGTTGCGCATCAGAGCGCCTGGCAGCAAGCCGCTTTCGGTCAAAACCTGGAAGCCGTTGCAGATGCCTAAAACCGCGGCGCCCTCTTCGGCACGCTTGACGACTTCGCGCATAATGGGGCTTTTGGCCGACATGGCCCCGCAACGCAGGTAGTCGCCATAGGAAAAGCCACCGGGCAAGACGATCAAATCCAGATCGGGCAGGCTGCTGTCAGCGTGCCAGACCATGGCTGGCGCAGTGCCCGTGACGGACTCCAGCACCACCGCGACGTCGCGGTCGCAGTTGGAGCCCGGAAATACAATGACGCCTGCTTTCACGAGCCCAGAACCTCAACTTGGAAGTCTTCGATCACCAGGTTGGCCAACAGCGCTTGGGCAGCTTGCTCAGCCTGGCTGCGAGCCTCGTCGGCGGAGCCGGCGGCGACCTGGAATTCAAAGACTTTGCCCTGGCGGACCTGGCTCAAGCTGTCCATGCCCAGAGTGTGCAGAGCGGTTTCTACGGCTTTGCCTTGGGGGTCGAGGACGCCGGGTTTCAAGCGAACGGTAACGCGAACCTGCATGCTGTGCTCCTTGTATGCTAGGCGCACAGCAATACGAAGTCTGGCGGCGAGCGACAAGGGTAAGCAGGAGGATATCCCGCGCAGGACCAGGGGCAAAGTGTCCCTTCATACGCCGATTACCTAGGCGTCGCGGCTTAGAGGTGAGGCGGCCTGACGGAGCGCTCGCTTAAGTCGTTCTGCTTGGATAGCCAAATCCCGATTCTTGCCAAATTGGGCACAATTTGGGCGTGAAGTCTGTAACCCTCAGGTGGAAGCGAGCCATCTTGCGCTGGAAACAGCGCCCAGATTGCGCCCAGTCTAGGAGCTCAGCCGTCGGCTGCCCCCAATCGCCACCAATGAGTGATCCCATGTCCTTGCGTCTGTCCTACTTGGCCCTTGTGGCTCTTGCTGCCCTTATCGCCCTGCAAGCCAGTGGAGTCCTGATTTATGCGTCTTGATCAGAAAGTCGCGATTATAACGGGCGCGGCTTCCGGCTTCGGTGCGGGCATGGCGCGCCATTTCGTTGAGCAAGGCGCTGCCGTCTATATCGCGGACCTCAATGAAGAAGCAGGCAAGGCCTTGGCGTCCGAGCTTGGCAGCAAGGCCAGCTTTGTGCGTACCGATGTCACCGCGCGCATGGAGTTGTCGAACCTGGTCAAGACGGCTTTGGCCGATCATGGCCGCCTGGACATCGTGGTCAATAACGCTGGTTTTTCGCACCTGAACCAGCCGCTGACCGACGTGGGCGAAGGTGATTTCGACAAAACCTTCGGGGTCAACGTCAAAGCCATCTTTCACATGACCCAGATTTGTGTGCCGGTGTTCGAACAGCAGGGCTCGGGCGTTATCTTGAACATCGCCTCGACCGCGGGCATTCGTCCAAGGCCGGGCCTGGTGTGGTACAACGCCTCTAAAGGCGCGGTGATCACCGCGACCAAGGCCATGGCGATTGAGCTTGCCGACCGCAAGATCCGCGTCAACGCTTTGTGCCCCGTCGCAGGTGACACACCGCTGCTGGCCACCTTCATGGGCGAGGATACCCCCGAAAAGCGCGAGGCCTTCCGCAAGTCGATCCCGCTGGGCCGCCTTTCGACACCAGACGATATCGCGCTGGCTGCGGTCTATCTCTGCTCCGATGAAGCGAGCCTGATCACCGGCGTAGCCCTGGAGGTTGACGGCGGGCGCTGTATCTAGGTTCAAGATGGCTCGCTCAACTGAGCCCAGGAATGTCGCGTTTCTGTAAGCCGCGCTGGGCTGGCTATGCCTAAGTCGTGGCCAATGAAGCATAGACGACAAGGGAGCCGGTCATGTTGCAAGAGGCCAAAGCCAGAACGGAGACGCTGCAAAAGCGCATGCAAGAGCGCGGCATTGAGCGCGCCGTCTTCACCGACGAGGCCTCGATCGCCTACCTGGCGGGCTTTTGGGGCTACCTGGGCATCGAGTTCGGACGCCCGACCATGCTGGTGGTCGAGGCCCAGGGCCAACCGACGATCATTACTCCCTTGATGGAATCCGAGATGGTGGCCGCCATGACCTGGGTCGAGCAGATCCAGGTATGGGAAGATGCTGGCGCGCGCTCCTGGCAGGACGCCTTGGGTGCAGCTTTGGGGACAAAGGCGGCTGAGATTTGGATTGAGTGCAACCACATTCCAGCTCTGGTGCGCAATTTCCTGGATGAGGCCTACCGCGATGCGCGCATTCAGGACATCTCGCCCGTTCTGGGCGAGCAGCGCGTCATCAAATCCCCGCTCGAAATCGAGGTCATGCGCCAGGCGGGGCAAATCGCAGGCGCTATGATGGCCGCAGCGCATGACTCGCTGTCCGAAGGCGCGCCAGAATACGAGTCGGCTTTGGCTGTGATCCAGGCAGGTTCGCGCAAGGCGGCGACCTTCTTGACCGACAGTGGTTGGGAGGCCTTCGTCTCCCCCATGATCCATAACCTGCAAATCCTACAAAGCGGCGCTCAGACCTCCATGGTCCACCGCAGAGCCAGCGTGCGACGCTATCAACGCTTTGATCCGGTTTATTTCTGCTTTTGCAACATGGCGCAATTCAAGCAGTACAAACTGGGATTCGACCGCTTGTTCCATATTGGCGACGTGACCGACGAAGCTCAACGCGTGCAAGAGGCGGCGATTGCTGCCCAGCAAGCGGCCATTGCGGCCATTCGTCCGGGTGTTTTGGCCGAGGAGGTGGCTGCGGCTGCGGGCGCGGTCTATGAGGCGCGCGGTTTTGAGACCGGCTATCGTACTGGCCGTTCGATTGGCGTCTCCTACCTTGAAGCACCAGAGTTGAAGCCGGGCGATAAGACCATTTTGCAGCCGGGCATGACCTTCGCGGTTGATGGCGGCATCTCCTTGGACGGTGCCACGGCTGGGCGCATCGGCGATTCCATCGTGGTGACCGAGAGCGGCTGCGATTATCTGACCGAATACCCGCGGCAAATCCTGCTCAGCAAGGCCTAGGCCATGACCGCGCGCCTGACCCTGGCCGTGGCCCAAAGCCCCGCAGAGCTTGAAGGGCCCGACGCGCGTCTGGCCTGGCTGACGCGCTGCCTTGAAGACGGAGCGCCTTGGTGCGCCGATCTCTTGCTGCTGCCCGAGCTGTTCTTGACCGGCTACAATGTTGGTGATCAGCTTGCTGCCTACGCCGAGCCGCGCGGTGGGCCCAGGGCGCAAGCCATCGCAGCGCTGGCCAAGCGCTTTGGCCTGGCCATCCACTACGGATATGCCGAGCAAGACAGCGGGCAGCTCTACAACGCTGCGGCCTGCTATGGCGCCGACGGGGACTTGTTGGGCCACCATCGCAAGCTGGTTCTGCCGCCTGGTTTTGAAGCTGAGCATTTTGTCACCGGGCCCGGTTGCCAGCTCTTCCGCTTGCAGGGCGTGAGTTTCGCCACCCTGATTTGCTATGACGTGGAGTTTCCCGAGACCGTCCGTCATGTCGCTGAGCTGGGCGCTGACGTGGTGCTGGTGCCAACCGCGCTGGGCGCGCAATGGGGCAGCGTTGCCCGCCAACTCGTGCCGACGCGGGCCTTCGAAAACGGCGTGTTCCTGTGCTACGCCAACCATGCTGGGCAGGAGGCGGGCTTGAGCTACCTGGGTGCAAGCTGCATTGTCGGGCCTGATGGTCGCGACCTGGCGCGCGCAGCTGCGGGCCCCGAAGTCCTGCAAGCCAAGCTGGACTTGGCGCTGCTACAGCAAGCGCGCGCGCGGCTGCCCTACCTGAAAGACCGTCTCCAGCTTCCCTGGTTGCGCGGCTAGAGCATCGGGCGTTGGTTCTTGCAACAGCCCCTCCGCTCTCGCTGACTGATTTCTAACGCAAGTCCATGCTC
>CAZHYF010000069.1:6945-11384 GCA_964536635.1 uncultured Rhodospirillaceae bacterium | reverse complement strand
CGGGCTCCACTAGTTTCCGTGAATGGGATTGTGTTTACGTTAAGGTAAAGCTGAGCGCAAGCCCCTTTGATCGCTGCGTTCGCCGCCTCTCTGGCTTGTGTTGACGTTGCAAGATGCTAGCTGCGCTGGACCCAGCTCAAGAAGGCGTCCGAGCCGCGCCGCACCTCCTCGGGGGCACCGCAGAAGGAAAACCGCACGAAACGATGGCCGCGCGCCGGATCGAAATCGACGCCTGGCGTGATCGCAAGGCCGGTCTCATCCAGCAGGCGGGCGCAGAATTCCGGGCTATCTTGGGTCAGGTGCCCCACGTCGGCGTAGACGTAAAAGGCCCCGTCCGGTGGTGCCATGGTGGTCACGCCCGCCGCTTGCAGCATGGATAGAACCACGTCGCGATTGCTGGCATAGACGTGCTTCAGCGCTTCCAGCTCGTCGGTGGCGTCCAGCGCGCCCAGTGCCGCCACCTGCGCCACATGCGGCGCACAGATGAACATGTTGGCCTGCAAACGATCCACAGTGCGGCGCAGATCGTCGGGCAGCACCAGCCAGCCCACGCGCCAACCGGTCATGGAGTAGTACTTAGAAAAGGAATTCACTACGATGGCAGACGGCGAATAGCTGAGCGCCGTGACCTCGCGTTGGCCATACGACAAGCCGTGATAAATCTCGTCAGAGATCAAACGGATACCCTTGGTGTGGCAATAGCGGGCCAGACTCTGCATGGCATCTGCACCCACCATGGTCCCGGTGGGGTTTGAGGGGCTGGCCAAAATCAAGCCCTTGATCGGGCCAACGGCTTCCAAATGAGCGACGCTGGGTTGAAAACGATCTTCAGGCCCAACGGGAATTTCGACCACTTCCAAGCCCATGGCACCCAGGATATTGCGATAGGCCGGATAGCAGGGGGTTGCCAGCGCAACGCGGTCGCCCGCTTCAAAGGCTGCGATAAAAGCCAGGTTGAACCCTGCCGAAGAGCCCGCGACAATGGCAATATTCTCAGGATCTACCCCAACGCCATAACGCTGCTGGTAGAGATCAGCCAGCCCAGCGCGCAGATCATCGCGGCCAAAGCTGGGCGTATATCCTAAGGAGGTCTGCGCCATAGCGGCAGCAACAGCCTCCTGCGCTTTGCGCGGCGCTCCGGTGCCGGGCTGGCCGATTTCCATATGATAGACCGGCAGGCCCTTGGCTGCACGCGCCATTGCTGCCCGCACGACATCCATGACCAAGAATGGGCCCACGGACTCGCCGCGCGTGGAGGGCCGAAACGCTGAAACGTCAAGGGATGCGAGCATAAGAACTCCTTGCAACAGGCCGCCGAGAGACCATTGCGGTCCTCAAAAGATACCAGGCCTCTTAGGGGGGCTAGACCGCTCTGGCAAGAACTTTGTTATTCGAGCGAACCAAAATCATGCACTGCGACCGCTTGATAGCTACTTTGTGCCGCTAATTGGCCACAAATCAGAACACAGTCACGTTTCTTGCACGGCAACTCGCGATTTTGTTCTTTATCACCTTGCGGCGCAGGCCTTGTTCTTGTCCCATTTCCAGGGCATGAACAGCGCGCCGCTTTGCCCGTCCCCACAGGAGCCCTTTGTGCCCCAGCTATCACGTTGGTCCCGCCTCGCCCTCCCCCGCTCAGCCTTGCTGCTGCTTGCCAGCCTCGTCGCGGGTCTGGTGCTGCTTGCGCCCAAGCCCAGCGACGCCCAAGGCACACGGGTCATCCGCGACGCCGAGATCGAAACCTTCTTGTTGGACGTCGCCCGCCCCATCTTTGTCGCGGGCGGCATGAGCAGCGACGCGGTTGACCTGGTGCTGGTGATCAATCCGGCGGTCAATGCCTTTGTATCAGGTGGCGCCAACCTGTTCTTGAATACCGGCTTGGTGCTGCGCGCAGACTCGGTCGAAGAATTGGCGGGCGTCATCGCGCACGAGACCGGCCACATCGTCGGCGGCCACCTGATCCGGGGCCGCGATGCCATGGCGGCCTCCACCGCCAAGTCGTTGATGGGCATGCTGCTGGGTCTGGGCGCAGCAGCGCTCAGCGACAACCCCGAGGTCGCCAACGCTGCCATCGCCAGCGCGCGGGTCTTTGCCACCGCCGACGTCCTGCAATATTCGCGCGCCCAAGAATCAGCCGCCGACCAATCGGCGGTCAGCATTTTGGACGCCGCTGGCCTGTCGGCACGCGGTCTGCCCAGCTTCTTTTCCAAGCTGGCCGAACGCGACTACCTGGCCAACTCCAACCGCTATTGGCGCTCGCACCCGCTGAGCCAAGACCGCATCGACCAGCTCAAGTCCAACGTTACCAATGCCTACAACTTTCAGCGCAGCGTGCCCTTCGATCAGGCTTTGCGCTTTGAGCGGGTGAAGGCCAAGCTGGCGGGCTTCTTGCTGAGCGAGACCGAGGTTGATCGCCTCTACCCGCCGACCAACACCAGCTTGCCCGCCATCTACGCCCGCGCAACGCAAGCCGTGCGCAGCGCGCCTTTGAGCAAGGCGCTGGCTCTGACCGACCAATTGATCGCATCAGCGCCGCAAGACCCCTATTTCCATGAGCTGCGCGGCCAAGCCCTGCGCGAACACGGTCATATCCAAGAAGCGCTGCAATCTTACAACCGCGCCCTACAGCTCGCGGGTGACCAACCCGTGCTTCAAGCCTCGGCGGCACAGGTTTATTTGGATGAGGGCAGCTTCGACTCGCTTGTCCAAGGGCTTGGCTTGCTCAATCGCGCGCTTTTGAAGGAGCCAAGCAACGCTAGCTATTGGCGGATGATGGCCATCGGCTATGCTAAAGGCGGAGAACAGGGCCTCTCGGCCCTGGCTATGGCCGAGTCAGGCTTGGCGCTGGGGGATAAGAAGCAGGCAATCGTCCAGGCCAACCGTGCTCAAGAGCTGCTGGCTGAAAATTCACCGTCTTGGCTGCGCGCCAAAGACATCGAATACCAAGCCGAGCTGAAATAGCCCTGGCTTTCCCAATATTCAGGCAAGGCCCCGCAAGCGCCGAGCCGCCAACCGTTCAACTCTCACAGCGGAACACGCATGCAAGATTCTCAAGACCCCAAAGGCAGCCCCTTCGTTACTCCCGGCCGCAGTTCAGCCATGCCGCCCTTGGTCCTCGGCCTGATCGCGGGCCTCGCTGGCGGATTGCTCGGTGGCAGCGTCCTGTCCATGGTCGGCCCCTCGGCTTCGAGCGAGGAGCAAATCGACGCCCTGACCAAGCAAGTCGCTGCCTATGAAGGCGCTATGGCCGAGCTAAAGCAACAGGTGGCCACGCAGGCACTCGCCCTGGCCGAGACCAAAGCTGCGGCTCCATCCAGCGCCAACGCGAACCAACAGGTCGCCGCAGTGAGTGATGAGGCCATTCGCGCCTATCTGGTCAACAATCCGGACGTGATCTTTATGGACGCGCTGGATGTATTCCAAGCCAACGAGCCCGTCTATACCGCGCGCCGCTTCTCCAAGCTGCTCGATTCTGGCCTGCGTGACCCGCTGTATCACAGCGCCAGCGACCCCTACCTGGGCAATCCTGACGGTGACGTGGTGCTGGTCGAGTTCTTCGACTACAACTGCGGCTACTGCAAAAGCGTAGCCCCTGGCCTGTTCGACTCCGTGCAAGCCGACGGCAACGTGAAGCTGGTGATGAAGGAATATCCCATCTTGTCCAAGGCCTCGCAGGTCGCCGCTCAAGCCGCTTTGGCCTCGCAAAAGCAAAACCTCTACAATGAGTACCATACAGCGCTGATCAAGCATCAGGGCCGAGTTACCGAAGATGTAGTGTTCCAGGTGGCTAAGGAAGTGGGCTTGGATATCGAGCAGCTCAAGGTCGATATGCAGAGCAGCCTCGTGCAAGAGAAACTGGCGCAGACCCAGGTTTTGGCAAGCCAGCTTGGCGTGACCGGCACCCCGGCCTTCATGGTCGGCGACACCTTCTTGCCCGGCGCCGTACCGTCAGAGCAAATCGAGAGCGCGATTGCACGCACCCGCGCTCAGGCCAGCAAGTCCTAGCAGGTAGGAACCTGGGCAGGCAGGAACCTGGGCAGGCTGGCTTGCCCGGGTTTGACCCTGATCGCCCCCCCTGATCGCCCCCTGATCGCCCCCGACCTGGGCGTTGATCAGGGGGTTGTTTGTTTTGAGCGGCCACCGGACGCTGCACCAAGGTTTCCTTGGCCCAAGCACCACCTTGAGCGTTGTCGGGCTCGGTTCTGCGGTCTAGACTGAGCGCCGATTTGGCTGCCCGCCGGGCAGCGCTCACCAAGACTGCGAGCCTCCACCATGCCCCAACTGCTTCTGCTGCACGGCCCCAACCTCAATCTGCTTGGCAAGCGTGAGCCTGGGATCTATGGCGACCTGTCGTTGGCGGGTATTGAGGCCGCTGCCCAAGCCAAAGCAGAGGCGCTGGGCTTTGATCTGCGCTGCTTCCAGTCCAACAGCGAAGGCGC
>CAZHYF010000069.1:0-6845 GCA_964536635.1 uncultured Rhodospirillaceae bacterium | reverse complement strand
TTGGAGGCCCTGGCCAAGCACCTAGCCAAGCAGCTGGCGACCCGCTAAGCGCCGCCGCGTTGGCGGGCGATCTCGCCCCGTGCCAGCGCATCGCAGCGCTCGTTTTCCGGATGCCCGGCGTGGCCCTTGACCCAGTGCCACCGCACCTCGTGCTTGGCGTTGAGTGCGTCCAGGCGCTGCCACAGGTCTTGGTTCTTCACCGGCTGCTTTGAGGCCGTCTTCCAGCCCTTGGCCTTCCAGCCCGCCAGCCACTCGGTCATGCCCTTGCGCACATACTGGCTGTCCGTCGTCAGATCGACCACACAAGGCCGCGTCAGAGCCTCAAGCGCCGCTATGGCCGCCAACAGCTCCATGCGGTTGTTAGTGGTCTCCGGCTCGCCCCCCGACAGCTCCTTTTCCGCTTCGCCAAAGCGCAGCACCGCGCCCCAGCCGCCCGGCCCCGGATTGCCCGAGCAAGCACCGTCGGTCCAGATCTCAACCCCTTTGGACATAGCTAGCCCTCAGCCTTGCCCGCGGCGGGACCGCCAGCGGTCTCGCCTGGGGGCGTATCGCGCAGCTCCAGCGGAATGTTGAAGCGCACGTTCTCCCGGCGCGTGATCGGAGTTTCGATGGTCACATGAAAGCGTCGCCGGAAGGCCTCGATCACCTCATCGACCAGCGTTTCGGGCGCCGAGGCGCCTGCTGACACCCCCACGCGCTGGGGCTGGCCGATGGTGTTCCAGTCCAGATCGCTGGCCCGCTGCACAAGCAAAGCCTGACGCGCGCCCTGTCGGCGCGCCACTTCGACCAAGCGGTTGGAGTTCGAGGAGTTGGGCGCGCCCACCACAAGATACAGGTCACAGTCCTGCGCCGTGTCCTTGACCGCCGCCTGGCGGTTGGTGGTAGCATAGCAAATGTCTTCGGCCTTGGGGGCGTGAATGTCAGGGTAGCGCGCATGCAGCGCCGCCACGATGTGGGCGGTGTCATCCACCGACAGCGTGGTTTGCGTCACATAGGCCAAGGCCTTGCCGTCGGCGAAGGGCAGCGCGGCCACGTCCTCCAAGGTCTCGACCAGCACCACCGCGCCCGCGGGCAGTTGCCCCATGGTGCCAATGACCTCGGGGTGGCCTGCGTGGCCGATCATGATCATGGTCTTGCCCTGCTCAAAGAAGCGCTCGGCCTCGCGGTGGACCTTGGAGACCAGCGGACAGGTGGCGTCGATATAGTGCAGCGCGCGGCGCTGGGCCTCTTGAGGCACCGCTTTGGGAACGCCGTGGGCCGAGAAAATCACCGGCACATCCTGAGGCACTTCGTCCAGCTCTTCAACGAAGACTGCGCCCTTGGCCCGGAGGGAATCGACCACAAAGCGGTTGTGCACGATCTCGTGGCGGACATAGACCGGGGCGCCATACTTGGCCAAAGCCCGCTCTACGATGTCGATCGCCCGCACCACGCCCGCGCAAAACCCACGCGGATTGGCCAAAACCAAGGTGACTGGCGCGCGACCAGCGTCGCCCTGGGGCGCCTCAGTTTGACTGGGCTGGCTCATGGCTGTGTCCTTTCTTCAAACCGCTCGTCTTTTGCTGCCTAGGAGCCTTGTCAGCCCCTGCAACGGCGTCAGCAGGCTTGCTATTGCTCGGGCGCTTGCTATAGGCCAAGACTGACGCCGGGAAAACCCCCTTAAGGGCCTGTTGCTTCGCCGCGTGTCAGGATATAAGAGCGCTATGACGACCATGACCCGCCTCACGAGCCTGTGTTTCCTACTGCTTGCGCCGCTGCTGTTGACCGGCTGCAATGCCATAGACGACAAACAACAGGTGACCGCAAGCTGCGCCAAGCTGGGCTATATCCCTGGCGGGCGTGTCCGCTCATGGGAACAGCAAGGTGTGACGCTCGTAGCGCAAATTCATGACATTGGTCTGCAATGTCCGCCCGAGTCCGGCAGCAATCGCCACGTCGTGCGCATTACGCTGCGCGTTGCAGCCCGCGAGCCGCTGGCAGGCGTTACCATTCCCTATGTTGTTCAGGTCAAAACTCTGGGCGGACGCGCGCTGGCCAAGCAGCGCCTAGAGCGCCAAGTCCGCTTTTTGCCCGGCAGCGATGGCGTCCAGGTGACCGATTTCTTCGAACATCGCTATGACGAGAATTACGAACCCTTAATCTATGAAGTGGGACTCGATCCATGACCTCCAGCGCCCCTGCTGCTCACACGATTGAAGACGTCCTGCGCTTTTGGTTTGAAGAGACCGAGCCCAAACAGCACTTCATCAAAGATCTGGCCTTTGATCAGCGCGTGCGCGACGTGCTGGGCGGACTGCATGGCCAGGCTGAAGCCGGCGCGCTTGAGGACTGGATGTCCAGCGCAAAGGGTTGCCTTGCGCTCTGCATCGTCCTGGACCAAGCCCCGCGCAACATGTTCCGCGATACGCCGCGCGCCTTCGCCAGCGATGCGCAAGCGCGCCAAGTGGCCCGGCACATGCTAGACAAGAGTTTCGACACACAGCTCAGCTTTGGCCAGCGCGTCTTCGCCTACCTGCCGCTGGAGCACTCGGAGGAACGCGCCGACCAAGCCCGGTCGGTGGCCTTGTTTAAGGCGCTGATGGAAGAGGCAAGCGCCCACGACCCAGCGCTGGAGGAGCGCTTTGCTCTGACCTATGACTATGCGCTGCGCCACCAGGTGATCGTTGATCGCTTTGGCCGTTTCCCGCATCGCAACGCCGTTTTGGGCCGCAGTTCCACCGACGAGGAACAGGCCTTCTTGAGCGAGCCCGGATCCTCTTTCTAGGCCAAGGCGCTGCATGCCCTCACTGATTGTCCGCCCCGAGCTGCCGCAAGATCGGCCGCGCATCGAAGTTCTGCTGGATCAGGCCTTTGGGCCCGATCGCCACAGCCGGGGGGTCTATGCTTTGCGCACCCCCGGCCAGCACATCGCACCCTTGTCCTACGTTGGCGTCGATGCCACGGGCCAGGTGCAGGGCAGCCTGCGCTTTTGGCCGCTGCGCTTGGACGGCTGCCTGGCCGAGCCCGGCGCGGTTTTGTTGGGGCCTATCGCGATTGCCCAAGCTCACCAAGGCCAAGGCGACGGCGGTATTTTGATCGAGCGCGGCTTGACCGACGCTGCCAGCCTTGGCTACGGGCTCTGCTTCTTGGTGACCGACAGTCCGGCGGTTTATCGCCGTCATGCCTTCACCAATGCGCGCCCGCGCTTCGAGCTGCCGGTTGACCTGGGGCCGAAAAAGTCTTTCTTATTGATGGAACTGCAACGCGGCGCGCTGTCGGCCTGGCCCGAGGGCACGGCTTTGAGCGCGATCGGCGACCCCGGCGCAGCCCTGACTTAGCGGAACCTGCGTTTCGCACCACAAGGGCGCCGAACGCCAAGCCGCTGCGCACTCTTTTAACAGCGAGGCCCCCATGACCGGCCGCAAGCCCTTGGCGCGCGAAGATTGGCCCAAGATCGCCAAAGACCTTGGCCGCTATGACATCCGCATTGCCCGTGACGGCACCTGGTACCACGAAGGCAGCCCCATCCGCCGCTTGGAGTTGGTCAAGCTGTTCGCCAGCGTTCTGCGCTGCGATGACCAGGGCCAGCACTGGCTGATCACGCCGGTTGAAAAGGGGCGTATCGAAGTCGAAGAGGTTGCCTTTCTGGCGACACAAGCCCATGTCACACAGCATGCCACGCCCACAGGGCAACAGCAGCAAGTCGTGACACTGACCACCAACCTTGATGAGCAGATTGCGCTTGATGCCAAGACCAGGCTTCATATCGCGGACCCGACGGGCCAGCCCCGTCCCTACGTCAGTATGCGCGACGGCTTGCAAGCCCGGCTCACGCCCAGCGTGTTTTACGAGTTGATCGCCTTGGGCGCGGCGCGCGACGGCCATCTTTGGCTCAGCTCGAATGGATGCAGCTTTGATCTCGGCAGCCTCGACGACGGCACCGAATCACAACAGGAGACCCCGGCGTGACCAGCCCCTTGGCCACCACAGCAGCCCTTTTGCGGCCCGACCTGAGCGCCCCCCAGAGCCTTGTGGATGCGCTGCGTGCGGGCGCCTTGGCCGAGGGCGACTTCGCAGCGCGGCCCGATCTGGCGCGCGGCGCGGTCGAGCTGATGGCGGGCGACCACCATCTGAACCCCGGCGTTGCCCCCTTGCCCAAACTGCGCGAAGCGGCAGTGCTGATCCCCATCATCGAGCAGCAAGGCGAGCCTCAGCTTCTGTTGACCCAGCGTGCCAGCCACCTGGCCAAGCACGCCGGGCAGATCTCTTTTCCTGGCGGGCGCAGCGAGCCCAGCGATCCGGACCTCTCCTTTACCGCCCTGCGCGAAACCCACGAGGAGGTGGGCTTGCGGCCCGAGACCTTCGATCTGGTGGGCGCCCTGCCGCGCTACGTCACCGGCACTGGCTTTGCCATCTCGCCCTTTGTCGGTTTGGCGCGCGGTCCCTTGCAAACAGAGCCCGACCCCAGCGAGGTCGATGAGATCTTTGAAGTGCCGCTGGCCTTCGTGTTGGACCCGACCAATCACCAGCGCCACTCGCGCATTTGGCAGGGTCAGACGCGCTATTTCTGGGCCATCCCCTACCAGCAACGGTACATTTGGGGCGCTACGGCGGGCATTCTGGTCAACCTGTCCCGCCTGCTGACCTCAGGCTAGCCGCCATGACCGGCGCTGACGAGACCCAAACTGGCAAACACGTTCGCCACCTGCGCGACTGGATGCGCAGGCTGGGCTATGAGGCTTTGTTCGACGCGCTTGGCCCTGAGCAGGCACGCTTCGTTGGCGGTTGTGTGCGCGACTCCTTGCTGGGCCGCGACTTCTACGACGTGGATGTTGCCTGCCAGCACGCCCCCGAGCAGACCCTGGCGCGCCTTGAGCGGGCGAAAATTCGCTGCCTTCCAACCGGGCTCAAGCACGGCACCGTCACCGCGCTGCTGCCGGCAAGCGATGACCCGGATGGCTGGCATCGGGTCGAAATCACCAGCCTGCGCGAGGATTTGCGCACCGATGGCCGCCATGCCGAGGTGGGGTTTACCCAAGACTGGGCCTGCGATGCGGCTCGGCGCGACCTGACCATGAACGCGCTCTATCTGGGCTTTGATGGCCAAATCTACGATCCGCTTGGAACCGGGCTGGAGGACGCGCGCCATGGCCTGGTGCGCTTTGTTGGCGATCCCAGGCAGCGCATCGAAGAGGACTTTTTGCGCCTGCTGCGCTATTTCCGCTTTGCCGCCAGCTATGCCAAGCGCCCCTTGGATTGCGCGACGCTGGCGGTTTGCCAGGCGCTGGCTCCGGGCTTGGCGCGCCTGTCGGGCGAGCGCGTCCAAGCCGAACTCTTCAAGCTGCTGGCTTTGCCGAGCTGCGGGCCCTTGCTAGAGATCATGGAGGCGCGCGCCATCATGCAGGCCATCTGGCCGGGACCGCGCAGCTTGGAGCGCCTGCAAGCCTGTGTCGCGCGCTTCGCTGCGCTTGAGCGTGCGCAAGACCCTCTGGTGTTGCTGCGCGCCTGGTTGGGAGTTAAGGCACCAGACCTGGCTGCCGTGGCGCGGCGCTTGCGCCTATCCAACGCTGATGCTCAGCGGCTGAAGCAACCCCTGGCTGCGCTTGACCAAAGCGATGCGGTCTTGCTGTTTACCGCGGGGCGGCAGGCGGCGCTGGACAGCCTGCTGCTGGCTGAGCCCGACGACTGGTCGCTGGAGCGCTTCCGCCAGCTTGAACGCGCGCCGCTTCCCGTCTTCCCCCTGCAAGGTCGCGATCTTCTGGAAGCGGGCGTTGCGCCCGGCCCAGATCTTGGGCAACTGCTCAACGCCACCCAAGACTGGTGGATCAAGGGCGACTGCAGGGCCGATGCGGGCAGTTGCCTGCTTTGGGCGATGGTTCACCATGAACGGGGCTAGAGCAAGCCGCGAATGAGTGGCAACACCAGCGCGCTTGTTCTCGGCTCGGCCTAGCCCTGAGCATTGAGCCAGCCTATAATAATGAACCCATCTTGAAACCCTCGCCGTCCGGCGACCAACGCCCCCGATCATCTCATGCTGCGATTTAACCTCAGGGCCCGCTTGGCCGACCAGACTGGACACGGATTGAGCGAACGCATCGCCGCTGTGATCCAGGGCTGCATCGAAGACGGAGCCTTTCCAATCGGCAAACGCCTGCCGCCCGAGCGCGAGTTGGCCGAAGCCATGGGCGTCTCCCGCAGCTCGCTGCGCACCGCCATTCACCAGCTCAAGACGCAAGGCTTGATCAGCGCGGTTCAAGGTGGTGGTACGCGGGTAGCCGATCATCTGCCAATTTCAGGCCAAGCCCTCGCACGCTATGCCTCGCACCACGGCGAGGACATGGATACGCTGGTGGATCTGCGCTATACGCTCGACTGTTGGGCAGCAAAGCGCGCGGTCCAAGCCATCACACCCGAGCAGCTCGAACGCATGCGGCGCGCGCTCGGGGTCATGCGTGATCCGACGGTCGAACGTCCGCAGCTCATGCAAGCCACCGCCGATTTTCGTGCCGCTTGGTGCGAGGCTGCTGGCTCGCCCATGTTCCAATTCGTTGACCGCGCCTTGGCGGAAACCGTCATCCACCTCAGCGGTATAGCGCAGATGGAGCGACAGAGCCTGCCCGAGACCAACATGCTGCTGGAGGCCGCTCAGGCCTTTTGCCAGGCTATGTCCGACCGCGACGAGGCCGCCGCCCTAAAGGCCTTGGAGTTGCATCGTCAGGGCATGCTTGGGCACCGCAAACTGGCGCATCCGAAGCCGAGCGCGGCAGACCAGGGCTAGAGCGTCGGGCGTTGGTCTTGCAACAGCCCTTCCGCTCTAGCTGACTGATTTCTAACGCAAGTCCACGCTCTCTTGTGTAGCCACTCAT
>CAZHYF010000068.1:9748-11549 GCA_964536635.1 uncultured Rhodospirillaceae bacterium | reverse complement strand
CTGTCTCTATTGAATACAAGAAATTTGCTGCACTATCGTTTGCGACTTTACTATTCTTGTTCTGCATGTCTTCTTGGCGCGAGCGGCAGAAATCTCAGTGATGAAGCTCCCAACACCCCGGACGGACGGCAATGGGCCCGACTGACGACTATGGCTACTGCCTAGCGAGGTGCTGAGGCCCATGCTCGGCACCTGGAAAGGCGCGCCTTGGCGCAAGGCCCAAGTCCTTGTAACGCAACAGCTAGCATTCCACCGTAGCGACCGAGACCGCCGCCAGGCGACCATCGAAGCGCTTGGCCAGGCCCGCCAAAGCGGTCTCCTTGTAATGCTCTGACATGTCCTTGCCGGTCTCGTACATGGTCTGGATCACCTCGTCCAAGGTGACGATGTGTTGGCCGTCAGAGGCCAGCGCCAAGCGCGCCGCATTGATAGCCTTGATCGCGCCCATGGTGTTGCGCTCGATGCAGGGCACCTGCACCAGCCCGCCAATGGGATCGCAAGTCAGCCCCAAGTTGTGCTCCATGCCGATTTCGGCGGCGTTTTCGATCTGCAGGTTGCTGCCGCCCAGCACCGCCGTCAAGCCACCCGCAGCCATCGAGCAAGCCACACCCACCTCACCCTGGCAGCCGACCTCGGCCGCAGAGATCGAGGCGTTGGTCTTATAGAGCATGCCAATCGCCGCGCAGGTGGTCAGGAAGGTGCGCACGCCCTGCTGGGTCGCGCCCGGCACCATGTGGCGGTAGTAGGACAGCACCGCTGGGATGACACCCGCAGCACCGTTGGTGGGGGCGGTGACCACGCGGCCGCCCGCAGCATTCTCCTCATTGACCGCCAGGGCGTAGAGGTTGACCCAATCCATCACCACCAGCGGGTCGGGGTTCATGCCCTTGGACTTGGCCATCAGGCGGGCGTGCAGCTCGGGGGCGCGGCGCTTGACGTTGAGCCCGCCGGGCAAGATGCCTTCCATGCGCATGCCACGATCAACGCAGGACTCCATCACCGCAGCGATGCGGTCTAGACCGGCGTTAATCTCGGCTTCATCGCTGCGCGCCAGCTCGTTGGCCATGGCCACTTCGGCGATCGACAGACCTGCCTTGTCGCCCTGCTTCAGCAGCTCGGCGGCGCTGGAAAAGGGGTAGGGCTGAGCCAAGTTGTGGCCGCCGGTGACCGGAGCCTCGGTGCCCGCCAGCTCCTCGCGGGTGGCGATAAACCCGCCGCCAGTGGAGAAGTAGACCTGCTCGAATAAAGTCTCGTCGTTTTCGTCCTCAACCCGGAACACCAGCCCGTTGGGGTGCTCGGGCAGCGACTTGCCGAACTCCCAGACCAGGTGGATGTTGTTGGCAAAGGGCAAGCTGATCTCGCCACCCAGCATGATCAGCTCGGTCCGCTGGACGCGTTGGAACATGTGGTCGGCTTGGTCGGCGTCGATGGTGTCGGGGGTTTGGCCCATCAGGCCCAAAATCACCGCTTTGTCGGTGGCGTGCCCCGCCCCGGTCAGCGCCAAGGAGCCATAGAGCCAGGCGCGCACCGTGCGCACCCGATGCAAAAGGCCGCGCGCGCGCAATTGTTCGACAAAGCGATAGCCCGCCCACATGGGCCCCACCGTGTGCGACGACGATGGGCCAATGCCGATTTTAAACAGATCGAAGATGGACAGGCTCATACGACGGCTCCCCCCGCAATTCCTCGCTGGGCCATCCTGGTGGCCGATGCGACTCTGACGCTAGGCTAGCAAGCTGGTCTAGGCAAAATAGCGTCAAAGAAGCCGCGCCAGTCCTAACAGCGACAGGCCGAGCAGCAA
>CAZHYF010000068.1:1964-9648 GCA_964536635.1 uncultured Rhodospirillaceae bacterium | reverse complement strand
GCCTACATGATCTGGGTCAAGAGCGCGACCACGGTCGCAATCGACATCAGCGTGCTGACCAGAATGATCGCCGAGACACGCTGCACCGCCTTGCCAGCCTGCTCGGCGAGAACGAAGACGTTGCCAGCGGTTGGCAGCGCGGTCAGCACCAGGCCGGTGGTCAGCCACAGGGGCTCCAGACCCACCGCCAGCGCCAGGCCCAAAAAGGCCAGCGGCAGGGCAAACAGCTTGAGCGCTATGGGCGCAATGATTTCTGTCCGCTCTCCCATTAGCGGCCGCACCGCCAGCGAAGCACCGATGGCAAACAAGGCCGAGGGGCCCGCGGCACCAGACAAGAATTTCACCGAATTTTGCAAGACGCCCGGGATGCCGACACCGGTGGCCGACAAGACCACTCCCAAAATCAGCGTGATAATGAAAGGGTGGAACAACAGCTTGGCCCCCAGGTTCGACAGCAAGGGTAGAACCGACATCTGGCCGCGCTTGGCGTCGTATTCGACCAACAGCACCGTGATGCCGGTCACCACAGCCATATCCGCTGCGGTCGCCACCAATGCTGGCACGGCGGCTTCGGCCCCGAACAGGCTGGCCGACAGGGGAATACCCATATAGCCGACGTTACCCCAGGAGGCACCCAGGCCCATGAGCGCCGCTTCTGCCAGGCTGGTTTTGAAGATGCCCAAGCTGACCGCCATGGCCAGGCCATAGATGAGGATCTCAGCCACCAGATAGCTGACTAGGAAGCGCGGGTTGACCAGCTCGGTTATCTGCGAGGCCGCGATGACGCTGATAATCAAACAGGGCATGGCGAATTTGATGACAAAGGCGTTCATGCCTGCAACGCCGGCCTCATTAATCCATCCCAAGCGGCCCGCGAAATAGCCCAAGGCAATCAGCCCGAAGAAGGGCAAGAGGATCGGAAACAGGGTCATGGGTCTTGGCTCGCGGCTGTGATGGGACGAAATTCTAGGCCAAAGGGTATCGTGCAAAGCCGGAGCGATCGCCAGCACAACTGCTCCGATTTTCGCATGATGGACCTGTCTCATACTCCTTTGAGCCGTCTTTGCCATTGAATAAAGCAGCGGTCTGGTCCACATGAAAAGCAGGTCTGGTGGCGCAACGCTGCCCGCAGCCCTCTCGCCTGCCACCAGCAATGCCATACAATAAGCACTTAGGAGACACACCGCCATGTCCGGTCCTTTTTCCCTGCCCGCACTGCCCTATGCTGAGGACGCTTTGGCGCCCGTAATTTCGGCCCAAACCGTTGGCCTGCACTACGGCAAGCACCACAAGACCTACTTCGACAAGCTGAATGGCTTGGTCGAAGGCACCGAGATGGCGGGCATGAGCCTGGAAGAAGTGGTGCTGAAGTCCAAGGACGGCGGCGCGCTGCAAGGCGTCTTCAACAACGCTGGCCAGGCTTGGAACCACATTCTTTACTGGGAGCAGTTCCACGCACAGGGCGCTCGCACGCCTGCTGGCAAGCTGGCCGAGCTGATCGAGCGCGACTTCGGCTCCTTCGAGGCCATGAAAGAGCAGTTCGTTAACACCGCTGCCAACGTGTTCGGCTCGGGCTGGGCTTGGCTGGTGCTGGATGGCGGCAAGCTGGCGCTGATGGGCACCTCAAACGCTGACAACCCGCTGGCGCACGGCAAGACCGCGCTGGCCGGCTTGGACGTGTGGGAGCACGCCTACTACCTGGACTACCAGAACCTGCGCCCCAAGCACTGCCAAGCGGTGCTGGATGGCCTGGTCAACTGGTCCTACGTTGGTGAAAAGCTGGAAGCTGCGCTGGGCTAACATCCCGTCGGCTTTTGAGCCTAGAGCGTCGGGCGTTGGTCTTGCAACAGCCCTTCCGCTCTAGCTGACAGATCTCTAACGCAAGTCCATGCTCTCGCGTGTTGCCACTCATTCGCGGCTTGCTCTAAACGACAAAGAGGCACCCAGAGGGGTGCCTCTTTTTTTGTGCCTCGAAGGGTTCGGGGTCAGTTGCCCAAGATGCCCGGCAGGCGCAGGCCGTGCGCTTTGGCACAATCTATCGCGGTCTCATAGCCCGCATCGGCATGCCGCCACACGCCCGAAGCCGGGTCGTTCCACAAGACGCGCTCCAGCCGCTTGGCGGCTTCCGGCGTACCGTCGGCCACGATCACCACGCCCGCGTGCTGTGAGAAGCCCATGCCAACACCTCCGCCATGGTGCAGGCTGACCCAGGTCGCGCCCGAAGCGGTGTTGACCAGCGCATTCAACAAGGGCCAGTCGGACACCGCGTCCGAGCCGTCCTTCATGGCTTCGGTCTCGCGGTTGGGCGAGGCCACCGAGCCTGAATCCAGGTGATCGCGGCCTATGACGATGGGCGCTTTGAGCTCGCCCGAAGCCACCATCTCGTTGAACATGAGCCCCGCGCGGTGGCGGTCGCCCAGTCCAATCCAACAAATGCGGGCGGGCAGGCCCTGGAAGGCGATGCGCTCGCTGGCCATATCGAGCCAACGGTGCAGGTGCTGGTTATCCGGGAACAGCTTTTTCATCGCCTGGTCGGTCTTATAGATGTCCTCGGGGTCGCCCGACAGCGCACACCAGCGGAAGGGACCGATGCCCTGGCAGAACAGCGGGCGGATATAGGCCGGAACGAAGCCCGGGAAGGCAAAAGCGTTTTCCAGCCCTTCTTCCAACGCCACCTGGCGGATGTTGTTGCCATAGTCCAAGGTCGGCACGCCCGCGTTCCAAAAGTCCACCATAGCCGCGACGTGGGTCTTCATCGAGGCACGCGCCGCCGCCTCGACCGCTTTGGGGTCGCTCGACTGCTTGTCGCGCCACTCGGCCAGGCTCCAGCCTTGCGGCAGGTAGCCATGGATCGGATCGTGGGCCGAGGTCTGATCGGTCACCATATCTGGGCGAATTCCGCGCGCGTAGATTTCTGGGAAGATATCGGCAGCGTTGCCGATCAGCGCGACCGACTTGGCCTCGCCTGCGGCCGTCCAGCCCTGGATCATGGCCAGCGCTTCGTCCAGCGAGTGGGTCTTGGCGTCGCAATAGCGGGTGCGGATGCGGAAATCTGCTCTGGTCTCGTCGCACTCGACCGCCAAGCAGCAGGCGCCCGCGAAGACCGCTGCCAGCGGCTGCGCACCGCCCATGCCGCCCAGGCCTGCGGTCAAGATCCAGCGGCCCTTCAGATCACCGCCGTAGTGCTGACGCCCCGCTTCGGCGAAGGTCTCGTAGGTGCCCTGGACGATGCCTTGGGTGCCGATGTAGATCCAAGAGCCCGCCGTCATCTGCCCGTACATCATCAAGCCCTTCTTATCCAGGGCGTTGAAGTGGTCCCAGTTGGCCCAGTGCGGCACCAGGTTGGAGTTGGCAATCAACACGCGCGGTGCGTCGCTATGGGTGCGCACGATGGCGACCGGCTTGCCCGACTGCACCACCAAGGTCTCGTCGGCCTCCAGATCTTTCAGCCCGGCAACGATGCGGTCGAAGTCCTCCCAGGTGCGGGCGGCTCGGCCGATGCCGCCGTAGACCACCAGCTCGTGCGGGTTTTCTGCCACGTCGGGGTGCAGGTTGTTCATCAGCATGCGCAAGGGCGCTTCGGTTAGCCAGCTCTTGGCGCTGATCTCGGTGCCAGTCGGCGGGAAGACGTCACGGCGGTTCAGTCGAGGATGGGTCATGCTTGGCCTTTCAGCGCGAACGCGCGGGTCTCTAAGGTTTCAAGGATGGTCTGCAAGGGTCGGCGGAACGCCTCAGCCTTGGCCGGGTCATAGGCAAAGGGTGGCGCTTCGCTGGCCAGGTAGGCCGACTGCGCCACTTCCATTTGAATGGCGTGTTGGCCCTCTTCCGGGCGACCATAGTGGCGCGTAGTCCAGCCGCCGCGAAAGCGCCCGTTCAGTACGCTGGTGTAGCCCTGAGCCTGCTGGCAGATCGCCACCACCGCGTCTTGCAGTGCGGGCGCGCAGGTCTGGCCGCCATTGGTGCCGATATTGAGGTCCGGCAAACGGCCCTCAAACAGGTAGGGAACGCGCGAGCGGATCGAATGGCAATCATAGAGGATCACCAGACCGTGGCGCTGTTTGATGCGCGCGATCTCAGCCGCCAAGGCCTGGTGGTAGGCGGCGTGATAGGTCGCGCAGCGCTGGGCAATCTCGGTCGCATTGGGCGGGCTCAGCCAAAGGTCTTGGCCGTCAAAATCGGTCAGCGGCACCAGGTCGGTGGTGTTCTGCCCCGGATAGAGGCTCTGGCCCGAAGGGTCGCGATTGGCGTCGATCAGATAGCGGTGAAACAGAGCGCGCACCTGGGTCGCGCCCGGCAACAGGTCGGCATAGAGCCGCTCGATGTGCCAATCGGTATCTGCCAGGCTTTGACCCAAGGGCGTGAGGCGCGCAAAGACCTCGGGCGGCAGCCAGGTGCCGGTGTGGGGCAAGCCCAAGATGACCGGGCTGTCGCCTTGAACAACGTTCACCGGGGTCATGCCGCAGCCTCGCCCGCAGTCTCAGCCAGGCTGAGCCCCATGGCCTTGGCGATCAGGCCCTGGCTGACGAGGCTGGCCGCCAAATTGATGTCATCAGCCATATAGCGATCCTGCTCTAGCCTGGGCACCTGGCGGCGCAGGGCTGCCAGAGCGCGGGCCAAGCCGGGGCTGGTCTTAAGCGGTGCGCGAAACTCGATGCCCTGGGCGGCACAGAGCAGCTCGACGCCCAGGATAACCGACAGGTTCTGGGTCATGCGCACCAGCCGCCGCGCCCCATGGGCCGCCATGGACACATGGTCCTCCTGGTTGGCCGAGGTTGGGGTGGAATCGGTCGAACAGGGATTGGCCAAGTGTTTGTTTTCGCTCATCAAAGCAGCCGTCGTCACCTCGGCGATCATCAAGCCCGAATTGAGCCCCGGCTCGGGCGTCAAGAAGGGCGGCAGGTCAAAGCTCAGCGTGGGATCGACCATCAGCGCCACCCTGCGCTGGGCGATGGCGCCGATCTCGGACACCGCCAGCGCGATCATGTCGGCAGCGAAGGCCACCGGCTCGGCGTGGAAGTTGCCGCCGGAGACGATCAGCTCGGCGTCGAGCAGAACCAAAGGATTGTCCGACACCGCGTTGGCCTCGATCTCCAGATTGCGACCGGCAAAGCCCAACAGATCCAGCGCCGCGCCGGTGACCTGCGGCTGGCAGCGGATGCAATAGGGGTCTTGCACACGGGTATCGCCGTCGCGGTGGCTCTCGCGGATCTCGGAGCCTTGCATGGCGTCACGCATGGCGGCCGCCACCCGGATTTGGCCCGCATGGCCGCGCAGAGCGTGGATCGCCGGGTGCAGCGGCGCGGTCGAGCCCATGATGGCGTCGGTTGACAGGCAGGAGACCGCCACCGCAGCTGCAGCCAAACGCTGGGCCTGGAACAGGCCCGCCAGCGCGGCGGCGGTGCTGAACTGGGTGCCGTTGATCAGACCCAGGCCCTCCTTAGGCCCGAGCGTCACCGGCGCCAGTCCCGCGCGCGCCAGGGCCTCGGCTGAGGGCAGGCGCTGGCCGTCAAACACCGCTTCGCCCGCGCCGATCAGGGTAGCCGCCATGTGCGCCAAGGGGGCCAGATCGCCCGAAGCGCCCACCGAGCCCTGGGCTGGAATGACCGGGGTTACGCCCTTGGCGATCAGATCCTGCAAAAGCTGGACGGTCTGCCAGCGAATGCCCGAGGCTCCGCGCCCGACCGAAATCAGCTTGAGCGCCATCATCAGGCGCGTGGTGGGTTGGTCCAGCACCTCGCCGACACCGCAACAGTGGCTCAAAATCAGGTTGCGCTGCAAGGTGGCCGTGTCGGCGGGATCAATGCGCACCGAGGCCAGCTTGCCAAAGCCGGTGTTGACGCCATAGACCGCTTCAGAGCCAGCCGCCGCCTTGGCAACCAGCGCCGCTGCGGCCTCGATGGCTGGGCCTGCGGTGGCCTCTAGAACCACGGACGCGCCGTCGCGCCAAATCTGCTCCAACTGAGCCAGTGTGACAGCACCAGGGTGAAGAACCAGGGTCACAAGCGACCTCCGAACATGCGTTTAAAAAGCGGGTTGAAGCCGATGCGATAGGTCAGCTCGGCGGGGCTTTCGGCGTCCCAAATCGCCAGATCGGCGCGCAGACCGGGCGCTAGCAGGCCGCGATCGGCCAGCCCCAGCGCGCGCGCGGCCTGGCAGGTGACCCCCGCCAGGCACTCTTGCGGCGTCATGCGGAACAGGGTCGCGCCCATATTCATGGTCAGCAGCAAGGAGGTCAGTGGCGATGAGCCTGGATTGCAGTCGCTGGCCAAGGCCATAGGCACCTGGTGATCGCGAAAGGCCTGGATCGGCGGCGTCTGGGTCTCGCGCAGGGTATAAAAAGCACCCGGCAGGATCACTGCCACCGTGCCCGCCGCCGCCATGGCCGCAGCGTCGCCCGCATCGGCGTATTCCAAATGATCCGCCGACAGTGCTTTGAACTCGGCGGCTAGCCGCGCACCGCCCAGATTGGAGAGCTGCTCGGCGTGCAGTTTGACCGGCAGGCCCAGAGCCCGAGCGCGCTCAAAAACCCGGCGGATTTGGGCGGGGCTAAAGGCGATGCCCTCGCAAAAGCCGTCCACGGCATCCACCAGCCCCTGAGCATGCGCCGCCTCAAGCGCGGGCAGGCAGACCTGGTCGATATAGGCGTCCGGGCCCCCAACGTCCTTGGGCACCGCATGGGCACCCAAAAAGCTGGTGCGCACCGTGATGGGCCGCAGTTCTGCGATCTGACGAGCGGCTTGCAGCATGCGCAACTCGGTCTCCAGATCCAAGCCGTAGCCTGACTTGATTTCCAGGGTGGTGACGCCCTCGGCAATCAGCGCATCGACGCGCGGCAAGGCGGCCTGGACCAGCGCTTCCAGGCTGGCTGCTCTGGTGGCTTCGACAGTCGAAACGATACCGCCGCCCGCGCGCGCGATTTCCTCGTAGGAGGCGCCTTCCAACCGCAGCTCAAACTCGCGGGCGCGATTGCCGCCGTGAACGATGTGGGTGTGGCAGTCGATCAGGCCCGGCGTCAGCAAGCGCCCGCCCAGGTCCAAGCGCTCTTGCCCGGCAAAGGCGTCGGGCAGGTCGCCGCGCGGCCCCAGCCAGGCGATGGTTTGGTCTTGCACCACCAGGGCCGCCGCCTCGATCAGGCCGTAGCCCTGACCCGGCGTCATGGTCGCGATGCGCGCATTGTCCAACAGCATGTTGCACCTTGATTAAAGTCGATCTATCGCTATTATGTCTATACATATTAGCAAGTCAAGGACAGATGACATGAGCCGGATTTGGGCTGAACAGGCGCTGACCGCCGAGGGCTGGCAAAAGCAGGTCGCGGTCGGCTTGGCCGCGAATGGCCGCATAGCCTCGGTTGAGGCAGGGGTGGCCCCAGCCGCGCAGGATCAGCGCGTGGCCGTCTTGTTGCCCGCGCCGGTCAACGCCCACTCCCACGCCTTCCAGCGCGCCATGGCGGGGCTGACCGAGGCGCGCGGACCCGACCCGCGCGACAGCTTCTGGACCTGGCGCAAATTGATGTTCACCTTCTTGCAGCGCCTGACGCCCGAGCAGGTCGAGGCCATAGCAGCCCTGGTGCAAATGGAGATGCTGGAGGCGGGCTACGCCACCAACGTCGAGTTTCACTATCTGCACCACCAGCCGGGCGGGCAGGCCTACGACGACCTGGGCGAGATGGCCGCGCGCATTG
>CAZHYF010000068.1:0-1864 GCA_964536635.1 uncultured Rhodospirillaceae bacterium | reverse complement strand
CCGATCCACATGCACCTGGCCGAGCAAGTCGCCGAGGTTGAGGAGGTCGAATCTGCCCTGGGCCTGCGGCCCGTCGCGTGGGTGACGCGCAATCTGCCGCTAGATCAACGCTTTACCTTCATTCACTGCACGCAAATGCAGCCGCATGAGACCCGCGCTCTGGCCCGCAGTGGCGCGGTGGCCGGGCTCTGCCCCATCACCGAATCGAGCCTTGGCGACGGCATATTCGACGGACTGACCTGGTTCGAGGCCGGCGGGCGCATCTCGCTGGGCTCGGATTCCAATATCCGCATCGCCCTGGCCGAGGAGCTGCGCACCCTCGACTATTCCCAGCGCTTGCGGGACCAGTCGCGCGCGGCCCTGGCCAGCGCAGAGGCCTCGACCGGTCGCCGCCTGTTTGATGCGGCTTGCAGCGGCGGCGCGCTGTCGGCAGGCCGCCAAAGTGGGCGGATCGCAGCGGGGCTCTGGGCCGACCTGATGGCGCTGGACGGCCAGCATATTGACCTGGAAGGGCGCCAAGGCGATACCCTGCTGGACAGCTATATCTTTGCCGGCGACGACCGCATGGTGCAGGAGGTCTGGTCGGCGGGCCGCCACCTGGTAACCGGTGGCCACCACATCCGTCGCGAAGCCATCACCACCGCCTATCGGCGCGCAATCCGGGAGCTACAGTCAGACCTGTGAGCAACACCAGCCCCCACACCTGGCAGTCGGTCCAAGCCGAGGTTCGCAGGCGTATCAATGCGCGGGTCTGGCAGCCGGGCGACCCGATCCCGCACGAAGCCGACCTGGCGCAGGAGTTTGGCTGCGCCCGCGCTACGGTCAACCGCGCGCTGCGGGGACTGGCCGAAGAGGGCTTGGTGATCCGCCAGCGCAAGGCGGGCACCCGCGTTGCCCGCAACCCCGTGCGCCACGCGCGCTTTGAGATCCCGGTTATCCGCAGCGAGATTGAGGGCCGCGGCCAAGCCTTTGATTTTGCAATCCTAAAGCAAGAGACCTTGGTGCCGCCACCGGAGTTGCGCGCCCGCCTGAAAACGGATCTGGGCCGACCGCAGTTGCACCTTGAGACGCTGTATAGCGCCAACGGAGCGCCCCACGCCTTTGAGGACCGCTGGATCAACCTGTCCGCCGTACCACCGATTACCGACGTTACCTTCCAGACCATCAGCCCCAACGAATGGCTGGTGCGCGAGGTGCCTTTCGACGGCGGCGATTTCAGCTTTTCAGCGCTGGCCGCCTCAGAGCGGCAGGCGGCCTTGCTGGGCTGTCAGCCCGGCCAGGGCCTGTTGGTGTTGGACCGCAGCACGCGCCACGCCGACGCCGTCGTGACTGTGGTAAGGCTCATCTTCCACGCGGGCTACCGCATGCACACAGAGCTCTAGGCCATCCTGCAATTGCTCCAAATCTGGGCAAACATCAACAACTATATGTATTAAATTGCATATCCATATTATTGTGTTGCGAAATTTGCGCGTAACACTATGACATGCTTATCGGTTTTATTGTATTGATAAGCAAAGGATCGCTATGCGTGCTGTTCCCTGGATCGCTTTGATGATGGCGGGAGTAGCGCCGCTGGTGCTGACCGCTTGCGCCAAAAAGCCCGAAGCCATCGCCCCGGCCTACGTCTCGCACATGCAATACGACGCCTATTCTTGCCCCCAGTTGGCCAGCGAGGCCGCGCGGCTCGACGCAGCTTTGGCGCAGGTCAGCCAGGCCCAGCGCAATGCGCGCAGCGGCGATGTGGCGGGCGTGATCCTTTTGGGCCTGCCCGTCTCGACCCTCTCGGGCAGCAACGTCGCGGACCAGGTGGCCTCGGTCAAAGGCCAGCAAGTGGCGGTCCACCAAGCCATGAACCTCAAAG
>CAZHYF010000067.1:10036-11565 GCA_964536635.1 uncultured Rhodospirillaceae bacterium | reverse complement strand
TGACCAATGTTGCCATTGAAGCTGGTCGCAAAATCGAACATGTGGGACATGTTGGTAACGTTGCTTGTGCCCCATTTTGAGATGTCCTGCATAGATACAGCATGGACGCCCGACCCGCGGAATATGTTGCTCATGTCGGTGATGTTGCCGGCATAGATTTGACTCATGGTATAGCTGCCAGAGCTCAAGGCCACACCATCGTATGCGCCACCAGCATTGAATGAGTAGTCTCCTATTCCGCCGTAGATGATAACGCTACGCAGCATGCCCTCGCTTACGATCAACAAGCCCTCACAGCTGACGATCGTCCCGTCACCTAAGGTGTAAGTCTCACCAGCTTTACCGACGTCTCCTGGTTCACCAGAGCAGCCGACAAGGGCGAAGCTGGGTGTTGCCAGCGCGGACAGGCTGAGCGTCAAGAAGACGAGCCCCTTGGGGCCGGCCAGCAGCCAGACCAATCGCGACATGGCCGATATCAGTCGCCCCATGGAAGTCCCCTAGACCTTGTTCACGTCATTTACGCGCCCTGCCCGTTAGAAATCCGTGACGCCCAGGTGACTACATTTGAAATTGCCAAGTGAGGTATCTGCTATAGCATGGCCTTTTGAGTACAGACTACCTCCAATGACCGCCAGTACAGCCAAAGGAGGTGGTTCGCCAAACAGATTCTAGAACTCGTCCTCAGGTTGTGCGCCTTAGGCCATGGCTGCGATCGGGGGCTCGCAGCCTTCAGGCAGCGGGCTGACGTAGCCCTTGGGTCCAACGGCGGCCTTCAGGTCGTCCCAAGCCCGCGCCCGCAACTCAGGATTGGTCATCAAATCCGCCCCGGTCGAGGCCATGATCATCGCCGCGTGGGTCATGCCCTTGAGCGCATGCGGGCTCTTGCCCTGCGCCACCACCTGCCAAGAATGCAACTGGGTGCCGATGGCGTAGGTCGCGCCCCAAAGCTGTACGGTCGGCACCACCCAGGACACATCCGCCACGTCGGTCGAACCGCCGATATCGACCGCTTTGGCTGTGGTCGGCACGGTGAAATCGGCCAGCACATAGTCAAAGCTGGCGGACATGCCCATGGCTGCATAGGAGGCCGCGATGGCATCTTCATCGACGGTGGCCTGCATTTTGGCCGCATAGGCGCGGTCGGCCTCGTCGAAGGGCGGCGGGCCGAGCAGGTCCAAATTGGCCTGCATGACGGTGCCCAGCGTGGGGTTGTAGATCAGGTTCGACACCCCGGCCAACACCTGGGTTGTGGCCTTGGTCTCGGTCATCAGCGCCGCGCCCTGGGCGATCTTTTCGACCCGCGCCAGCAGCTTGAGCATCGCCGCCGTGTTGAGATCGCGCACGACAAAGCGCAGCTTGGCTTGCGCCTGCACCACGTTGGGCGAGATGCCACCGGCGTCGATAATGGCATGGTGGATGCGCGCGCTGTCGGGCATGTGCTCGCGCATGTAGTTGACGCCGACACTCATCAGCTCGGCGGCATCCAAGGCCGAGCGGCCCAGGTGGGGCGAGGCCGCCGCGTGGCTGGC
>CAZHYF010000067.1:0-9936 GCA_964536635.1 uncultured Rhodospirillaceae bacterium | reverse complement strand
ACCTGCTCTTGGACGCGAAAGCCCTGGTCTTTGAGTTCAGCCAGGTGGGCCGCAGCCGAGGCGCGCTCGGCATAGCAGGTCTCAGGCGTAGCCCAGACCTGGTTGGACAAGGCGTGCAAGCGGGGTTCGTTGTCGCTGACGTGTTGCCACAAGGGATGCTGGTTCATGGATGGTCTCCAACAAATGCAGCAGCCTGGCGGGCCGTTCGGCGCACCAGACTGCTTGTCTTAGTAATTCTGTGTCATTGCGGGCCTAGAGCAAAGCCCAAGCCTCTGGGGTCAAGAGCGCAAGTGACTTTGCATCAACGGCAATTCGATAGCGCCGGCTGAGCGCGGGCAACCGATCGAACCATGCGCTAGCGACCGCGGATACGAGGGTCCAGAGCGTCGCGCAGGCCATCGCCCAAATAGTTGGCGCTCAGCACCGTCAGCGAGATCGCCAGACCGGGCCAGAACACCCGCTCTGGGTACTGTTGCAGGTAGTCGGTGGCGTCGAACAGCAAGCGGCCCCAGGTTGGGAAATCCGGCGGGAAGCCGAGGCCCAGGAAGGACAAGGCACTTTCGGTGATGATCGCGTTGGCAATGCCCAGCGTGGCCGAAACCATGATCGGTGACAGCACATTGGGCAGGATGTGGCGCATGATCATGCGGGTGTTGGTGGTGCCAATCGAGCGCGCGGCCAGAACGAACTCTTGCTCTTTGAGCGCCAGCACGTCTCCGCGTACGATGCGCGCTGTCGGCATCCAAGAGGTCACGCCAATGGCGACGACGATCAGGGTGAAAATGCCCGTTTCCGGCCCGAAAGCGGCGTTGAGCATGTCGCGGAACAGCAGCACCATGACCAGCATGAGCGGCAGCAGCGGCAGCGCCAAAAAGAGGTCGGTCAGGCGCATCAACAGCCCGTCCAGGCGGCGGAAATAGCCCGCGAGCACGCCCACCAAACTTCCCAAGAACAGCGCCAACAGCATGGCCGTAATGCCAACCGAGACGCTGGTTTGGCCGCCAGCCATGAGGCGCGCCAGCATATCACGGCCCAATTGGTCGGTACCCATGGGGTGCAGCCAACTGGGGCCCTGATTGCGCGCGCGAATATTGATGTGTCCAGCATCGAATTGCCAGAACCAAGGCCCGACGAAGACCAGCAAAATAATGAGAAGCAGGACGATGGCACCAGCCATGGCGCCCTTATGGCGTCGAAACTGGTCCCAGACATCCAGCCACTGGCTGCGCGGCGGCGCAACCGGCATGGGGTCGGTCAGCGCGGCAATCGGCGAAGTTTCAGATGCAGCCTGGGGCTTGGGCGACGTGTCACTCATAGCGGATCCTCGGGTCAAGCAGGCTGTAGAGAACGTCCGCGATCAGGTTGAACAGGACAATCAGGACCGCGAAAATAAAGGTGAGGGTTTGCACCATGGGCAGATCGTTGGCCTCGATGGCGCCGATCAACAGGTGGCCAAGGCCGTTCACCTTGAAGACTTGCTCGGTGATGATGGCACCGCCGAACACCTGCGGTACGCCCAGCGCGATCACGGTCACCACCGGTATCATCGAGTTGCGCAGCACGTGGATCATCACCACTACTTTTTCGCTAAGACCCTTGGCGCGCGCGGTGCGCACATAGTCTTGGTTCAAGTTGTCGAGCATGGAGGCGCGCATAAAGCGGCTGATCTGGGCGGCGTTATAGAGCGCCAGCACCGACACTGGCATGATCATCTGTTTGAGCTGGACCAAGAAGCTGTCCCAATCGGTCACCTGATGCATGGTGTCGTAGATCGAGGGGAACCAACCCAAGGTGACCGAGAAGATGACGATCAACAAAACGCCGGTAAAGAAGGTCGGCACCGAATAGCCGACCATGGAAACAAAGGTGCCGATCTGGTCGAAGATCGAATACTGGCGATAGGCCGAATAGATGCCGATCGGCATGGCCAACAACACGCCCAGGACATAGGACAGGCCGACGACGGTCAGGGTTTGGGGCAGGCGCTGGGCGACGATATCCATCACCGGGCTGCGGGTCTGCCAGCTCAAGATGCGCAGCTTGCCCTCGGCAAAGCCGGTGCCGAACAGATTGTCGATAAGAACCTGCGGCTCGACCCAGAAAAACTGGATGATCCACTTAACAAAACGGATGTAGACCGGCTCGCCCAAGCCCAGCGCCTCGCGCATTTTGGCTTTAACTTCCGGTGGGACGGTCAGTGGCACTTGTGCCATAGGATCGCCCGGGGCCAGCTCTAACAACAAGAAGATGGCGAGACTGATGAACAATAGCGTCGGTATGGCGATCACCAAACGGCGTATCGTGAATGTCAGCATGGTTGTGCCTTTGGAGAGGGGCTGGCTGCAAAACCAGTGGGCCAAGGCAGGGCACGGAGCCCGAACCGCAGAACCCACTCGCTTTGTTACAAAAAGCCCCGGCCGCTTCAGACCGGGGCTGATTGCTTAAGACAGGTTACTGCATGCGGTACCAGTCAGCCGCGTTCCACAGCTCTGAGTCCCAAGTGTTCAGCACGACGCCACCCAAAGAGTTGGCATGCGCAGAGACACGGCCACGATCCACCAGGGGAACAACGACGTAGGAGTCTTTGGTCAGCATATCGTTTAGCTTGCGGCTGATTTCGCCACGCTTTTCCAAAGAACCGGTCGCGCTCAGCTCTTTAACCAGAGCATCGTAAGCGGGGTCACAGAAGCGGTTGATGTTCTCACCCTGCCACTGGCTCTCGGGCTTGGGAGCCTTTTCGCAAGTGTGCTGGGCCAGGTAAGACTCAGGGTCCGTGCCATCGAAGTTGTTGGCGTACATTTCTACGTCAGCATAGAACTTCTGGAAGGTGTCCGGAGAGCCCGGGTCGCCACCGAAGTAAACGCTAGCGGAGATGTTGCGCAGCTCGGTCTCAACGCCGATCTCGCTCCACCACTGCTTGATCAGGGCCTGGAAGTCCTGACGCACTGCGTTGGTTGAGGTCTGGTACAGAACCTTCATCTTGACGCCGTCTTTTTCACGCACGCCACCAGCGCCAACTTTCCAGCCCGCTTCATCCAACAGCGCCTTGGCGCCTTCGATGTCCTGGGTCAAACACTCAGTGTTGTCAGAGGCATAGATCGCAGGAGCCGGAACCAGGTTACAGGTCGGGCGACCTGCCTTGCCATAGCCAATTTCAACCAACAGGTCGCGGTCGATCGCCATAGACAGCGCCTTACGAACGCGCATGTCAGACAAGAAGGGGTGCGGGTGCTTCGCGGTAGACCGCTCGCCTTCCGGCAGAGACGATGACGGGTCGGTCATGTTCATCTCGATCCGCTCAACCAAGCTACCGAAAGCTGCAATGGCCTGGCCTTTGCCGCCTTGAACCATCTTGTCGATCACCTCAGGAGCCAACTGCAGGTTCCAAGCGTAGTCGAACTCGCCGGTCTCCAGAACCGAACGGCCGGCTGCTGCTGCATCGCCGCCGCCTTTGAAGGTCAGGGTCGCAAACGCAGGCTTAGCAGGATCACGATAGTTCTGGTTCGCCGCCATGGTGATCACGTCGTTCGGACGGAATTCGGTCACCACGAAGGGGCCTGTGCCGATCGGGCCGAAGTTCTCAGCTGTACACTCGGGCGCCTTAGCACCGGTACAGTTTTCGAACTGAGCCTTTTGGATGATCGGAGACTGGCCGCCCATGAAGGGGCCATAGGGGTTCGGCTTGGGCTCTGAGAAGCTCACCTTGACGGTCAGATCGTCCACGATGTCAACGCTGGTCACGCCTTCGAACTTCGCTGCCTGCGCACAACCACCTTCGGGGTTCATGCAGTAGTCAGCCGTGAATTTGACGTCCGCTGAGGTCACCGCGCTGCCATCGGACCAAACCAGGCCAGACTTCAGCTTCCAGGTGATCGACTTCAGGTCCGCAGACACGCCGCCGTTTTCAACCGTAGGAATTTCTGCCGCCAGGTAGGGAATGAGCGCGCCGTCGGGGCCGTAACGACCCAGGGGCTCAATCACCAGTGACGCCGATTCGATGTCCTTGGTGCCGCTTGACAGGTAAGGGTTCAGGATCGAAGGCGCCTGCCAATAGATGATCTTGACTTCGCCGTCGCTCGCCCGCTCAGCCGCTGCTGCGGTTGCGAATGCTACGCCAGCCACCGCGCAAAGCGCGAGGGATTTGAGTTTCATATTTGCCTCCTTGTTTATGCAAACAAGCTTTCTTTTTTCTGGGTTTACCAGACTGGGTTTGCCCCTTTTGGCCACTGAAGTCCGCAAAGGGCAACCAGCCGGGGGGGAGCTTTGACCACAAAGACCGGAAACTCAAGCACTAATATTAGTAGGCGCTTACAACACGCCCTTGGAATGATAAGAATTTGACAGACCCAAGCGCCTGTCCCTAGTGTTTGGCCCGAGGTCCAAGGCCGCAAAATCCCGCGGCACAGCGCCCCTGGGCTTTGGCCTGGAATTTGTAAGGAAAATCTTATGCTAGATCAGCCAATTGCCTCGATCGAGAATCTTCGCGTCGAGTTCCAGACCAAAGCAGGCCCGGTGGTTGGCGTTGAAGATGTCTCCTTTTCAGTCAACCCAGGCGAGACCGTCTGCATCGTCGGTGAGTCAGGCTCGGGCAAATCGGTCTCCAGCTTGTCGCTCATGCGCCTGGTTGAGTTCGGCGGCGGCACCATCGCCAAGGGCCGCCTGTTGTTCGATCGCAAGACCGGCGAGACCATCGACCTGGCCGCGACCGAACCCAACTTGATGCGCTCCATCCGCGGCAACGAGATCGGCATGATCTTCCAAGAGCCCATGACCGCACTCAACCCGGTCTTTACCGTGGGCCGCCAGTTGACCGAGGGCCTGCGCCTGCACCGGGGCCTCAGCAAGAGCAAGGCCGAAGCGCGCGCCATCGAGCTGTTGCGCCAAGTGCGCATCCCGGAGCCAGAACGCCGCCTGAAGCAATACCCACACGAGCTATCGGGCGGTATGCGCCAGCGCGTGGTCATCGCCATGGCCCTGGCCTGCGAGCCACGCCTTCTGATCGCCGACGAACCGACAACGGCCTTGGACGTCACCATCCAGGCCGAAATCTTGGCCCTGATGGACCGCCTGAAGCGCGAGACCGGCACGGCGGTGGTCTTCATCACGCACGACATGGCGGTTGTCGCCCAAATGGCTGATCGCGTGGTGGTGATGTTCCGCGGCAATAAGGTCGAAGAAGGCCCCGTCGAGCAGATCTTCAACGATCCGCAGCACCCCTACACCAAGGCCCTGCTGGCCGCCGTGCCCAAGCTGGGCGAGATGCGCGGCAAGACCTACCCCGAGCCCATGCGCCTGCTGGGCCAGGAGCAAGACGCCATCGCGCCCATCGAAGGCACCTCAGAGCCGCTCTTGACCGTCTCTAACCTGGTGACCCGCTTCCCGGTCCTGGGCGGCTTCTTTCGCCGCCCGGTGGCGCACGTTCACGCCGTCGAAGATGTGTCCTTCACATTGAACAAGGGCCGCACCCTGTCGCTGGTGGGCGAATCTGGCTGTGGCAAGTCTACCGCAGGCCGCTCGATCTTGCGGCTGGTCCAGCCCCTGTCGGGCAGCATCAACCTGGACGGCACCGACATCATGGCGCTGGATCAAGAACAATTGCGCGCGGCGCGCAAAGATATGCAGATGGTCTTCCAAGACCCCTTCGCCAGCCTGGACCCCAAGATGCAGCTCGCCGACCAGGTTGCCGAGCCCATGATCAATTATGGCACCCATCGCGGCCAGGCGCTGCAAGACCGGGTTGCCAACCTGTTTGATCGCGTCGAGCTGCCGCGCAGCTTCATGCGCCGCTTCCCGCACGAGCTGTCCGGCGGCCAGCGCCAGCGCGTTGCCATCGCCCGCGCTTTGGCGCTTAACCCCAAGCTGATCATCGCCGACGAGGCCGTGTCTGCGCTAGATGTGTCCGTGCAAGCGCAAGTGCTCAATTTGATGATGGAGTTGCAAGCCGACCTGGGGCTCAGCTTCTTGTTCATCAGCCACGATATGGCGGTAGTCGAGCGGGTCAGCCACGATGTGGGCGTTATGTACCTTGGCCGCATCGTCGAGCTGGGACCACGTCGCGCGGTGTTCGAAAACCCACAGCACCCCTATACCAAGGCCCTGATGAGCGCGGTTCCCATCGCCGACCCCACCAAGCGCAAGTCGGAAAAGGACTTGAACTTCCGGCCCATCCCCTCGCCCATTCGCGCGATCGGCTACACCGCCGAGCCGTCGGTCTATGAGGAGGTGGAGCCCGGTCATATGGTGCTGACCAGCGACAGTGGCTACTAGCGCCTAGATATTTCCCAGAAGATCCAAACGACCTCAGCCGAAGCAAAAGCGCTGAGCCGACATAACCCGTCTTACCAGAGAGGCACTCACCATGGCGGTTAAGAACCGATTTGCTGACTTCCACGACGAAATCACGGCCTGGCGCCGCGACTTCCACGAAAACCCCGAGCTGATGTTCGACACGGTCCGCACCGGGCGCATCGTCGCCGAGAAGCTGCGCGAGTTCGGCTGTGACGAGGTGGTCGAGGGCCTGGCCCAGACCGGCGTTGTTGCCGTGATCAAGGGCAAGTCCAATGCCAGCGGCAAGGTCATCGGCCTGCGCGCCGACATGGACGCCCTGCCCATTATCGAGCAGACCGGCTTGGACTATGCCTCCAAGACCCAAGGCGCCATGCACGCCTGCGGCCACGACGGCCACACCGCCATGCTGCTGGGCGCGGCCAAGTACCTGACCGAGACCCGCAACTTTGACGGCACCGTGGTCGTCATCTTCCAGCCCGCCGAAGAAGGCGGCGGCGGCGGCAAGGTCATGTGCGACGAAGGCATGATGGACCGCTGGGGCATCCAAGAAGTCTACGGCATGCACAACTGGCCGGGCAAGCCGGTCGGCAGCTTCGCCATTCGCTCGGGCGCGTTCTTCGCCTCAGCCGACACCTTTGAAATCGAGTTCGAGGGCAAGGGCGGTCACGCGGCCAAGCCGCAGGATGTGGTGGACACAACCGTCATGGCCTCGCAGGCCGTGCTGGCGCTTCAGACCATCATCAGCCGCAACGCCGATCCGGTCGAGCAGGGCGTGGTCTCGGTGACCTCGTTCGAGACCTCCTCCAAGGCCTTCAACGTCATCCCGCAGCGCGTCACCCTGCGCGGCACCGTTCGCACCATGAAGAACGAAATCCGCAATCTGGCAGAGCGCCGCATCAGCGAAGTTTGTCAGGGCGTCGCGGCCACCTTCGGCGGCACGGTCACGGTCAACTATGAGCGCGGCTACCCGGTGATGGTCAACTCGCCCGAGCAGACCGAATTTGCCGCCGACGTGGCGCGCTCGGTCAGCGGCGTTTGCGAAGAAGCCCCGCTGGTCATGGGCGGCGAGGACTTCGCCTTCATGCTGGAAGAGCGCCCGGGGGCCTACATTTTGGTTGGCAACGGCGATACCGCCATGGTCCACCACCCCGAATACAACTTCAACGACGAAGCCATTCCCGCAGGCTGTAGCTGGTGGGCGGAGATCGTCGAGCAGCGCATGCCCGCCTAAGGCAGGCGCTATCCGCCCTCGGCTGGTGAAAGCGGCAGGCGCAGGCAGACCTGAAAGCCTGTCGCTTGCCCGGGCCGGGGAGAGGAAATCTCCGGCTTGCTGCCGATGCGCTCGGCGATAGCCGCCACGATGGCCAACCCCAAACCGCTGCCAGCAGCACTGGACCCGGCGCGTTCAAAGCGTTGGGTCAAGCGCTTCAACGCTTCGGGAGGCACCGGCGGGCCCTCGTTGGCAACGCACAAGAGGCCAGCGCTGTCGAGACTCAAGACCACCGGTGCCCCCTCGGCGCCGTGACGCAGCGCATTATCCAACAAGTTCCGGCACAGAATTGCCAGCGCGTCGGGGTCCAGATCGGACAGCAGCGGGGCGTCGGGCAGGCTGGCTTGGATGCGCGCGCCGGCGCTGCTGCGCTGCACATCCTCCACCACCAGACCAATCACCGGCCGCAAGTCGCTACTCTGCTCCAGGCGCAAGCGACTGCCCTCGGCACGCGCCAGCTGCATCAGCCGCTCGGATAGGCGGGTCAGGCGCTTGAGCGTCGCCTCGATATCGGCAGCCCGCGCTACGGCGGCGCTGTCCTGGGTCTCGGCCTGCAACCGCTGGGCCTGAGCCATGGCGCCTGCCAGCGGCGTGCGCAGCTCGTGGGCGGCATTGGCGGCAAAGCTGCGCTCAGCGTCAAAGGCCTCACGCAAGCGGGCAAACAGCTTGTTGAGCGTCATCGCCGCCGGATCAATTTCGGACGGCAGGTCGCCGGTCGGCAAGGGCGAAAGATCGTGCGCTCCGCGCGCTTCCAGGTTCAACCGGAAACGCCGCAGCGAACCGAAGCTGGCGCGCACCGCCAGGATCACCGCCAACAAGGCGACCGGTATCACAAACAACAGCGGCAAGCTGAGGCCCATCTGAATTTCGCGCGCGACCTCGTCCCTGTGGGCCAAGGGCTCGGCCACAGAGATACGAATGCTGCCTTGCAAGGCGGCCTCATTGTAGATGCGAAAATGATCGGTCTGCCGGAAACCGTGGCCGTCGAAGTCGGGAAAAATGCTGGGGTCGGCGGCATGAGATTGCAGCAAGATCCGCCCCTGCGCATCGCGGACCAGGAAGGTAAAGAACTCGTCATGATCGCGGATCGCGGCCAGCCGCTGAAGGACGCCTTCTTCTTCGCGTCCGATGATGTCGGTCACCGCCAGCGGCAGGATGCGTTCGGCGGTTTCGCGCAGAGCGGAGTCAAACACCTCGTCCATCTCGGCGCGCAGGTTGATAGCGGTGATCATGGCCGCCAGCAGCCAAACCAGCATGATCACCAGACTGATCGACAGGCCTATGCGGACTTGCAGGCTACGCAACGCCCTCATGGCTTGCCCAATCGATAGCCGAGCCCGCGCTCGGTGACGATCACCGCGCTGCCCAGCTTTTTGCGCAGGCGGCTGACGTGGACCTCGATGGTGTTGCTCTCGATCTCGGCATCGAAGGCATAGAGCTTTTCTTCCAAGGCCGCCTTGGACAATAGCTGGCCAGGGCGGGACAAGAAGGCCTCAAACAGCGCCCATTCGCGTGCAGTCAGCGGCACAGGTTTTCCCTCTTTGTGGATACTGCGCCCGGCCAGATCAATCTCCAGCGCACCGTGGGACAGCAGCGGATTGGGATTGCCGCTATAGCGCCGGGCCACCGAGCCGATGCGCGCCGACAGCTCGGCCAGGTCGAAGGGCTTGACCAAGTAGTCATCGGCGCCCGCGTTGAGCCCCTCCAACCGATCTGAAAGCTGGTCCAGAGCGCTCAAGATGATCACCGGCGTGACATCGCCGCGCGCGCGCAGGCCCTTCAAGAAAGTGACGCCACGCCCGTCGGGCAGCATGAGGTCGAGCAAGACCAAGTCGAAGGCCGTGGCGCCAACGGCGTCGCCCGCCGCATCCAGACGCTGCACCCAATCGACCGAGTGGCCGTCGCTGGCGATCTGGTCGCGCACGGCTGCGCCCAGCACTTGGTCGTCTTCGATCAGCAAAATGCGCATGTCGGTCTGCCTTCTTGTTGCGAGCCCCTAAATTTGGCAGCCCTTGCTGACACAAACCTGAAGCCATCAATTTTTTTTCCAGCGCGTCAGGCTGCTGTCAGCTTTCGGATGTATAAGAAACACAATCCCGGTCCCCACAACGAGTTTGGCCCATGATCAAGACCTTGACAATTGTTGCATGTCTGACCGCGTTTGGCGCAGGCGCAGCTCTGGCGGATGACGACTGTTTTGTGCCGATGGCCAATTGGCAGCCACGCGAGGCGGTCAAGACGCTGGCCGAAGAGCAAGGCTGGATCCTAAAGCGCATCAAGATTGACGACGGCTGCTATGAGATCAAAGGCAGCGACGCCGAGGGTCGCGCCATTGAAGTGACGATCCATCCAGAAACGCTGGAGGTGCTGGAAATGGA
>CAZHYF010000066.1:6410-11860 GCA_964536635.1 uncultured Rhodospirillaceae bacterium | reverse complement strand
TAGGCGGCAGCCAAGCCCGCGTCGGTGGCTGCCAGCATGGCTTGAACGTGGGCGCTGGTGATGATCAGCGGCGGGCTGAAGATCATGTTGGGGCCGGAAATGCGCACCATAACGCCCGCCTCGTACATGGTCTCAAAAACCCGCGCGATGCGGTCCTTGTTGATCGGCGCCTTGGTGGAGCGGTCCTGCACCAGCTCAATCGCGCACATCAGGCCCTTGCCGCGCACATCGCCGATGACCTCGTGCTTGGTGGCCAGCGCTTCCAGCCCCGCCAGTAGCTCGGCGCCACGGGCAATCGAGTTGTTGGCCACATCGTTCTTGACGATCTCGGGCAGGCAGGCCAGGGCCGCCGCTGCGCCGACCGGGTGGGCCGAATAGGTATAGCCGTGCCCAATGGCACCAAAGCTGCTGCGGTCATTTTCGAACACCTCGGCCACCTTCTGGTGGATCATCACCGCGCCGAAGGGGTAGTAGCCATTGGTAATCGCCTTAGCGGTACACATGAGGTCCGGCTGCACGCCCCAAAGTCGCGAGCCGCTCCAAGCCCCGGTGCGGCCAAAGGCGGTGATAACCTCGTCGGCAATCAGCAAAATGCCGTGGCGGTCGCAAATCTCCCGCACCTTGGGCATCAGGCTTTCGTGCGGTGGGATCACGCCGCCCGCGCCCAAGACCGGCTCCATGATGAAGGCGGCGACGGTATCTGGGCCCTGGAAATTGATCTCGTCCTCCAGGTTGGCAGCCACCAACTCGGCCAGGCGCGCGGGATCGGTCTCACCGAAGGGATTGCGATAGGGGTAGGGCGAAGCGATCTGATAGCAGCCGGGCAACAGCGGCTCGTAGTTGCGGCGGAAGTTGGCGTTGCCGTTGACCGAGGCCCCGCCGAAGTGGGTGCCGTGGTAGCCCTTTTTCAGCGAAATGAACTTGGTCCGGTCCCGATCGCCCCTGATCTTGTGGTACTGGCGCGCCAAGCGCAGCGCCGACTCCACGCTGTCCGAGCCGCCCGAGGTGAAGAAAGCGCGGGTCAAACCGTCGGGCGCAAACCACTCCTTGAGCGCGTGGCTCAGCTCGATTGCAGGCGCGGTGGCGGTGCCACGGAAGGCCGAATAATAGGGCAGCTCGGCCAATTGGTCAGCGATGGCCTTTTTGACCGGCTCGCAAGAATAGCCCAGGTTGACGTTCCACAGCCCGCCGACGGCATCAATGGTCTTGTGCCCATCGACGTCGGTCAGGGTCACCCCCTCGGCGCTGCAAATGATCTTGGGCGGCTGGGCCTGCATCTCGGCGGGGTGCGCCATGGGATGCCATTGGAACTTGGCGTTGTTTTCTTTCAAGAAATTGCTGTCAAACGGCATGGACTGGAACCTTGTGCAAGGGGCATGGGAAAGGAAATATGGCCGCAGGCCAAAGGGGGGCTCGCGCGCTCAGGAAGGCGCGAAGCCTGCGATTTGAGCGGGCGACGACGCGAGCTTGGGTGGGCGGGACGGGCGCGGTTGGCGCAGGGCTGCTTCGGCCAAACGCTGGTAGTCGGCTGGGGTCAGGCCGCCGACCTGCTGGGTCAAGCGTAGGCTGGCGCTGAACAGAGCCTGGGCCGCAAGCTGGCGACTGGCCGCATTTGCGCGCGAAACGGGCGTGACCACCGCCAAGGTGGCGTAGGGGCGGCGGTCCTTATCGAAGACAGCGACCGCCTGCGAGAAGACTTCGATCTCCACACCGCGGTCTGAGGAGGCGATGCCGCTGCTGCGCGCGCTCGCCACCTGCTGAGCCACCAGATCGGGGTCGGTGATGGTGTAGTCGGTCCAAGCCGCCAGCGGTTCTGCGAGCCAGGCGCGCACCTGCTCCTCTGGGCTGTAAGCCATGTAGATGAGACCAGATGCCGAGGCGTGCAGCGGTGCCACAAACCCGGTTTCGATATGAACGCGGGTCGAGTTGGGGCTCTCGACGCTGGCGATGGTGGCAAGGCCGCGCGGGCTCAATAGGCTCGCGTGGCTTGTCTCTCCGGTGGTTTGGGTCAAGTCCTGTAAGACCGGCATGACCAGGGCCTGGAAGGGGAAATGCTGCTCTCGCAAGCGCGCCAGGCGCAAAACTTCTGACCCCAGAGCGTACTTTTTGTGGCTCGGATTCTGCTGCAACAGGCCTGCGCGTACCAAAGCCGAGGCATGCCGCAGCGTGCTGGCCTTGTCGAATCCCGCAGCGTTGGCCAAATCGGTCAACCCGATCCAATCGTGCTTGTCATCGAAAAAAGCGAGCAAAGACAATGCTTTGTCGGTGGTGGTTTTGCGAGTGCTGTCGGTCATCATTTAACGAGTTAAATTAGATCTGCGTTAGACGCATAAGTTAGTTGACAAATGCGCAGGGGTAATGCAAGCAATAAATGAAACAACGGTTCATTTTGTGAACCGGCCGCTTAAGCAGAGGCTCCCCATGGATCAGTCCGCCATTGATGCTCTTCGCAGCCTGCCGATCGCGCCACAGGCCATGTGGATTGCGGGCAAGCGCGTGCAAGCGCGCGATGGAGCGACCTTCGATGCCGTGTCACCGATCGATGGTACGGTGCTGACGCAGGTGCCGTCGGGTTCTGCTGCAGATATGCAGGCGGCCGTTGCTGCGGCCCGGGCCAGCTTTGAGGCCGGGGCTTGGTCCAACATGGCCCCCGCCGCGCGCAAGACCATTATGCACCGCATCGCCGATTTGATCCAAAAGCACGCCTTGGAGCTGGCGGTGTTGGGGGTGCGCGACAACGGCACTGAAATCAGCATGGCAATCAAGGCTGAGCCGGGCTCGGCAGCGGCGACGTTTCGCTTCTACGCCGAGTGCGTTGATAAGATCATGGGCGACGTAGCGCCGACCGATCCGTCGGTCTTGGGCCTGATCCACCGCGAGGCGGTGGGGGTCGTGGGGGCCATCGTGCCCTGGAACTTCCCGCTGATGATCGCGGCTTGGAAGATTGCTCCGGCGCTGGCGGTGGGCAACTCGGTGGTGCTGAAGCCCGCCGAGGTGGCGAGCCTCTCCTTGTTGCGCCTGGTGGAGCTTTGCCACGAAGCGGGCCTGCCCGACGGGGTTTTGAATGTGGTGACCGGCTCTGGCTCAGTCGTCGGCGCAGCCCTTGCGGAGAGCATGGAGGTGGACGTTCTGACCTTTACGGGCTCGGGCGCGACAGGCCGTCGGCTGTTGCAGGCCTCGGCGGCGTCGAACCTCAAGCCCTGCTATCTGGAGCTGGGCGGCAAGTCGCCCAACATAATCTTCGATGATGCCCCCAATTTGGACAAGGCCATCGCAGTCGCGGCAGCGGGCATCTTTCGTAACTCCGGCCAGGTCTGCGTAGCGGGCTCGCGGCTGTTGGTGCAAGCCTCGATCTATGATGAGGTGGTGGAGAAGCTGTCGCGTCAGGCTGCAAGCATGCGGGTCGGCGATCCCTTGGACATGGCAACCGAAGCCGGAGCGGTCAGCAGCGCCGTGCAGCTTGCTCAGAACCTGGAGCACGTTGAGGCTGCTGTCGCGCAAGGTGCTCGGCTGGCCACCGGCGGCGCGCGCATTCTGGATGAAACCGGCGGCTTCTATATGCAGCCGACCGTCTTTGCCGATGTGCACAGCGACATGCGGCTGGCGCAGGACGAGGTGTTTGGCCCAGTGCTGGGTGTGATGCGCTTTGAGGATGAGGCCGAGGCCGTGGCGCTGGCGAACCAAAGCATCTATGGCCTGGCGGCGGGCGTCTGGACCAGCGATTTGGGCCGCGCGCACCGGATGGTCAAAGCGATCAAGGCGGGTGTCGTTCACGTCAACACCTATGGCGGTCCGGATATCACGGTTCCGCTGTCCGGGCACAAGCAGTCGGGCAACGGATCTGACAAGTCCATCTATGCGCTGGAGAAGTTCAGCAAGCTGAAAACCGCTTGGATTCAGCTTTGAAGACGGGCAGGGTTCAAGGGGAAACAGGCAATGACCGGTTTGGTGGGGACATATGACGTTTAAGTCGGACTTGAACGCGGCGTTTCGCTCTCAGGCGCAGCCCAAGGCTTTTAACGCCTTGAGCGGAGCCACCGGGCTGTCCTCGTTGGTCCCCAAAGACAAGCGCTATAAGATCGAGAACCTGTTTGGCTTCAAGCGCACGCGCGGCGATCTGATCCTGTCGATCATCATGCTGGGGATCGCGCTGTTCTTGCTGTGGCATTTCGGCGACGAAGGGGGCTGGAATGATCGCGACTTGCCCCAGAGTCGCGTTGGAAAAATCTTGAAACAACAGTGGGTTGGTCCGCTGATGGCTTTGGCGATCTTGGTCCCGAGCGCAGTGTTGAACGTCTGGATGTCCTACCGTTGGACCCAGAAGCCCGAGCGGCGCCATCGCCCGAACCGAACCATGTTCGAGGTGGTGCAGTGGCTGCGCGCGCTGGAATTCCTGACCTACTTCATCATCTATTCCTATTGCGTGCCGGTGCTGGGGTATCTGCTTTCGACGTTGATTTTTGCGCTCTTCTTGACCACGCGCTTGGGCTATCGCAAGCCACGCTGGCTGGCCTACAGCGCGGGAACGGCCATGCTAATCGTGCTGGTTTTCCGCACATTTTTGCAGATCAAAACCCCCGTCAACATTTGGCTCTATGAGCAGTTTCCGCCTGCTTTGGAGACCTTCATGAAGGTCTATTTCTAATGGATGCTTTGCTGACAGGTTTGCAGGATCTTCTGGATATTCAGGTGCTGGTGGCGCTTTTGATCGGCTCGCTCGGCGGGTTGGTGATTGGCGCTGTACCCGGCATTGGCCCGGCGATTGCGATTGCGATTCTGTTGCCTGCGACGGTGTTTTTGCCCGATTTGGTCAGCCTGGTGCTGCTGCTCGGCGTCTATGGCTCCTCGATGTACGGCGGCGCAATCCCCGCGATCTTGATCAACACACCGGGCACACCGGTCAATGCGCTGACCACTTATGACGGTTACGCCATGACCAAGCGCGGCGAGGCCCCGCGCGCCCTATCACTGGCCTATTCGGCTTCCTTCTTTGGCGCCACCTTTTCGATCCTGGTCGCTTTGATCGCCTTGATCGCCTTTGGGCCCTATCTGAAGGATCTGGGCGCCCTGTTCGGCCAACGCGATATCTTTATGGCCGCTGCCCTGGGCGCGGTGCTGCTGATCTTGGCGCATCGCCAGAACATGGTGCTGGCCGCCTTGCTGTTTGGCGTTGGCTTCTTGATCGCCATGGTTGGTCGCCAATCGACCCGCGGCGTCTCGCGCTACACCTTCGGTTTTGAAGAGCTGGCATCTGGCTTTAACTTGATTGTCGTTATTGTCGGTATTTTCGCGGTTTCACAAGCACTTAACCTTATGACGGGAAAAGATACGCCAGCCCCGGAAGCGAGCATCAAGCAGAGTGGGTTGTTTCGTGGCTTGTTCGAGCTGCTTCGCTTTCCGCACGTTGCGGGCTTGTCAGCGATGTATGGCACCATCATGGGCATCATTCC
>CAZHYF010000066.1:5073-6310 GCA_964536635.1 uncultured Rhodospirillaceae bacterium | reverse complement strand
TGCGCCGCCTGGATTGGCCGCTGGTGCCGTTGGTTCTAGGCATGGTGTTGGGTTCCATCATGATCGAAAAGCTGACCGCAGGCGCCAGCCGGGTCAAGAGCTGGTGGGACTTGGTCGATCGGCCCGTGTCTGGCACGCTGGCGGCGGTGATCGTCCTGTTGATCATCGCTTCGATCGTCTTGGCGCGCTTCGAGAAGAACAAAGATACCTGACCGCTCAAGCGGCCGGGTCATAAAACTCAACTTTTTCACAATAGGGAGACAAACATGAAAAAGTTCGTAACCGCAGTCGCTGGAGCCGCCGTGGCTCTGAGCATGAGTGCTGCCGCTCTGGCGGGTTCGCACTCTTACCCCAACGGTCCGGTGCAGTTCATCGTTCCTTGGCCTCCGGGTGACTTCGAGGACATCTTGACCCGCATGATTGCGGCCGAGATGGAAAAAGAGACCGGCCAGCCCGCCTCTGTCGTCAACCGTCCTGGCGGCGGCGACGGCCCCTTCCCCGGCGCCTTGGAAGTGCTGGAGGCTCCGGCTGATGGTTCGGTCGTTGGCTCGTTCGTGATCGGCGTGCCGCTGGTCGGCCCCAAGCTGGGCATCGGTATCGAAGAGGACTCCTTCGAGCCCATCGGTATCTTCTTGACCTACCCCTTCGTGCTGGCCGCAGCAGGCGATGCGCCCTACTCGAACATGGCCGAGCTGGCCGCCTACGCCAAGAGCAACGACGTGGTTTTGGGCCACTTCGGTGCAGGCCTGACCCCGACAGCGGCTTCTTTTGCTGCGGCTGCCAAGATGGGCTTCTCCTTCGCGGACGATTCAGCCTTCGATATGCTGGACTGTAACACCCTGTCATCGGGCGATGCGGACGTGATCAACACCACGCTGGCGCTGATCGAGCCCTGCTTGGGTGACATCAACGTGCTGGCAAACGTCGGTGAAGCGCGTATCGGCAAGCTGCCCAACGTCGCCACCTTGGCTGAGCAAGCTGGTATCCCTGACCTGGAGCTGTGGAACGGCCTGTTCGTGAAGAAGGGCACGCCCCAGAACGTCAAGGACAAGCTGGCTGAAATCGCTGAAAAGGCCATGATGAGTGCAGAAGCGCAAACCCTGGCTCAAGAGACCGGCGCGCGCGTCTATTGGCAAGATGCAGAGGCTTCGGCTGCGCGTATCGTGGCTGACGGCGCCAAGAACGGCGAAATCAAAGCCCTGATTGGCAACTAAGCAACTGCTTGTCTTGCCTCCCG
>CAZHYF010000066.1:0-4973 GCA_964536635.1 uncultured Rhodospirillaceae bacterium | reverse complement strand
GGGAGGCTCGCTTCCCCACATCAATACCCAAAACCCAAGGCGTAAAAAGTCCATGGACCGCATCCGGCTGGGCATTCTCCAGGTCAATCACGATAAATCGGAAACCATCGGGGACCATTTTCCCGACGATTCGCACCGCTTTCGCGATCTCTTTGACCAGCTTGAACAACGCTTCACCTACCGTGTTTACATGACGATCGGCGGTGAGCTGCCGCAAGATCTGGACGAGCAGGACGCCTACCTGATTACCGGCTCGCCCCTGTCGGTCAACGAAGATCACGCCTGGCTGGCGAAGCTGTTCGACTTTGTGCGCGCCTGCGATGCCGCCAAGAAGCCGCTGCTGGGCACCTGTTTTGGCCACCAGGCCATTGCCAAAGCGCTGGGCGCTGATGTCGGCTACTCTGAGGCGGGATGGAACCTGCGCGTCGAGCCGACCCGGTTTACGACCTTCAAGCCCTGGATGCAGCCGCAGCAAGATTTGAACTTCTACTGCTCCCACAAAGAGCAGGTGCGGAGCCTGCCCGAAGGTTGCGAGCTGCTGGGCAGCTCGGACGGTTGCGCCATTGGCAGCTTCTGCAAGGGCAACCACATCTTCACCACCCAAATGCACCCCGAATTTAACCGCCCCTTCATGGAGGCGATTATCGACGTCACGCGCGACGAACTCAGCGCGGACGCCTACCAAACGGCCAAGGACACACTGGCGACCGAGCCCGACGGGCTGGTCTTTGCGCGTTGGGCCACGCGCTTCTTCCTGCAACAAGGACAAGAGGCATGACCACCTTGATTGACGATGGCCACCTGGACATTTCAAACCACGACAGCTTTGCTGGCGGCGTACCACACAAGACTTTTGAGCGCTTGCGCCGCGAAGATCCTGTGCACTGGACGCCCGAACACGACGGGGGGCGGGGCTTCTGGTCACTGACACGTCATGCAGATATTCTGGCCGCTAACGGTGATAATCAGGTATTTTCGTCTGCCCAGGGCATCCGCATCGAGGATCAGACCCGCGAGGAGTATCTGGCACGCCGCACCTTTCAGGAGACCGACCCGCCCGAGCACCGCGTCACGCGCAAGCTGCTGAACCCGGCCTTTTCCAAGGGTGCGGTCGCAGGCTATGAGGCCATGATCACCGATCTGGCCGAAGCCATCGTGGAGGAGGCGCTCAAGCTGGAGACCTTTGACGGTGTGGCCGAGATTGCCAAGCAACTGCCCATGCTCATGCTGGGTCGCATCTTGGGCTTCCCGCGCGAGGATCTGGACTGGCTGGTGTCAAAGGGTGACGCCCTGATTGGCAACACCGATCCAGATTTCGCGCAAATGCTGGTCGATAAAGAGGACACCTCGGCCTATCGCTTAATGCCCTTCCGTTCACCAGCGGCGATTGAACTCTATGACTATGCAGACGCCATCTTGAAGGGCGAGAAGACGATCGACGACCAGGGCTTGCTGCGCCGCATCATCGACCAGAACCAAAACGAGGAGGTGATGGACGAGCGCGGTTTCAAAAACTTCTTCTGCCTGCTGGTCGCGGCTGGCAACGATACCACGCGCTATTCGATCGCCATGGCGCTCTACCTATTGGCCAAAGACCCCGGCTTGCTGCAACAACTGCGCGCGGGCGATCTTTGGGATAGCGCGGCGGATGAGTTCATCCGCTACGCCTCGCCGACCATGCACTTTCGGCGCACTGCGACCGAGGACGTGGAGATGGGCGGCAAGCAGATCAAGAAGGGCGACAAGGTGATCTTGTGGTTCGTCTCTGGCAACCGCGACGAAGAGGTGTTCAACGATCCTTATGCCGTCAAGCTGGATCGCCAAGCGGGCCGACATGTGGCCTTTGGCCAGGGGGGCGTACACGTTTGCCTCGGCATGTGGCTGGCGCGCATGGAGCTGCGGGTTCTGCTGAAGGTCTTGGCCGACCGGGTGGAGCGCTTCGAGCTGCTCGAAGATCCGTCCTGGACCCGCTCCAATTTCATTTGCGGCGTCAAGAAACTGCCGCTGCGGGCGTATCTGCGCGCTGCCTAAACACGGTCGGGCGGCGGCCTTACGGGCCGCTTGCCTCCACATTCAGACTTCAAGGGGAGGAAGCCTCATGTCTCACACCCGCATTCGTCCGCTGTTCAGTGATCTTCTGGGATTGCCGCGTGGCAAATTCGTGCCGCCTCATGTCGCCGACGGCGGCCGGGTTGGCTTTGCGGGCGCGGTCTTCGCCGTCACATATGACCGCGATCTGCTCAACGTGCCCGGTGCGGGCGTCTTTGAGGGCATTCCCGATGTTCACCTGCAATTGGAGAGTGAGCGCCGCACCGCTTGGGAGCCGCATGTGGAGATCGCCTTGGGTGACCTCTACAGCGCCAAGGGTCAGTTCCCGCTTTGCCCGCGCTCTGCGTTGAAGCGCGCCATTGCGGGCTGGGAAGCCAAGGGGCTGAAGCCCATGGTTGGCCTGGAGCTGGAGGCCTATGTCTTCCAGCGCGACGAAGACGGCGTCTGGCGCCCCTACGAGACCCCTGGCGCCTTTGTCTATGGCACTGGCCCGGCCAACGACCCCTGGGGGCTGGTCGAAGACATCTGGCAGGCGGCCTATGACTGCGGCCTGGCCATCGAGAGCATGAACGGCGAATACGACAACGGTCAGTTTGAGTTGACGCTGTGTTTTGCCGATGCCCTCAAGGCCTGCGACGACGCCTTCTTGTTCAAGGCCATGGCGCGCGAAGTGGCCTTAAAGAAGGGTTTGATCCTGACCTTTATGCCCAAACCGCACCCCGAGCGCGGCGGCTCTGGCATGCACGTCAACTTCAGCTTTGTCGATGAGAGCGGGGCCAACGTCATCGCCCCCCACGGTGCCCTGTCCGATATCGCTCAAGGCTGTATCGCCGGCCTGCTGGAGCACCACGAGGGCCTGGCCGGTTTGCTGGCACCGACGGTCAATTCCTATGCCCGCTTGGCGCCGGGCTCTATGGCAGGCTACTGGGCCAACTGGGCCGAAGATCACCGCATGGTGACCGTGCGCTCTTCGACCAGCTCGCCCAAGTCGGCGCGTCTGGAACACCGCAGCGCGGACTGTTCAGCCAACCCCTACATCGCGGTGGCAGCCGTGCTGCAAGCCGCTCTCTTGGGTGTCGATCGGGGCTATAAGATGCCCAAGGCCGAAGATCTGGACGGCATCGAGAATGTGCGCGCCACCCGCCATGTGCCGACCGACCTCAACGCCGCTATGACCGCTTTGGAAAAGGACAAGGCCCTGTGCGCCGCCGTCGGCCAGACCCTCTGCGAGGCGCAGGTGGTGCTGAAGCGCGACGAGGCGGCGCGCCTCAAGGGCAAAACCGTGGACGAGATCCGCGATTTCTACCTGCCCTTTGTCTAAGTCCCGCCAAGGAGGTCACGGCATGATCGCTGCGGCGAAGACCATCCTGGTCATTGGAACCTATGACACCAAGTCCGACGAGCTGGGCTACCTGGAGGCCTGCATCACGGCCCAGGGCGGGCAGGTCATCTCCATGGATGTCTCGGTGCTGGGCGACCCGCCCGAGCCGACCCGTATCTCTAAGCACAAGGTGGCCGAGGCGGCGGGCTCCAGCATCCAAGCAGTGATCGACAGCGGCGACGAAAACAGCGCCATGCAGATCATGGCGCGCGGCTCGGTGGTGATTACCGAAGACCTGTATCGTTACGGCCACATCGACGGCATGATCGCCATGGGCGGCTCGATGGGCACCGATTTGGCGCTGGATTGCGCGCAGGCGCTGCCCCTGGGCGTGCCCAAGTACATCATTTCGACCATTGCTTTTTCGCCCCTAATCCCGCCCGAGCGGCTGGCCGCCGACATCCAAATGATCCTTTGGGCGGGTGGGCTCTATGGCCTGAATTCCATTTGCAAGTCCTCCCTATCGCAGGCGGCTGGAGCGGTGCTGGGCGCCGCGCGGGCCGTCGAGCGTCCGGACACGGCGCGGCCGCTGGTCGGCATGACCAGCCTGGGCTCGTCCTGCCTGCGCTATATGAAGACGCTGAAGCCCGCCCTGGAAGAGCGCGGCTATGAGGTGGCGATTTTCCATTCGACCGGCATGGGCGGCATGGCGTTTGAAAACCTGGCGGCTCAGGGGCGCTTTGCCTGCGTGATGGATTTTTCCATGCAAGAATTCGCCAATGGCGTCTTTGGCTCTTTGGTCAGTTCGGGCAGCGCACGGCTGCGCTCGGCGGGCCAAGCGGGGACGCCGCAAATCGTAGCGCCAGGCGCGGCCGATTTGCTGGATTTTGCCGGTTGGCAAGACATTCCTCAGCGCTTTGCCGATGATCCCTTCCACGCCCATAACCGCCTGATCAAGTCCACCGTCCTCGGCGCCGCTGAGCGCGTCGAGGTGGCCGAGGCCATGGCGGCTTGCTTGAAAGAGGCCAAGGGGCCGGTGCACTTCATTCTGCCCAGCGGCGGCCACGAGGAGTGGGACAAGCCCGGCGGCGATACCCACATGCCCGAGGCGCTGGAGGCCATGAACGCCGCTCTGCGCCGCGTCATGACCGACCCCATCGCTTTGACCGAGATTGAGGCCCACATCAACGATGCGGCCTTTGCCGAGACCGCTTTGGCGATCTTCGATGACTGGCGGGCCAAAGGGATCGTCAAAGGCTAGGGCGTTTTTGTCTAGCTGCTGGCCCTAGCTGCTGGCCAAGAAGAGGTGGACCGAATCTTGGTAGACCAGCCGCCCGTCCTGCTCAAGCGGGGCCAGCTTGGCTTCGACCTCGGCGATTAGGGCCTGCTGGGCGGCCTCCTCCAGCGCCTCAAAGGCGGTCGCAATCGGCATCGAACCCAAGTGCAGCGGCACGAAGTCGGCTACGCGTGGCACCGAAACGCGCAGCTCTTGGTGGACGATCTTAACCTCAGGAAAGCCGCCGGCGCGCAGCTCCTCGGCGGTGTCTTCGGGCGGCGGCGTGCAGCGCTGGGCGCGTTGGGTCGTGGCGATCTCGGGCGATAA
>CAZHYF010000065.1:9715-11937 GCA_964536635.1 uncultured Rhodospirillaceae bacterium | reverse complement strand
CCGCCCGAGCCAGCTTTCCGGCGGTCAGCGCCAGCGGGTGGCCATGGGCCGGGCCCTGGTGCGCGATCCCAAGCTGTTCTTGTTCGACGAGCCCTTGTCGAACCTGGACGCCAAGCTGCGGGTTGAGATGCGCTCTGAGATCAAAAAGCTGCATCTCAATCTGGGGGCCAGCATGGTCTATGTGACCCACGACCAGATCGAAGCCATGACGTTGGCGACCAAGATCGTCGTCCTAAAAGGCGGCGTGGTGCAGCAGATCGGCTCACCGGCCGAGATCTATAACCGCCCGGCCAACCTGTTTGTTGCCGACTTTATGGGCTCGCCTGCCATGAACCTGATCCCGGCGCGCACCCACAAGAACGGCAGCGGCACCAAGATCGAGATCGCCCGCGATGCGGGTGAGCCCCTGGTCCTGACCGACCCCAACTCGGACCTACCCAGCGATGTCATTTTGGGCCTGCGCCCAGAAGACATCGCTGAGGCGGGCTTCCGCGCGGGCGAAGGGGTGCAGCAGGCGCGCTGCGTCATCGACATGGTCGAGCCTGCGGGCGCGGACACCTATGTGGTCTCGACCCTGGGCGGCAAGCAGGTGACGGCGCGACTTCACGCCGAGACCAAGGCTCAGCCGGGCCAGCCGCTCGACCTGGCCTTTGATCTCAGCAAGGTGTCTTACTTTGCCCCCGAGACCGGTGAGCGTTTGAACTAGCGTCTTGCCTCTTAAGCGCTCCGTCTAGCGCTCAGCCCAGCGGTTGCCAGCATGAGCAAGGTCCGCCTTGACCTCATCCAGCAAGCGCTGGGCCTCACTGCCTTGAATGGCGGCGATATCGTCCTGATATTTCAGCAAAACGCCCAGGGTGGCCTCAAGCTGCCCGGGCTCCAGCGCCAACGCGTCCAATTGGATCAGCGCTTGCGCCCAGTCCAAGGTCTCGGCCACGCCGGGCGGCTTGAACAGGGTCTGTTCGCGCAACTTGTGGACAAAGCCCACCAGCTCAGCACTCAGTTGCTCACCGATGCCCGGCAAGCGCGCAGCGATAATCTGGCGTTCCAATTCTGGGCTGGGATAGTCCAGCCAGTGATAGAGGCAACGGCGCTTTAGAGCATCGTGGATCTCGCGCGTGCGGTTTGAGGTCACGATCACCAGCGGCGGCTTTGCGGCGCGGATGCTGCCCATTTCAGGAATGCTGACCTGAAAATCCGACAGCAGCTCCAACAAGAAGGCCTCAAAGGCCACGTCGGCGCGGTCCAGCTCGTCGATCAGCAGCACGGCGGGAAGCCCCTTCTCGTCCAGCTCCAGCGCCTGCAACAAGGGGCGTTTGATCAGATAGTCAGGGCCATAGAGGCCCGCCGCCACCTGCTCCATGTCCTTGCCCGCCGCTTCGGCCAGGCGGATGGCCAGCATCTGCTTGGCATAAGCCCAGTCATAGAGCGCCGCGCTCTGGTCCAGTCCCTCGTAGCACTGCAAGCGGATCAAGTTGCGCCCGGTCGCAGCCGCCAGCGCCTTCGCGATCTCGGTCTTGCCGACACCAGGCTCGCCCTCCAGCAACAAGGGCCGCCCCAAGCGCCCGGCCAAAAAGGCCACCGTCGCCAGCGCGCGGTCTGACTGATAGGCCTGCCCCGCCAGTCCATCAATGACCTGGTCAACGTCACTCCAGTCGGCGGGGTCTGCGGGCAAGCTCTGGTTCTGGCTCATGCGATCTTTCATATGGGAAACGAGGCGCCCGGAAATCGAGGCTTTTTCTTTGCGCTGGCGCGGGCGTCAAAGCTGGTCTAGCAAAGGAGCGCCAGCATAGGAGCCCCTGCGCCATGATCAAGCTCATCAAAGACCAGTGGCCCCTGTTGGGTTTCGGCTTTTTGTTTACGTTTGCCTCGGCTTTTGGACAAAGCTTTTTCATAGGCGAATTTGCCCCGGCCTTAAAACAGACCTTCGGGCTTAGCGACGGCGGGCTCGGCAGCTTGTATTTTTTTGGCACGCTGGCCTCCAGTTTGGTATTGATCTATACCGGCGGCCTGATCGACCGCATGCCGCTGAGCCGCTATGCCCTGTTGGTCCTGAGCGGCCTGCTGGTCGGGGTGCTGCTGATCGCCAGCGCGCCGCACTGGTTGTTGCTGATCCCCGCTTTCTTTGTGCTGCGCCAATGCGGCCAAGGGCTCAGCGTGCACATCTACGCCTCAACCATGGCGCGCTATTTCCACGCCCGCCGTGGCCGCGCTTTGGCCTTGGG
>CAZHYF010000065.1:0-9615 GCA_964536635.1 uncultured Rhodospirillaceae bacterium | reverse complement strand
CCAGTTTCTTTTTCCGCAAGGCGCTGGGCGAGGCCAAGGGCTGGGAGCCTGAGACCCTGGCGCAAGGGCTCAGCGCCTATGCCATGATGAGCCTCTTGGGCTACATGCTGGCGGGCCCGACCGTGGATCGCTTCGGCTCGATCCGCACCGCTTGGCTGCCGTTTTGCAGCTTCATCCCCAGCCTGCTGGTGCTGGCCTTGGGCAAAAGCGATGCCAGTTTTTGGCTCGCCTTCGGCCTCATGGGCCTGGCGCAGGGCCTTTTATCGACCATCGCCAACGCGGTCTGGCCCGAGGCCTACGGCACCCGCCACATCGGCGCCATCCGTGCGCTGGCCAGCGGTATGGCGATCTTTTCCACCGCTGCTGCGCCCATGGTGTTCGGCGCCGCCATGGACTGGGGCATCTCGATCGAGACCATCTTCCTCGCCTGCCAGCTTTGGGCGGTCACAGCAGCCGCCGTCTCGCTGACCCTGCCCTGGTTGCGTCCGCGCCTTTGACCGGTGGTCGGCAAAATCGCTGCGCCAACGAGCCTTGCAAATTCAGCAGGGCCGCCTTGAGGCATTGGAGATACTCATTCTCGCGCCAACGCCTATCTTAATTTCATGTCCGACGGACGGGCGCTGACAGCGCTTTTTCTGCCACTCAAGGAGCAAGAGCCATGAACAAACCTTATGATTTTTCGCACGAAGTCAGCAACATTGACCGCTACGTAGCCGAAGGCCGCCGTATGCGCGCCGAAGCCATGCGCGAGTTCATCACCGGCGCAGCGAAGCGCTTCAGCTCAAAGACTGACGATCTGGCCTAAGGCCAAGTCTGCCGAGCACATACTGCGGCAAGACTGAAAAAGCGGGGCGCTGACAGCGCCCCTTTTTTTGTGCCCGAGCCAAGCGCGTGACCTGAAATCGCTTACATCGCTCTTTGGTCTCGGATTTTTGAAGAAATTGTAACAATTCTGATCAACTTTGAAAATTTTTCGATAATTTGCGTTGACTCCCGCCCCATATCCGCGATGCTACGGACACCAGAGGGTATGACCTGGGCTGGCAGAAAACCCCAAATGCGAAAGAGGGTCTCCTGTCCGGGTTCCGAGGAAGGCTCGTCTGCCTAGCGCATGGAAATGCCTGGCCACGAGCTGAAGATTTGTTGCCTAAAGACAGGGAGTTCCATTCATGAAAACCAAAACCTGGACCAGCCTCGCCGTGCTGGCTGCCGTTGGCTTAGGCTTTGCCACCAGCGCGCAGGCCGAGACTCTGCGGCTTTTGACTTGGGGCGGCTACGCACCCGACGAAGTGGTGGCCATGTTTGAAAAAGAGACCGGCCACAAGGTCGAAGTCACGCTTTCAAACAATGAAGAAATGATTGCTAAGTTGCGTGCAACTGGCGGTCGCGGCTTCGACTTGGCCCAGCCCAGCCAAGACCGTATCGCAGGCCCTCAGGCTGAGTTCGGCATCTACAAGCCCATGGACCTGTCCAAGATCGACGCCAGCCAATTCATCACCTCTATGCTTGAGGCCACCAAGGCCAACACCACCGTGGACGGCGAAATCTATGGCGTTCCCCACGTTTGGGGCACCTCGGGCCTGGTCGTAAACACTGCCATGGCCGGCTCGGTCAAGGACTACACCGACCTGTGTAACGCCGATGTTGCGGGCAAGGTGACCTACCGCCTGAAGCGTCCGACCTTGATCGGATTTGCCTTCTCGATGGGCTTGGATCCCTTCGCTGCCTATGGCGACGAAGCTGCTTACAAGGCCATCATCGACCAGGTTGAAGCCAAGCTGATCGACTGTAAGGCCAATGTGAAGACCTACTGGGGTGGCGGCGACGAGCTGATGAACCTCATGCGCTCTGGCGAAGCTGTGGCCTCTATGGCTTGGGACACCGGCGGATGGAAGCTGAACGCAGACAATGCCGACATCACCTTCGTTGCACCCGCAGCAGGCGCTCTGGGCTGGATCGACACCTTTGTTCTGCCGGCCAAAGGCAAAGCTGATCAAGCCGCCTACGACTGGATCAACTTCGTGATGCAGCCCAAGATCGCCGGGATGATCACCGACGTTGCGGGCAACTTCACCGCCTCTAAGGGCGCTGATGAGCATGTCTCAGCCGACCTGAAGGCTCGCTACCAGGCCAGCTTCCCGCCTGCTGATGTCGATAACATCAAGTGGTACCCGCCGGTTCCTGCCGGTCTGGAGGCCTTGGAAGGCGCAGCTCTTGATCGCGTAAAAGCCGCGAACTAAGCCTGCCCAAACCCGAGCAGCGTTGCGCACCTCCTCCAGCGCGGCGCTGCTCTTTTCCTTTTTATCCCCTCTTTCCGCACAAGGCCTGAGCCCATGACAAGCGAAACGCCCGGCAGCGCCGACCTTGAATGCCTCGACCTCCGCAAGCAGTTTGACGCCTTTACCGCCGTCGATCAGGTCTCCTTTGCGGTGCCCTCGGGTTCGTTTTTTTCCATTCTTGGGCCCTCGGGCTGTGGCAAGACCACCATCATGCGCATGATCGCGGGCTTTCTGGAGCCCAGCTCGGGCGATATCCGCATCAAGGGTAAATCGGTCTTGGACGTGCCGCCCAACAAGCGCCCGGTCAACATGGTGTTTCAGCACCTGGCGCTGTTCCCCATGATGAACATCGCCGATAATATCGGTTACGGCCTGCGCCGTCAGGGCATGGGCAAATCGGATATCGCCCGCAAGGTTGATGAAGCGTTGGAGCGCATCGGCCTGCCAGGCATCGGCAAGCGCAAAGTTGATGAGCTGTCCGGCGGCCAGAAGCAGCGCGTGGCCATCGCCCGCTGCTTGGTGCTGGAGCCCGATGTCTTGCTGCTCGACGAGCCGTTGGGCGCGCTGGACCTCAAGCTGCGCGAACACATGAAGGTCGAGCTCAAGTCCTTGCAAGCCGCCTTTGGCACGACCTTCGTCTACATCACCCACGATCAATCTGAAGCGCTGGTCATGTCCGACCAGATCGCGGTCATGAACCACGGCCGCTTCGAACAAGTGGGCACTGGCCGCGAGCTTTACTATCGCCCCGAAACCGCCTTCGTCGCGGGCTTTGTGGGGGACAGCAACCGCTGGCAGGGTCGCATCACCCGCGCTGAAGGCGGGCTGCTGCAAATCACCACCGATGCCGGCTTGCAGGTCACCGGCGCCGACCATGGCCGGGGGCTTGCCACCGGCGACCAGGCCGAGCTGTTCGTGCGCCCCGAGGCCATCCGCATCAGCCGTCAAAGCGACGATCTCAGCCACTTTGAAAACCGCATGGAGGGATGGGTCACGGCTCTGCTGTTCAACGGCGCCGACAGCCGGGCGATTTTGCAGCCCGCAACGGGTGGCGATCCAGTGGAGGTGGCGCTGCCCCAGTCAGGCGAATACGCCGATTTGCGGCGCGGTGACACCCTGCATTTTGCCTGGTCGGGTGAGCAAGCCAACGCCTTCACCCTAGACCCCAGCGCCGCTGCTCCCAAGGGAGATCTGTGATGCGCTCCGGCAGCAAACTGGCCCTGATCCTGCTGCTGATGCCGCTGCTGCTCTGGATCGGGCTGTTGATCATTATCCCGCATATCGACATGTTCTTGGTCTCGATCCGCGAGCGTATCGGCGTCGGCAAGTACCAAATCAGCCTGGCCAATTATTGGACCTTCTTGGGCGAGCCCCTCTATCTGCTCACCTTCGCGCGCACCGCCATTATGTCGATTTTGACCACCGTGCTGACGCTAGTCATTGGCTTTCCGGTGGCCTTTTTCATCGCCAAAATCGCCAAGGGCCGCCTGCAATCCGCGCTGTTTTTGCTCTGCTTGGTGCCGTTTTGGGTCTCCGAGCTGGTGCGCACCTTCGGTTGGATGATCCTGTTGCGCGAAACCGGCGTCGTCTCCAACGTCCTGCAATGGTTGGGCTTGGTCGATGGCCCGATCGAGCTGCTTTACAACGACGTGGCCATGGTCGTTGGCCTGGTCTACACCTCCATGCTGTTCATGGTGGTGCCGCTGGTCACCACGCTGGAGAGCCTAGACGACAGCATCATCGAGGCGGGCTATGACCTCGGCGGCTCGACCGTTTCCATCGCGCGCGAGATCATCATTCCCCACGCCATGCCGGGCATTGTCTCGGGCTCGATCGTGGTCTTCATGCTGAGCCTGGGCAACTATCTGACCCCGACCATGCTGGGCGGCAAGGATAGCCTTTGGTTTACCGAGTTGATCTATTCGCAGTTCATTGTGCGCTTCAACTGGGAGCTGGGGGCAGCCTTCGGCTTCATGCTGCTGATCTTGTCGTCAGCGCTGGTCTGGATCTTGCTCAAGCTGACCGGCCAGACCCTCGAAAAGACCATGACCTAAGGAGGCTGAGCATGATTCCAAGTATTCGCCAGCCGCGCGCTTTGACCCTGGCCTACCAGGCCTATGTGACCCTGTTTTTCGTCTATTTGGCCCTGCCGCTGCTGGTGGTCTCGGTCTTTGCCTTCAATGACAGCCTGTTCCCTTCGCTGCCCTGGAAGGGCTTCACCTGGGATTGGTTCTTCGGCAGTACGCATCCCAAGATCGGCGTCTTTCATCAGGATTCGATCCTAAGGTCGCTGGGCAATTCGGGCTTTATCGCCTTTTTCGTCTCGCTGCTGTCGGTGGTGGTTGGAACCACGAATGCCTTCCTGTTCAATCGCTATGAGTTCCCGCTCAAGAGCCTGCTCTACGTGCTGATGCTTATGCCGTTGGTGATCCCTGGCATCGTGTTGGGCATCTCAATTCTGGTCTTCTCCTCCACCCTGGCCAACGGGCTGGAGGACGGTTTCGGCTGGGATATCGGCGGCCTGCGCCCTGGCCTCATGCTGGTGATTTTGGGTCAATTTTCCTTCATCACCACCATCGTAACGCTGGTGGTATCGGCGCGCCTGCAGAAGTTCGATCGCTCCTTGGAAGAGGCCGCGCTCAACCTGGGCGCCAGCCCCTTGACCGCCGTGCGCACCATCACCCTACCCTTCTTGCTGCCGGCCTTGGTTGGCGGCTTTGGCGTCGCCTTCTTGATGAGCTTCGAGAATTTCAACACCACCTTGATGCTCGTGGGGTCGGACGCGCCTTTGACCATCGCCATGTTCGACCGACTGAAAGAGGGCTCGACGCCGCTGCTCAACGCTGTCTCATTGCTGTTGATGATCGGCTCCTCGGCACTGGCGCTGCTGATGATCGCGTTCCAGCGCAAGAACTAGCGGTCTGGGGCAGTAAAAACGCCGGGAGGTGACGCGCCTAAGGCAGGTGGGTCGCGTATGAGGGCGAGCGCTTAGGCGCTGGCCGTTAAGGGTTTTCCCCTAATTTTCGGTCCTCCCAAAACGGTGTTGCCATGGCCAGCCCTCTGCCCCCAGTGCCCCCCCTTTCCAGCGAAGCTCCAAATTCGACGGACACCACACCGACGCCGGAGCCGACGGCCCAGCAACCGCAAAACGTCACGCTCGGTCTGTTGATGATCGTCGCCGCCTTGGCGCTGTTTTCATTGCAAGACGTGATGGTCAAGGGCCTATCAGGCAGCTACCCGGTGCACGAGGTGGTCTTCATCCGCAGCTTGATCGCGGTTTGGCCGATGATCTTCTTGTCTTGGGTGTTGGACGGCGGGCGCAGCATGCAGCTTAGTCGGCCCTTTTGGCAGAGCGTACGCTCGCTTATCATGGTGGTGTCCTTTACGACCTACTATCTGGCCTTTGCCTCCCTGTCTTTGGCACAAGCCACGGTGCTGTTCTTTACTGCCCCGCTGTTTATCACGTTGATTTCTTGGATCTTTGGCAAGGCTGACGTGGGCTGGCGCCGCATGGCCAGCATCCTGGTCGGCTTGCTGGGCGTGGTGGTGATGATCCGGCCCGACGCCAATATTCCGCTGGTCCCGGCTCTCTTTGCCCTGACAGCCGCTGTGTCCTACGCGACCGCGCAGTTCATGACCTCTTGGCTGGGCAAAACCGAGTCTGCCACCTCCATGTCGCTGACCTTCATGTTCGCCAACATGGTCATTGGCGCCATCATGCTGTTGGCCTTTGGCGATGGTTGGGCCTTGGCCTACACCCCTGACAGCCTGACCTTCTTGCTGCGTCCTTGGGTCTGGCCGACCCGCGAGCACCTCTACCTGTTGGTCGCCATCGGGCTGTTTGCCGTGGTGGGCTTCTTGCTGCTGTTCCAAGCCTATCGCCTGGCACCCAGCCACGTTGCAGCGCCCATGGAGTACTCTTTGCTGATCTACAACATGCTCTGGTCCTACTTCTATTTCGGCGAGGTCTTGGATCATTGGACCTTGATCGGTACGACGCTGATCGTCGGCTCGGGCCTGTTCATGCTCTATCGCGAGACCGCACGCGGCGAGCCCCTGGTGCGCCGCCTCTTCAAGCCGCGACGATTGCGCTAGGCCCACACCGGCCCCTATCCACACTCAGCGACAGCTTGGCACCTGACAAGTGGCCCGGCCTATGCTTTTGTGCGCCAGCGCAGAGCGACTGCGCTACTCTCATGCAAGGACATTTGAAGCTATGACCAACGTGGTGGTTGTCGGCACCCAATGGGGCGATGAAGGCAAAGGCAAAATCGTAGACTGGCTGTCGAGCCGTGCGGATCGCGTGGTGCGCTTTCAAGGTGGCCACAACGCTGGCCACACGCTGGTCATCGACGGCACCTCGTATGCGCTCAGCCTGCTGCCGTCTGGCGTGGTGCGGGATAACACCATCTCCTATATCGGTAACGGCGTGGTGGTTGATCCTTGGGCCTTGGTCAAGGAAATCGAGCGCGTAACCGCCGCTGGCCTGACCGTCAACCCCGCCAAGCTGCGCCTGGCTTCCAACGCAACGCTGATCTTGCCGGTCCACGTCACCTTGGACCAGCGCCGCAACAAGCACATCGGCACGACTGGCCGCGGCATCGGCCCGGCCTACGAGGACAAGGTGGCCCGCCGCTCGGTGCGCGTTGGCGACCTGCGCCAGCCTGAGCAGCTCAAAGAGCGCCTCGGCATGCTACTGGAACACCACAACGCCCTGGCGATTGGTATGGGCTACGAGCCCTTCACCTTCGACGACCTCTATGCCGACATCCTGGCCATTGCGCCCCTGATCGAGCCCTATATCGACCGGGTATGGCAGCGCCTGGACGAGGACAAAAAGGCCGGCCGCCGCATCCTGTTCGAGGGCGCGCAGGGCATCATGCTGGACGTGGACCACGGCACCTTCCCCTTTGTGACCTCTTCCAACACCGTCGCTTCGCAAGCAGGCACCGGTTCAGGTCTGGGCGATATGACCCGCACATATACGCTGGGCATTACCAAGGCCTACACCACCCGGGTTGGCAACGGCCCCTTACCCACCGAGCTGTTCGATGAGGTTGGCGACGGCCTGGGTGAGCGCGGCCGCGAATTTGGCACCGTCACGGGGCGCAAGCGTCGCTGTGGCTGGTTCGACGCGGTCATGGTCCGCCAAGCGCTGAAGATCGGCGGCATCACCGGCATCGCATTGACCAAGCTGGACGTGCTGGACCGCATGGACACCATCAAGGTCTGCGTCGCCTATGAGCTGGACGGCAAGCGCATCGACTATTTCCCTTCGGCAACCGCAGAACAAGAGCGGGTCAAGCCCATCTATGAGGAGCTGCCGGGCTGGAAAGACACCACCTTCGGCGCGCGCACTTGGGGCGCTCTGCCCGCCGAAGCGGTCAAGTACGTCCGCCATATCGAGGAGCTGATCGAGTGCCCCGTGGCGCTGCTGTCCACCAGCCCCGAGCGCGAGGATACGATTTTGGTCACCGATCCCTTCGGCGAATAGGTCTCGACCAAGGTCTGATATTCCTTCAAGGCTCCTTCAAAGCTCAAGATCACCTGGCTGGTCTTGGGCTTTTTGCATGCTGGCATCCAGAATCGCGCCTTGCCAGCAACGGGGCTTTGCTTTCGACCAGAAGCGCTTCTAAACTCCTGCCAACGCGCAACCGACCGAAGAAAGCACCGCCCATGTTCGAGTCCCTGAAACCCGGCACTCCTGATCCCATTCTGGCCGTCTTGGGCCTCTACCGCGAGGACCAGCGTGCCCACAAGCTCGACCTGGGCATCGGCGTCTTCAAGGATCACAGCGGCAACACCCCCATCCCCAAGGCGGTCAAGGCTGCCGAGCGGCGCTTGCTGGAGCAGCAGACCTCCAAAGCCTACGTTGGCATGGCGGGCGATCTGGCTTTCAACGAAGCCATCAAGCGCGTCGTCCTGGGCGATCTGGACCTGGGGCCGCGCTGCGCCTCCTTGCAAACCGCTGGCGGCTCGGGCGCCATTCGTTTGTTGGGGGAGATGCTCAACGCCTCTGCGCCCGGCGCACGGGTCTGGCTGCCCGGCCCGACCTGGCCCAACCACGCCCCGACCTTGGCGACTGCGGGCCTCAGCCTAGAGACCTACCCCTATTTCGATTTCGCCAGCCAAAGCCTGCTCAAGGCGCAGATGTTCGCGGCGCTGGCCAAGGCGCAAAAGGGCGATATCGTGCTGTTGCACGGCTGCTGCCACAACCCCACCGGCGCCGATCTGGAGTTGGAAGATTGGCACCGCCTGACCGATATGGCGACAGCACAGGGCTTCTTGCCCTTCATCGACCTGGCCTACCAGGGCTTTGGCCTGGGCCTGGAGACCGACGCCGCCGGTGTCCGTCACATGGCAGCCAACCTGCCAGAGCTGTTGATTTCGGCCTCCTGTTCTAAGAACTTCGGGCTCTACCGGGACCGGATTGGCGCCGCCATGCTGATTGGCTCGACCCCGGCCTCGACCTCGGCCATGCGCGATCTGTTGATCTCCCGCACCCGCCTGGCGGTCTCCATGCCCCCCGCCCACGGCGCTGAAGTGGTGCGCGAGATCTTGGCCGATCCGGCGCTTGAACAGTCTTGGCGCGAGGAAGTCGAGGCCATGCGCTTGCAAATCCAGGGCGCGCGCCAGGCCTTGGCCGATCAACTGCGCAGCCTGTCGAATTCGGATCGCTTCGATTTCATCGCCGAGCAACGCGGCATGTTCTCGACCCTGGGCATCAGCGCCGAGCAGGTGAGCCAACTGCGTGAGGAGCACGCCATCTACTTGGTCGGCAATGGCCGCATGAACCTGGCAGGCCTGCGCGCTGACCAGGCCGAGCCGCTGGCGCGCGGGCTGCTGGCGGTCATGAGCAACGACGACTAGGGAGGCTCGGGCGATGCTGCGCACAACACGAATTGCAAAGCGCGCGCTGTTGGCAAGCGCAGTCGCCGCTGGCCTGGGGCTCACGGCTTGCGGGGTCTTCCCGGTCTACACCACCGAATGGTTGCCGGTGCCGGGACAAGTCCAGACCAACCAGGAAGCCGCGCTTGCCATCTGCAAGCCCATCGCCGCCGCTGAGCGCAGCCGGGCTGAATTGGAGAGCAATTGGCCAATAGAGCAAGGCACCCCCGATGATCCCTACTATGACCCTTGGGCCGTCAGCGATCGCAGCGATACCATCGAAAAGGGCGCCTTGACCGCTTGCATGGCGGAGCGCGGTTGGTACCCGAAACGCATCTGCGTCGATAACTGCTGACGCTTTATAGCAGCACAAAAACAGCAACGCCCGAGCCACCATCACGGCGGCTCGGGCGTTTGCCTTTTAGAGACGGACTCTTATTATCGGGTC
>CAZHYF010000064.1:0-12275 GCA_964536635.1 uncultured Rhodospirillaceae bacterium | reverse complement strand
GCGGCCTGGTACAACGATACCTGCTTGAGCCGGTTCGTGCAGCCACGGCTGGCGCACATTGGCGATGCGGCCCACACCACCTCGCCGCAGTTGGGCCAAGGCGGAAACCTGGCGCTGTTGGATGCGGCCTGCCTCAGCCAGGCACTGGGCGCTTGGCCCAGGCTCGACCAAGCGCTGGACGCCTATGACGCCAGGCGGCGCCACCACACTCGGCTCTATCAAAACCTCAGCCGTTGGATTACGCCCCTGTTCCAGAGCGACCTTCGCCTTTGGGGCTGGGTGCGCAATACGGCCATGCCCCTGGCTGGGCGGGTGCCCATCTTGGCGCGCACGCAGACCCGCGTCATGGCCGGCGTTCAAACCGGGCTCGCGCCTTGGCAACACACCAGCGCCGAGGCCCTTGCAAGCCCCGGCCTGCCGCAAAGCTCAAATTAGAGCCCTATGTCATCCAGCGCCGCGCTGATCTTGCCGATCGCTGCCTGCGGATCATAGAGCTTATCCAGGCCGAACAGGCCCAGGCGGAAGGTCTTGAAGGTCGCGGGCTCGTCGCAGGCCAGCGGCACGCCTGCTGCGATTTGCATGCCCAGGGCTGCAAACTTGGCCCCCTTATGCACCCCGTCGTCCTGGGTATAGGACACCACGACGCCCGGCGCTTCAAAGCCCGGAGCGGCCACGCTGGCAATGCCGCGCTGAGCCAGGAGTTGGCGCACACCCTGGCCGAGCTCGGCCTGGCGCTGGCGCAGAACATCGAAGCCGTAGGCTTTGCTCTCCAACATAGCGTCGCGGAAGCCGCGCAAGGCGTCGGTCGGCATGGTGGCGTGATAGGCATGGCCGCCGCTGACATAGGCCTGCATGATGCTGTGCCACTTGCCCAGATCGAGCGCGAAGGAGCTGGTCTTGGTCTCTGCCATGCGGTCCAGCGCCGCCTGATTGAGCATGACGATGCCCGCCGATGGTGACGCGCTCCAGCCCTTTTGCGGCGCAGAAATCAGCACATCAACGCCGACAGCCTTCATATCGACCCACATCGCGCCCGAGGCGATGCAGTCCAGCACCATCAGCCCGCCAACGCTGTGCACCGCTTCGGCCAGCTTGGCGATGTAGTCATCGGGCAAAATCAGACCGGCAGAGGTCTCGACGTGGGGTGCAAAAACGACGCCCGGCTTGGTCTCCAGGATCGAGGCCACCACCTCCTCAATGGGCGCGGGCGACCAGGCAGCCTGCGGATCTTCACTTTGAGGACGGGCCTTGCAGACGGTCTCGGACTTGGCGATGCCAGAGGCCTCAAAGATCTGGGTCCAGCGGAAGGAGAACCAGCCATTGCGCACGATCAGCACATCTTGGCCGCCCGCGAACTGGCGCGCCACCGATTCCATGGCGTAGGTGCCGCCGCCCGGCACCAATACGCAGGCTTCCGCGGAATAGACTCCGGTCATGGTTTCGTAGATATCGCGCATAACCTGCTGGAAGGTTTGCGACATGTGGTTCAAAGAGCGGTCGGTGAAGACCACTGAAAATTCCATCAACTCGTCGCTTAAGGGCGTTTGGGCCATGGTCGTTCCTCTGGAGTTTGGTCGGGTTTTGGTTTGGCCGTTGCAGCACGGCTTGGATCAAGGCCCGCCACGGGTCCTCAGGGGCTGAGAGCGGGACAAGCTGGCCGCATGCTAGGCAAAACTGCGCCGCCCTGCAATTTCAACCGAAAACGACGCGACGCTTTTTCAAACGCCAGCGATGGCGGCTTTGATCTCGCGCCCGCGATCGGCCTGCTCGCAAGTGAAGGCAAAAGGTGACTTTCTTTACAGATCACACAGCAGATGCGCGCTTAGAAAAGAAAACCTGGGCAAGCTGGTCGCATTGTTGCTAAGCAGCCTATAGGATAGTCACAGTCGCATATTGACGCGACATAGCACCGGAAACGACCCGTTTGGGCGGCCCTGGTGCCATGGACGTGCAGGCTTCGCGTGCTATGTCAGTCAGAGATTTTACAAAGCCTTGGGACAAGCGCCGGGGCTCCATAACCAAGAAAGCGAGATCAAGGATGGCCGACGTCCAGTCCCAAGAGGACAAGAGACCTCTTTCCCCTCACCTACAAGTCTATCGCCTGCCCATGTTGGCGGTGGTGTCCATCTTGAACCGAGCCGCTGGCGTCGCTCTGTCGGGCGTCTTGGTCTTGTTCGTAGCGTGGCTAGTGGCCCTGGCCAGCGGCCCCGAGGTTTTTGGCCTGGTCAATGGATTTGCGGGCTCACTGCTGGGCAAGGCCATGATGGTTGCCGCTGCCTTTGGCCTGGGCTGGCACGGCGCCAACGGCGTGCGCCACTTGTTTTGGGACGCGGGCAAGGGCTTTTCCATCCCCGCTGCAGAGAGCAGCGCTTGGCTGGTGATCCTCTTCGCCCTGGCGGTTGGCGCCGCTGCCGCTTTCCTGCTGTTTGTCGGAGGCTTCTAATATGTCACGTTCGTTCGAAGGCCGCGTGCGCGGCTTGGGCACCGCTCACGAAGGATTGCACCACTGGACCGTTCAGCGCCTGACTGCGGTGGCCAACGTGCCGCTGATTGCCATCAGCCTTTTGCTGCTCTGCAAGGCCAGCAAGGGTGGCTACGAGGGCGCTGTCGCTTTCATCGGCCAGCCCCTGGTCGCCGCTTGGTTCGGCTTGACGCTGATCGTTGCTTTCTATCACGCCGCCTTGGGTTTGCAGGTGGTGATCGAAGACTACGTATCCGGTAAGGGCGCCAAGTTTGCGCTCTTGTTCTTGGTCCGCTTTCTGGCTGCGCTTTGCGCGGTTGCGGGCTTGGCTTCCCTGATTTCATTGCTCTAGGACCAGGTCTCCATGACACAAGCATATAATATTACTGACCACACCTTCGACGTGGTGGTTGTGGGCGCGGGCGGCTCTGGCCTGCGCGCAACCGTGGCCTGCGTTGAATCGGGCCTCAACACCGCCTGTATTTCCAAGGTTTTCCCAACCCGTTCGCACACTGTGGCCGCTCAAGGCGGTATCGCCAGCTCGCTGGGCAACATGGGCCCGGACGATTGGCGCTGGCACATGTACGATACCGTTAAGGGCTCGGATTGGCTGGGCGATCAGGACGCGATCGAATACATGGTGCGCGAAGCTGTGCCCTCGATCATCGAGCTGGAGCACTACGGCGTGCCTTTCTCGCGCACCGAAGACGGCAAGATCTATCAGCGCCCCTTCGGCGGCATGACCACAGAATTCGGCAAGGGCCCAGCGGCGCAGCGCACCTGCGCGGCGGCCGACTCCACTGGCCACGCCATCTTGCACACGCTCTATCAGCAGTCGCTGAAGCACAAAGCCCAGTTCTTCGTCGAATATTTCGCGCTCGACCTGATCATGGACGATGAGGGCGCCTGCCGCGGTGTCATCGCTTGGAACCTGGCCGATGGCAGCATCCACCGCTTCCGCGCCCAGCGTGTGATCCTGGCGACCGGCGGCTATGGCCGTGCCTACTTCTCTTGTACCGCTGCCCACACCTGTACGGGCGACGGCAACGCCATGACCCTGCGCGCGGGCCTGCCGACCCAGGACATGGAGTTCGTCCAGTTCCACCCCACCGGCATTTATGGCGCGGGCGTGCTGATCACCGAGGGTGTCCGCGGTGAAGGCGGCATTCTGCGCAACAACTCCGGCGAGCGCTTCATGGAGCGCTATGCACCGACCTACAAAGACCTGGCCTCGCGTGACGAAGTTTCCCGCTCCATGACCATGGAGATCCGTGAAGGTCGCGGCGTCGGCGAAAAGGGCGATCACATCCACCTGGATCTGACCCACCTGGACCCCAACGTCATCAACAAGCGCCTGCCCGGCATTGCCAAGCACGCCAAGGTCTTTGCGGGCGTTGACGTGACCAAGCAGCCGATCCCGGTCATTCCCACCTGTCACTACAACATGGGCGGCGTTCAAACCAACTTCCACGGCGAGGTTGTGACCATGAAGGGCGACGACCCGCACAGCCCCGTGCCGGGCCTGATGGCCGTCGGCGAGGCGGCTTGCGTCTCGGTCCACGGCGCCAACCGCCTGGGCTCGAACTCGCTGCTGGACCTGGTGGTCTTTGGCCGCGCAGCCGGTCTGCGCTGTGGCTCAGAGCTGGTGGCCGGCGCCACCCAGCCCGAGCTGCCCTCAAACGCCAACGACCGCGCCTTGGAGCGCCTGGATCGCACGCGTCACGCCAAGGGCTCAATCGCTCCGGCTGCGCTGCGCGATGAGATGCAGCGCACCATGCAGGACTGCGCGGCGGTCTTCCGCACGGGCGAATCGCTGGAGGAAGGCGTTCAGCGCCTGGAGGCCATGTGGGAGAAGAAGTCAGACATCGGTCTGGCGGATCGCTCGCTGATCTGGAACTCAGAGCTGATGGAAGCGCTGGAGTTCGACAACCTCTCCTACCAGGCTGTGGCCACCATGAAGGGCGCGCGCAACCGCACTGAGAGCCGCGGCGCGCACAGCCGCGAGGACTATGCCTCACGCGATGACCAAAACTGGATGAAGCACTCGCTGATCTGGGTCAACGACGAGGGCAAGGCCAAGATCGACTACCGCCCCGTGAAGCTGGAGACCATGACCGACGATGTCGAGGTCTTCCCGCCACAAAAACGCGTGTACTAAGGACGAAGTGACATGGTTGAATTTTCTCTTCCGCGCAATTCCCAGGTCGTCAAAGGCAAGGAACACCTGAAGCCCAAAGACGCCAAGCGCACCAAGACCTTCAAGATCTACCGCTGGGATCCGGACACGTCGGCCAACCCGCGCCTGGACACCTACCACGTGGACCTGGACAAGTGCGGCCCCATGGTTCTGGACGCTCTGCAAAAGATCAAGACCGAGCAGGACACCACCCTGACCTACCGCCGCTCTTGCCGTGAGGGCGTTTGTGGCTCTTGTGCCATGAACATTGACGGGCGCAACACGCTGGCCTGTACCAAGCCGATCGAAGACATCAAGGGCGACGTCAAGATCTACCCGCTGCCGCACATGCCGGTGGTCAAGGACTTGGTGCCCGATCTGAACGTGCCTTACGCTCAATACGCCATGATCGAGCCCTGGATGAAGACCGAGAGCCGCATGCCCGAGCGTGAGCGTCCCCAGAGCCCCGACGAACGCGAGCAGCTCGACGGTCTGTGGGAGTGCATTTTGTGCTTCTGTTGTCAGACCTCCTGCCCCTCCTACTGGTGGAACGGCGACCGCTACTTGGGCCCAGCGGTGCTGCTGCAAGCCTATCGCTGGATTGCCGACAGCCGCGATGAAGCCACCGGCGAACGCCTGGATGCGCTGGAAGACCCCTTCCGCCTCTATCGGTGCCACACCATCATGAGCTGTACCAAGACCTGCCCTAAGGGTCTGAACCCCGCCAAAGCGATTGCCGAGATCAAAAAGAAAATGGTCGAGCGTTCGGTCTGACCCGAACCTGCGAGAAAGAAGCGGTTTCAGCCCCACAGGCCCCGGCATCGCCAGCGGACCTGTGGGGCTTTTGCTTGCCTCCACAGGCCTTGATCACCCGAGCGCGTCGAGCCGCGAGCCTTACGCCTTGCAAAACGCTGCTCCGCTCCTCATTTGCTGCTAAGCCACGATCTTGCGAACACCGTAACTAGAGCACCAATCCGCCATGACAAGCACGTCCGCCATGACAGGCAAGCCCATCATCTATCACATCCCGATCTGCCCCTTTTCCCAGCGGCTGGAAATCATGCTGGAGATGAAGGGCCTGCGCGATGCGGTGGAATTTCGTGTCGTGGACATCACCATTCCGCGCGCTCCTGAGCTGCTGGCCAAGACCAAGGGCCGCACGGCCATGCCCTTCTTGGAGCTGCCCGACGGCCGCTGCCTGGGCGAAAGCCTGGTGATCTTGGACTACCTCGACCAGACTTTGGGCCAAGGCTCGATCCGTCGCGACGACCCTTGGGAGCGCGCCATTGAAGCGAGCTTTGCGCGGCTGGAAGCGCCGCTGGTCTCCGCAGGCTATGGCATGATCTTGAACCAAGACCGTGCCAAGACGCAGGGCTTCATCGACCGCCTGCTCAAAACCTACGGCGAGATGGACGCCATCTTGAGCGACCAGAACCCAGGCGGCGACTTCTTGTTCGACCGCTTTGGCTATGCCGAGTGCGTCATGACCCCCATGTTCATGCGCTTTTGGTTCTTAGACTACTACGAAGACTTCCCCTGGCCGAGCGATGGCTTGCAACGCATGCAGCATTGGCGCAAGGCCTGCCTCGCCTCGCCCTTGGCCCAGCAGACCAGCGAGGAAGAGGTGATCAAGCTCTACTACGACTATGCGCTTGGCATCGGCAACGGTGGGTTGCTGCCAGGTCGCCAGCGCTCGACCTTCGTCTTTGAGCCGCATTGGCGCGACCGGCCCATGCCGCCGCGCGCCAAGTATGGCCCCAGCGCTTCCGACGAGGTCTTGGGTCTTCTGGCCTAGATTTTCTGGCCTAGAGCGACCCGGCTGGCGTACTCACTCGTCCGGCTTCTCACCGGGCTTCTCACTTGGCTTCTCGCCTGGCTCCTGGTCAGGCCAGCGGCTCCAGGGGCGCTGGCCCTGCCAAGCGCGCACCGCGTAAAGCCGCCATTGCGAACCTTTGCGATAGACACTGACAGCCCCGCCCTGCTTGATCCGCTGATAGTCGATCAGCGGCACAGCGCAGCCGCCCATGGAGGCGCCAAGCGAAATCACCAGGCTGGCGGCTTGGCAATCTTCAATCAAGCTCTCAAAATCCTGGCTGATCGCGATGGGCTGGGCACCCGTCGTCACGCAAGCCAGGTCATCGCAACGCAGCAGGCCCTGGGCCTCGGCCTGTTTTAGGCTGAGCGTTGGCTGCCAGCCCTGGGCCTGCGCCCATTGATCGGCCACGAAGGAGCCCGCCCGGGCGCGGTACAAGATCAAGCCTTCCGGGCTAGAAATGGCAACCGAGCGGGCGTTCGGCGCGATAAAGGCGGCCGCCCGCTCGCCGGTCATGGGCCCCAAGAAGCTCAGGATCAGCAGTCCCGAAGCCAGCAGCCGCAGCGAGCCGCGCGTCAAGAGAGCCAGCCAGAGCGCCAAACCGGTTAGCGCGGTCCAGGCCCCTGCAAAGCTGGGCAGGTAGATCAGCCCCAGGTCGAGCGCCGAAATCCAGCGCGCCCAATCCAACAGCAAAGCCACGCCCCAGCTCATGGGCACAAAGCCAAGGTCACCCAGCCCCAGGGGCGACAGCGCCAAGCCCAGCATGCCCCAAGGCAAGATCCACAAGCCGGTCAACGGCACCGCCAGCAGGTTGGCGACCAGCCCGGCCATAGCCAGGCGGTGGAAGGTGGCCAAGACAAAGGGCGCGGTGGCAAAGGTGGCGATGGCCGAGGTGGCCATAAGGCCCGCTGCCTTTGCAGCAAAAACCTGCCAACTCGCCCGCTCTTGTCCTTCGGCGCTAAAGAAGCTCTGGTTGAGCCAGCGCTGCCAAAACGGCGCGAAGGCGATCAAGGCCGCCACGGCTGCAAAGGACATCTGAAAGCTGGGGGTCAAGAGGCTGTCCGGGCGCAGCAACAAGATCGCCAAGGCCGCCCAACCGACCAAGCGCGGCGAAAATGCCTGGCGGTCAAAGGCGACCGCCGCCAAGACCAACGACAGCATAAGGAAAGCGCGTTGAGCCGGAATGGCCGCGCCAGAGATCGCCAGATAGCCCGCGCCCACCAGCAGGCTGAGCAAAGCCGCAACCTTCTTGGCGTGCAAGTGGAGCCCCAGCCCACCCAGGCCCAACAAAGCAAAGCGGAAGCAAAAGAAGGCAAAGCCCGCGACGATGCCCATATGCAGACCCGAAATGGCGAATAGGTGCGCTAAGCCCGATTTGCGGATCGCCTCCTTGGTTGCCTCCGAAATGCCCTGGCTGGTTCCCACGACCAGCGCAGCCATGGCCTGACCCAGGTCACCCGAAAAGCGCTGGCGCAGGTGGCTGGCCAGGCGCTCGCGCGCCAGTTCGATCCAGGCCGAAGGGCCCGCGCTGGGGGCAGCTTGCAGCAGCTCAGGCACGTCCATGAAACGCCCATAACCGCCGATACCTTGGAAGAAAGCCAGTCGCTGGATGTCGAGGCCTCCGGGACGCACCGGAGCAGCCGGCGGAAAGGCTTGTACCCGCCCGCGCAATTCAGCGCCCACTTGCAGCATGGCAGGCGCAATGCCCTCGCCCGCAGCAAGGCGTAAGCGCAAGATACGTGGCAACGGGCTCTCCTCGCGCCAACCCTCCACTGTTTGCGGGGCCAGCCAAATGCGCCAGGCGTCGGCCTCGGCTTCGCTGCGCAAGACCCGCCCGGTCACGGTCTTGGCGAAGATAGCCGCTCCAGGCTGGGGGTGGCCATCCAGACCGTGCGCAGGCTGGCGGCAGCCAGGCCCAAACTGGCCATCACCAAGCCAGCAACAACCAGCGCCGCCAACGAGATCCAAAGCGCTCCGCCCTGCCGGTCGGTGCTGATCGCCCTAAGCTTGGTTTGCCGCCATCTTTGAACCCAGGCAAAGCCCAGAAGGCTGGCCAACACCGCTAGAGGCCCCAACCAAACTGGCGGCTCGCTGGGCAGTGCGAAATACACCAGGATACCGGCGGGCAATCCGGTCAGTGCCAACAAGGGCCAGTTGGCCAAAGCCAAACCAACATCGTGTGCAAGCCGCCCGACCAGCGCGCGCAGCAGGTGACGCCAGGCGTCCAACCAGGACTTATCGCGCAACGCGTCGGTTGGAGTCTCCCCCCAAGGGCTGCCCGGTCGCAACAGATCAGCCTCAGCGCTCTCGGCCACAGCGACCAGCCAGGCTGGCTGAGGGCGCCAAGCCCGCCAAAGACGCTGGTGCAGGGAGGGACGTTTTGACACTCTTTACCTCGAACAAGGAGCAAACACGCAGCCGCTTGGTTCGCGGCACGGGCTATGCTATGCAGTCGGCAATTATAGCAAAACCTCCGCACTTGATAAGTGACCCTCACATAAATGACGATCGTTACGCGATTTGCACCTTCGCCCACCGGCTTTCTACACATCGGCGGAGCCCGTACGGCTCTGTTCAACTGGCTGCTCGCACGCCACCACCAAGGCCGCTTCTTGCTGCGCATCGAAGATACTGACCGCGCCCGCTCGACCCAAGAAGCCATTGACGCCATCATCCACGGTATGCGCTGGATGGGCCTGGAGCACGACGGCGAAATCGTCTTTCAGTCGCAAAATCTAGAGCGCCATCAAGCCGTAGCGCGGGAATTGTTGGCACAGGGCAAAGCCTACAAATGCTTCACCAGCCAAGAAGAACTGGCCGCCCTGCGCGCCGACGCGGAGGCCAAGAAGCAAGGTTTCAAATTCCAGAGCCCCTGGCGCGATCGCGACCCCAGCGAAGCCCCAGACGGCGCACCCTATGTCGTGCGGATCAAAGCGCCTCAGAGCGGCGAGATGACCATCAACGATCAGGTGCAAGGCTCAGTCACCAAGCCCGCCGACGATCTGGACGATCTGGTCATGCTGCGCGCCGACGGCACGCCGACCTATATGCTGGCGGTGGTAGTCGATGACCACGATATGGGCGTGACCCACGTCATTCGCGGCGACGATCATCTGAACAACGCCTTCCGCCAGAAGGTGATTTTCGATGCTCTGGGCTGGGACTTCCCGGTGCAGGCCCACATCCCGCTGATCCACGGTCAAGATGGTGCCAAGCTTTCCAAGCGCCACGGTGCGTTGGGCGTCGAGTGGTACGAAGACGCCGGCTTCCTGCCCGAGGCCATGCGCAATTACCTGCTGCGTCTGGGCTGGAGCCACGGCGACGAGGAGATCATCCCAACCGATCAAGCCATCGAATGGTTCGATCTGGACGCTGTCGGCAAAAGCCCCTCACGCTTCGATTTAGAAAAGCTGAAGCACGTCAATGCCCACTACATGAAGACCGCCGAGCCCGAGGCTCTGCTGGCCTTGTTATGGCAGTGCCTCGATGCGCAAGGCATCGCCGCAACATCAGAGCAGAAAGCCTGGATCACTGCGGGCCTTGCCAGCCTTGTCGAGCGCGCCAAGACCCTGCCCGGACTGGTCGAGCAAGCCGCCATCTACTACCGCCCCTTGCCCCTGCCTTTGGACGAAAAGGCCGCCAAAGCGCTGGATGCGGACGGCCTGGCGCTATTGGTCGCGGTAAAAGAGTTTGCTCAAGACCTAACGGACTGGCAAGAAGAGGCCGTTACGTCTGCTTTGAAACAATTTGCGGCGCAAAGAGACTTAAAGATCGGTAAGGTCTTCCAGCCTCTGCGCGCGGCCCTAACCGGAACCATGACCTCCCCAGGAGTGAGCGAGGTCATGGCGGTGCTGGGCAAGCAAGAGACCCTTCGACGAATTGACAGCCGCCTTGGTGCGCTCTCTGACACAGACCGCTAGGGCGAACCGGACGCCAAACCGCTGCGCCTCTCCCCAGCGCAGGCTCACATAAAGGGAAACAGAACTATGAGTGTCCTGCACAAGATACTCGGCAACATCGTCGGTCGCAAAGACCCAGCAGCCGACACCGCTCAGGCCCTGCCCAAGAACACAAAGGAAGAAACCATGGATACATCGACCACTCAATCCTTCACCCTGCGCAACAACGAGGATGGCAGCGAGTTCACCCTTCCGGTTCTGAAAGGCTCTGTTGGACCAAGTGTGATCGATGTCCGCGCGCTGTATAAGCAGACCGGCATGTTCACCTATGACCCGGGCTTCACCTCGACCGGTTCCACCGACTCTGCCATCACCTATATCGACGGCGATCAGGGCATCTTGTTGCACCGCGGCTACTCCATCGAGGATCTGGCCTCCAAGTCTGACTTCATGGAGACCTGCTATCTGCTGTGGTACGGCGAGCTGCCCAACAAGCAGCAAAAAGAAGAGTTCGTCAGCACGGTCACCAACCACACCATGCTGCACGACCAGATCACCTACTTCTTCCGCGGTTTCCGCCGTGACGCGCACCCCATGGCCGTCATGGTTGGCGTCGTGGGCGCCCTGTCGGCTTTCTATCACGACTCAACCGACATTACCGACCCGCGCCAACGCCAGATCGCGGCCATGCGCCTGATCGCCAAGATGCCGACCATTGCCGCTTGGACCTATAAATACTCTATCGGCCAGCCCTTCGTTTATCCCAAGAACAGCCTGTCCTACGCGGGTAACTTCTTGCAGATGGTCTTTGGCGTGCCGACCGAGGACTACGTGGTCAATCCGATCCTGGAACGCGCGATGGATCGCATCTTCATCCTGCACGCCGACCACGAGCAAAACGCTTCGACCTCGACCGTGCGCATCGCGGGCTCGTCGGGCGCCAACCCCTTTGCTTGTATCTCGGCGGGCATCGCATCGCTGTGGGGCCCCGCACACGGCGGCGCGAACGAGGCGGTTCTGGAAATGCTGGAGCAGATCGGCCACAAGGACAACATCCCCGAGTTCGTGGCCCGCGCCAAAGACAAGAACGACCCCTTCCGCCTGATGGGCTTCGGGCACCGCGTCTACAAGAATTTCGACCCGCGTGCTAGGATCATGCGCGAAGAGGCGCACAAGGTGCTGGCCGAGCTGGGCGTCAACGATCCCAAGCTGGAACTGGCGATGGAGCTGGAGCAAATTGCTCTGTCTGATCCCTACTTCGTTGAGCGCAAGCTCTACCCGAACGTCGATTTCTACTCCGGCATCATTCTGTCGGCCATGGGCTTCCCCACCTCTATGTTCACCGTGTTGTTTGCTGTCGCGCGGACAATCGGTTGGATCAGCCAGTGGGAAGAGATGATCGAAGATCCGTCGCAAAAGATCTCGCGCCCCCGTCAGCTCTACGTTGGCCACGATCAGCGCCCTTACACCGATCTGGAAACACGCTAACTGGCGATTTTGCGGAGTCGCGGTGGAGCGAGCGTTGATTTGCTCTTGAAATTCACCGCGACTTGGTCTTTAAACAGGCCAAATTTTCCGGGCACTTCTGGCGAGGTGCCCGCTTTTGTCTGCGAAGCTCACAGCCCTTGGGGAGACGCCAATCGTCTGTCCATGTGGAGGAGCGCCAGACTTTGAAAGGACAAAGACATGGCAACCAAAAAGGCTGGCGGTAGCTCGAAGAACGGCCGCGATTCAGAATCCAAGCGCCTTGGCGTGAAGAAGTACGGCGGCGAAGCTGTTCTGGCTGGCAACATCCTCGTGCGCCAGCGCGGCACCAAGTTTCACCCCGGCGTCAACGTTGGCATGGGCAAGGACCACACCCTCTTCGCATTGACCGAAGGCAAGGTGAAGTTCCACTCTGGCCAGCGCGGCAAGTCTCTGATTTCG
>CAZHYF010000063.1:0-12402 GCA_964536635.1 uncultured Rhodospirillaceae bacterium | reverse complement strand
GTTGACCGTGGCTGTCAACTTCGTGGTCGATTGGTTCTTGCATCAAACTTCGGGGTTGCGTGATGAGCACTAAGTCTGACCTGCTGCTGGATATGCGCGGCGTTAAGATCGAGGGTTTCAGCGACGAGCGCTGGCATCCCATCATCAAGGGCGTCGATCTGCAACTGCACCGCGGCGAGGTGCTGGGTCTGATCGGCGAATCTGGAGCGGGCAAGTCCACGCTGGGCCTCGCGGCCATGGGTTTTGCCCGGCCTGGCTGCCGGATCACCGACGGGCAGATCATGTTCGATGGCCAAGACCTGCGGCAGATGAAAGAGCCCGCCAAGCGTAAGCTCTGGGGCTCACGCATGGCTTATGTGGCTCAGTCGGCAGCGGCCTCCTTCAACCCGGCGCACAAGCTGATCGACCAAACCATCGAGGCCAGTTTGATCAAAGGGCTCAAGTCCGCTGGCGAGGCCAAGCAGGACGCCGTTGAGCTTTACCGGGCACTGCAACTGCCGGATCCCGCGAACATCGGCTTTCGCTATCCGCACCAAGTCTCGGGCGGCCAGCTTCAGCGCGTTATGACGGCCATGGCCATGGCCACCCGCCCAGACCTGATCATCTTCGATGAGCCGACAACAGCGCTCGACGTGACCACTCAGGTCGAGGTGCTGTTGGCCATGCGCAACATCGTCGATCAGTTCGGCACGGCTGCCATCTACATTACCCATGACCTGGCCGTGGTGGCGCAAATGGCCGACCGCATCAAGGTGCTGCGCTATGGCGAAGAAGTCGAGGAGGCCGAGACCCGGCGCATGCTGGAGGCCCCGCAGGAGGACTATACCAAGTCGCTCTGGTCCGTGCGCTCGATCCAAAAGGAAGAGACGACCAGCGAGGACTATATTCTCACCTTGGAAGGCGTCGATGCGGGCTACAGCCGTGCGCTCAAGGTGTTGAAAAATGTGAACATAAAGGTGCCGCGCGGGCGCACCGTCGCGGTGGTCGGCGAGTCCGGCTCGGGCAAGTCCACGACAGCGCGGGTTATCACCGGTTTGCTGCCGCCGAGTTCCGGCACCGTTCGCTTCAACGGCCAGCCCCTTCCTGCAGCGCTCAAGGATCGCAGCATAGAGCAGTTGCGCGAAATCCAGATGATCTACCAGATGGCCGACACCGCCATGAACCCGCGCCAGACCGTGGCCGAAATCATTGGTCGGCCGCTGGAGTTCTATCACGGCATGAGCGGGCGCAAGAAAGATGTGCGCGTCTCTGAGTTACTGCACATGATCGAGCTGGATGACAGCTTTGCCGATCGCTTGCCCTCGGAGCTGTCTGGCGGACAAAAGCAGCGTATCTGTATCGCGCGCGCTCTGGCGGCCGAGCCCGACCTTATCATCTGTGATGAGGTGACCTCGGCGCTGGACCAGATCGTTCAGGAAGGCATTTTGAACCTGCTGCTCAACCTGCAAAAGGAGTTCGGAATTTCCTATATCTTCATCACCCACGACATTGCGACGGTCAAAGCCATCTCGGACGAGATCGTCATCATGTTTCAAGGTGAAGTCGTAGAGCAGGGCGTGAAGTCCGAGATTTTGTCGCCGCCGCACCCTGACTATACGCAGTTGCTGCTGTCATCGGTGCCCGAGATGGATCCAGATTGGCTCGATTCCTTGGTGGCACAGCGCGGCTAGCGCGAAACCCTAGCTCTTGAAGGCAAGACCAACGCCCGACGCTCTAGGCTGCGTCAGCCATCGCGGCCAGGCTCATCTGGGTTGCTTGAGAACAGCGCGATCTTGTTGCCCTGCGGGTCGCGCAGATAGGCGACATAGAAGCGAGGGCCATAGGCATCACGAAAGCCCGGCTGGCCCTCGTCCGATCCCCCCGCTGCCAGCCCGACGGCGTGCAAATCGCGCACCTGCCGTTGATTGCCCGCATCAAAGGCGACCATCGTCCCGTTGCCGGGCGTTGCGGGGCGACCGTCGAAGGGGGCCTTGATGTAGTAGTCGGGCAGGGCGGGGGCCGCGTGATGCGCACGGGGCAGCACATAGCTCAGGTCGCCGTTTTGCTCCTTTTCCAAATCATAGCCAAGCGGCGATAGAACAGCAGAATAGAACCGCTCAGCGCGGTCCATGTCGTCGGCTCCGACGGTTATGTAGCCAATCAAACTCGCTGCCCCTTGGTGCGTGTGTTTCGAACGCTCGCCCTCAGCGGGCAAGTGATATCAAATGGTTATTAGAGCAAGGCCCAAGCAATTGGAAGCACCGTACCGGCGCACTTGCGCCCCAGAGCTGGGGCTTGGCGCTATGCAGGGCGCATCGACAGTCCCTTGTGAAACAGGTGCAGCTTTTCGGATGCGGCGGTCAGGCCGATTTCTTTGCCGCGCAGCTCGGTATGGATGCCAGCGAATTTGGCGATCACCGCCTCCTTGCCTGCAGGGGCTTCGAAATAGAGCAAGGTCACCTCGCCCAAGGCCTCGGTGATATCCACCCGGCCGCGGTAGAGCGCGGTCTCTTGCGCAGCAGGCTTCAGGTCTTCAGGCCGCACGCCGACGTTCACCTGCTTGTTCAGGTCACTGCTTTGGGTGGGTATGGCGACGTCGGCAGTGCCGCCGCCCTCCAGTGCCACGACGGTGGTCTGGCCGGTCTGGGTGATCTTGCCGGGCAACAGGTTCATGGCAGGCGAGCCGATAAACTGCGCCACGAACTCGTTCTGCGGGGTCTCGTATAGCTCCAAGGGCGTGCCGACCTGCGCAATGCCCTTGTTGGCCAGCACAACGATGCGGCTCGCCAGCGTCATGGCCTCGACCTGATCGTGGGTGACATAGATCATGGTTCGGTCGGGCATGGACTCCTTCAGCTTGGCAATCTCGATCCGCGTTGCCACGCGCAGAGCAGCGTCCAAGTTGGACAGGGGCTCATCGAACAAAAAGACCTTGGGATCGCGGACGATCGAGCGACCGATCGCCACCCGCTGGCGCTGGCCGCCCGACAGGGCCTTGGGCAGGCGGTCCAAATAGGGCTCCAACTGCAAAATGCGGGCGGCCTTCTCGACCGCTGCGTTGATCTCGCTGGCCGACTTGCGCGCGATCTTCAGCGCAAAGGCCATGTTCTCGCGCACCGTCATGTGCGGATAGAGCGCGTAGGACTGAAAGACCATGGCGATGCCGCGCTGGGCGGGCGGGACGTCGTTGACCCGCTGACCGTCGATGCTCAGGTCGCCGCCGCTGATCTTCTCCAAGCCCGCGATCATGCGCAGCAAGGTGGATTTTCCGCAGCCCGATGGGCCGACGAAGACAATCAGCTCGCCCTTTTTGATATCCAGGTTGATGTCCTTTAGCACCTGGACGGCGTTGCCGTAGGACTTGGAAACATGGGTGAGTTTCAGGTCTGCCATAAGAAGTCTCCAGGGTCAGTCTTCGCTGGTCGCGATGAAAAAGTTCCAGCCCGCTAGGGTCAGGCGAGGTGTCTCAGGGATCGTGTGTCCGCCAAGGTCTTGGGCTGTTGCGCGCCAGGCGCCGCTGGGAAGATCGACTGCAGCGGGATCGGCGGACAGGTTGAAGGCACAGAACAGGCGCTGCTGGCCCAGGCGGCGCTCGAAGGTCAAGACAGGCCCATCGGCGCGCATGGCCTCTTGGGTGCCCTGCGCAAGAGCCGGGTGAGCCCGGCGCAGGCCAGTCAAACGGCGATAATGGTTCAGCAAAGCCGTAGGCTCGGCCTCCTGCTGATCCACCGCCAAGGCGCGGTGCTTGTCTTCAATCGGCAGCCAGGTGTCGGCGCCGTCTTGCAGGTTGCTGAAGCCAGCCTCTGAGGCGTCAGCCTGCCAAGGCATGGGCGTTCTGCAGCCGTCGCGGCCTTTGAATTCAGGCCAGAACTCGATACCATAGGGGTCTTGCAGGCGCTCAAAGGGTACCTCTGCCTCTGGCAAACCCAGCTCCTCGCCTTGATAGAGGCAAGCCGTGCCGCGTAGGCACATCAACAGGACCGGCAAGCAACGCGCGGCCTCTGCCGATAAGCCCCAGCGCGAGATGAAGCGCGGCACATCGTGGTTGGAGAAGGCCCAACAGGGCCAGGCGTCGCCCGCGGCCTCGGTCAAGCGGCTAAACACGGCCACAAGGTAGTCGGCGGTCAGTGGGCGGTTTTCAAGAAACTCAAACACATAGCACATGTGCATGCGCTTCGAGCCTTGGGTGTAGTCGCCCTTAATCTCGAGCCCGCGCTGGGCATCACCGACTTGACCCAGACAGGCGCGGTCGTCATACAGGTCGGTCAAGGCGCGTAACCGCTCCAGGAAAGCCAGGTTTTCCGGCTGGCTCTTGGAATAAAGATGGTCTTGGTGGTTGTAGGGATTGACCATCGGCGCAATGGAGGCGTTCCGCGCCTGCGGTGGCAGGGCGGGGTTGTCGCGCAACTGCTTGTCGTGGAAATAAAAATTGATGGTGTCCAGGCGGAAGCCATCGACGCCCTTGTCCAGCCAAAAGCGCGCCACGTCGAGCAGCGTATCTTGCACCGCGGGGCAGTGGAAGTTCAGGTCCGGTTGGGAGGCGAGAAAGTTATGCAGATAGTACTGCAAGCGCCGACTGTCCCACTGCCAGGCCGAGCCGCCGAAGATCGACAACCAGTTGTTGGGCGGACTGCCGTCGGGCTTGGGGTCGGCCCAGACGTACCAATCTGCTTTGGCCGTGTCGCGGCTGCGGCGGCTTTCAGCAAACCAGGGGTGCTGGTCGGAGGTGTGGGACAGCACCAGGTCGATCATGACCTTGAGCCCGAGGGCGTGCGCACGCTCCAGCAGCGCGTCGAAATCGGCCATGCTGCCGAACAAAGGGTCAATGCCGCGATAGTCGCTGACATCGTAGCCAAAATCCTTCATCGGCGAGGTAAAGAAAGGCGAGATCCACACAGCATCGACGCCCAAGCTGGCCACATAGTCCAGGCGCTGGGTGATGCCGGCCAGATCGCCGATGCCGTCGCCGTTGCTGTCTTGATAGCTGCGCGGATAGATCTGGTAGATCAGCCCGCCGCGCCACCAGGGACTGGCGGCTGGCCCGCGTGCTTGCGGATCGTTGAGGGGGGAGGATGCCACGGCGCCAGCTCCTATTTGACCGAACCAGCCAAGAGGCCGCGCACCAAATACTTTTGCATGGCGAAGAAGACTGCCAGCGGTAACGCGATCGACACGAAAGCCGAGGTGGCCAGGATCTCCCAATTGCCGCCGCGTGTGCCCAATAGCTCGATGATCTGCTGGGTCATGACCGTGGTCTTTCCCGACGCGTCGAGCAAGAAGACTTGCGCCACCAACAGATCGTTCCAGGTCCACAAGAACTGGAAGATGGCAAAGGAGGCGAGCGCCGGAAAGCTGAGCGGCAGGATGAGCTTGACGAAAATCTGAAAGTCGGTCGCGCCGTCTACGCGCGCATTTTCGATGATATCACGGGGCAGACCGGCCATGTAGTTGCGCAAGAGGTAGATCGCCAAGGGCATGCCAAATCCTGTGTGGGCCAACCAGACGCCGATGTAGCCCTTGCCGATGCCGATTTCATTGTGAAAGCGCAGCAAAGGGATCAAGGCCAGTTGCAGAGGCACCACCAACAAACCCACCACCGCAGCAATCAACAGCGCGCGGCCCGGAAACTCCATCCAGGCCAGGGCGTAGGCCGCAAAGGCCGCGATAACGATAGGAATAACTGTGGCGGGAATGGTCACGGTGAAGGTGTTGAAGAAGGCTTTGGCCATGCCTTCCAAGTTGTTTTCATCGAACAGGACTTTGTTGTAGTTGTCCAAGGTGAACTTGGGCGGCTGCACGGCGGTAACAAAGACCCGGCTGCCGCGTGTGCCGCTAAAGGGCTCACTGCTTTCCATGCGATAGCGGCCGTCGGCCTCAACTGTGATGGTGCCGCCCTTGCTCAGCTTGGCGGTTTCTCCCGGCTTGTAGGCCGCTATATCGCGCGAGGACGTGCCCCAAACCGATATTTGGGAATCGCGTCCATCTTCGAACAGTTGGCCTTCGATGACATAGAGCGCGCCCTCTTGGACCTGCGTTTCTGGCGCCGCTGAGCGCAGGGTCAGGTTTTGCTCGGAGGGGAACAGCGCCTGCCACCAGCCGTTGGTCGAGATCTGATCGGCGGTGCGGAAGGAGGAAACAAACAGTCCCACAGTCGGGATGAGCCACAAGATAACCAGTGCCAAGACGGAGATATTGACCGCCAAAGCCAGCGATGATTTGCTGCCTGCAATATTGCTCATGTCAGCCTCCCTTAGCGCATTTCGTTGCGTGCGTTGCGCACGTTCCAGATCAAAATCGGCGTCACCAACAGCAAGATCACCATGGCCGCCGCCGAGGCCAAACCCCAGTCATTGGCGCGGAAAAGCTTGTCGAACATGTAGTTGGCCAGGACTTGGGTTTCCCACTGGCCGTTGGTCATAGCGAACACGATGTCGAAGACCTTCAGCACGGTAATCGTAATGGTGGTCCAAACCACCAGAATGGTGCTGCGGATCTGTGGGACTTTGATTTTAAAGAAAATTGCCATGGGTCCGGCACCGTCAACGATGGCCGCCTCAACGGTCTCCTCGGGGATGCCGCGCAAGGCTGCGGACAAGATCACCATAGCAAATCCGGTCTGGATCCAGACCAAAACTGCCATCAAGAAGAAGTTGTTCCAGATGGGAATGGTGAGCCAGGTTTGCGGCTCAGCGCCGCCAAAAAAGATGTAGAGCGCGTTCAAAATGCCGATCTGATCCTGGTCAGCCGGGCGCGTGTCGTAGACCAGCTTCCAGATGACCGACGCGCCAACGAAGGAGATGGCCATGGGCATGAAGACCAGAGATTTGGCGATATTGCCCCAACGAATGCGATCGGTGAGCTGAGCCACCAGCAGGCCGAAAGCGGTGGAGGCCGCTGGCACCACAATCAGCCAGAGCATGTTGTTGCGTATAGCTTCCCAGAATTTGGGCTCGTTCAGCATCTGCTGATAGTTGGCCAGACCAACCCACTTGAAGCCGCCGCCTGGAATGCGCTCGGTTAGCGATAGATGCAAGGTCGCCACCACCGGATAGGCCAGATACAGCCCCAAGGCCGCAATCGCGGGCAGCAAGAATAACCAAGGGCGCACCATGTTGGCCCGGTTGATGTTTCGGCCAGCGTTTTGCCCGCGTGCCGGAAAAATCAGCGTGTCCAAGATGACGTTGGAGAAATAGAAGTAGCCGACGCAGCCCGCCACGCCGAGTGCAATGGTCACAAGTCCTAAAATGGCTGGATGCATGGCAAGTCCTCCACGGCGGCTTTTGGTGTCGCATTGCCGGGGCCGCGGTGCCAAGGAGGGACTGCGGCTGTTGCGGCGACACGGGACATATGTCTATCCGGTCAATCTAAACCCACGGAGCCTAAACCCACGGAGCTTGAGGTGGGCGGGCGGCCGCTGCGGGCGCTCGATTGACGGGATAGGCATACGGGCGAGGGCGTGTGCCTGGCTAGTAGGCCATTGTTCTGGTGGCGAGACAAGGTTCTGGTGGCGAGACAAAAGCCCCAAGTGGCCAAATCGAAAGACTGAGAGCCAACGACAGGATGGGCGAATGCGCTTGGCTGAGCGTCGATCCCGGGCGCGTGGTTGCACAAGCGAAGGCGGCTTTTATTAGCCACATCCATAGACGAGAGCCTGAATGCTGCATGCAAGCTGCTGCAACGCGCTCTAGAAGCACAAAGGGCGATCTGGCGGATGTGCACAGATCGCCCCCTGCGGTATCATGAGGCCTTACTTCAAGGCATCCCAAGAGGCCTGGATCTCGTCAGCGACGTCCTGAGCCGACTTGCCGCCAGCGTAGTCAACCATGCCGGTCCAGAAGGAGCCCGCACCAACGCCGCCGGGCATCAGGTCAGAGCCGTCGAAGCGGAAGGTAGTCGCGCTCAGCAGGATGTCGTTCATCTTCTTCAACGTCGGGTCAGAGAAGACGCCGGTGTCTACGCCCTTGTGCGGGGTCAAGAAGCCCTTGCGCGCCATCCAAATCTCGTGCGCTTCAGCTGACTGAAGGTACTTGATCAGGTCCTGTGCGCCCTGGCTGTCCTTGGTGATGCCCCAAACGGTGCCTGCACCCAGAACTGGAGAGCCCAGGTCTTTGCTAGCGTAGGCGGGGAAATAGAAGAAGTCCGCATCTTCACCCACTGCGGTGCCTTCGGGGAAGAAAGCCGGGATGAAAGAGGCCTGGCGGTGCATGTAGCACTGCGGAGGAGAGGAGAAGAGGCCCTTGGGGCTGTCACGGAAGTCGGTTGAGGCAACCGCACCTGCTCCGCCTGCAACGTATTTGTCATTGCGGGCAAAGGCGCCGAACTCGTCGATCGCAGCAACGATTTTGGCATCGTTGAATTTCAGCTCGTTCTTGACCCAAGCATCGTAGTCTGCCGGAGACTGCGTGCGCAGCATCAGGTCTTCAACCCAGTCGGTTGCGGGCCAGCCGGTCGCGCCGCCAGAACCCAGACCGATACACCAAGGCGTGCCACCGTCGGCCACGATTTGGTCGCTCAGGGCCTTCAGCTCTTCCATGGTGGCGGGCACTTCGTAGCCTGCGTCTTCGAAGTTCTCGGGGCTGTACCAAACCAGCGACTTCACATCGACCTTATAGAAGAAGCCGTAGAGGTCTTCTTTGCCGTCGGGGCCAGCATAAGTGCCCAGATCGACCCAAGACTGGCCTGCGGCGTAGTTCTCGCGCACCCAATCAGCGGTGCCAGCGGCCAAGGGGGTCAAGAAGCCATCTTTGGCCATATCGCCAGCCAAGCCAGGCTGGGGGAAGGCGGCGACGTTGGGGGCAGAGCCACCTTCGGCGTTGATGCGGATTTGCTGTTCAAAGCTGTCAGAGCCAACGTAAGCGTAGTCGTGGCCGGTTGCCTTGGCGAAGCCCTGCAAAACGGCTTCGACGTTCTCTTGGTCTGGGCCCAGCCAGGGGCCAAAAACGGTTACGGTTTCTGCCTGCGCAGCGCCCGCCACATAGGCAAAGGCCGCAACACCGGCCAGCAGCATGCGTTTCATCGCGATATCCTCCCAATAGGATCTGAAGTGATGCTTTATCTCAAAGATGCGCTCAAAGCGCTTTGGATGCCCTCTCTTTCTGCTCTCTCGCGCGATTTGTCAACGGGTTTTCCTCGCGCACAAGTAGATTTTCGAAAATTTTTTGTTGTCAATCGCGCATGATGTTAAATAAACCTACAGGGCTTTGCGACTAATCAGCCGGAGCACGATCTTTTGAAAGCGCTTTGAAAAAATCATGAATCTCAAGGAACTCGCACAGGTTTTGGGCCTGTCCCAAACCACGGTGAGCAGGGCAATCAACGGCTACCCCGAGGTCAGCGAGGCCACCCGGCGGCGGGTGGAGGCCGCGGCGCGCGAGCACAACTATCGCCCCAACAGCCGCGCCAAGAGCTTGGCCACCGGTCGCGCGATGGTGATAGGACATGTGATCCCGCGCTCGACCCAGCACGAACTGGTCAATCCCATCTTTGGTGATTTTCTGGCTGGCGCAGCGCAGATCTATGCCCGTCACGGCTACGACTTGATGATCTCCCAGGTGGACGACCAGGACGTCGAGCAGGCCTATCGCTCACTCTACACCCGAGGCGCGGTCGATGGCGTCGTGTTGCAAGGTCCGAAGATCGACGAACCGCGCATCGCTTTGCTCAGCCAACTTGATGTGCCCTTTGTGGTGCACGGGCGCGCCAGCCTAGTCAGTCAACCGTATTCTTGGGTTGATGTGAACAACAAGCGGGCCTTCCAACGCGCCACGGAATTCTTGCTCGATCTGGGCCACCGCCGGATCGCGCTGATCAACGGCCTGGAGGGCATGGACTTTGCCGACCGCCGCCGCACGGGCTACCTGAAGGCGCTGCAGAGCGCGGGCATTGAAGCCGATCCGAACCTGATGGGCAGCTCAGAGATGACCGAAGTCCATGGTCACGAGATGACCAAGGCCATGTTGGCCAGCAAGACCCCGCCGACCGCTATTTTGGTGGCCTCGATGATCTCGGCCCTTGGTGTGCGGCGCGCCATCGAGGAGGCGGGCTTGCGTTTGGGGCGCGATGTCTCGGTGATCACCCACGATGACGAGCTTTCTTATCTCACCAATGGCAAGGACGTGCCGATCTTCACCGCCACCCGCTCGTCGGTGCGCTATGCCGGGGAGAAGGTCGCCGAAATGCTGATCGAGCGCATCGCAAACCCCCATGGCGCGCCCAGCAGTCTGTTGTTGGAGGCCGAACTCATTCTGGGGCAATCAACCGGTCCGGCCCCTCAGGACTAGGGCGCGCGCTCAGGCGCTACGGCTTTGGCCGCAGCGGGTTTGTGGTTTGCAGCTTTACAGGCCAGCCCCAATGCCACTAAGGTCGCTCGCCGTTGCAGCCCACTCGTGGCGGCTGCCCCGTGTTCGACCTTGGATTTTTTGCAGAAAAGAGAGCGCCCCATGCTTGACCCCAACTTCTCGGAGGATGACTGGCGAGCGGGCCTGGGGAGTGTTGACCAGGTGCGCGCCTCGATTGACCAGATCGACGCCGCTTTGCTGGAGTTGTTGGAGCGGCGCATGCACTGCTCGGTCGCCATGGGGCAGGCCAAGCGGCGCGCCAATCCTGACGGCAATGATATCGTTTTCCGCCCCGGACGCGAGGCCAGCATCCTAGCGCGCATGGTTGTCGCGCGACCGGGTCTGCCGACCGATCTGGTCTATCGCATATGGCGGCAGATCTTCTCGGCCTCGTGCCAAGTCCAGCAGGTCTTTCGCATTGGCTATGTTGGGATCGAAACCCAGGCTCCGGCGCTGCTGCATTTCGGTGCCATGGGCAGTTTCCACGGCTTCGACCAGGCAACCGCAGCACTGGAAGCACTTTCACCAAGTGACAGCGGCGAGCCAAGCCTTGACATGGCAGTGCTGCCGTTTGGCGACGGTCAAGACTGGTGGCGCGACCTGCCCCGGCGCGGGCTCTACATCTCGGCGACTGTGCCGACCCTCTTGGCGGAAGGCGCGTCGCCCAAAGCGGTGGTGGTGACCCGCCACGCCTGTGATCCGGTAGACAACGGCGCCGAGCCCGGCCTGCGGGTCTGGACCCTGGCCAGTCGCGACGGCCAGACCCTGGAGCAGCAAGCAGGCTATCGCGTCAGAGGTGACCGGGATGCAGAGGCTGGTCAGGTCATCGGCCACCTGGCGCTGGTGGCGCTGGGTTTGGCGGGCTAGGGCAGGGGCAGCAAGATGCAAGACGGCTCGAAAATGTTGTTCGATACCATCGCCTTTATTGGCGTTGGCCTGATCGGTGGCTCTATGGCGCGCGACATTCGCGCTGGCGGCCTGGCGCGTCATCTGGTGGGCTATGCCCGCCGGGCCGAAACGCGCGAGGAAATCCAGCAGTTGGGGCTGGTTGACCAAGTGGCCAGCAGCCTGCAAGAGGCGGTGCAAGACGCTGATCTTGTGGTGCTCTGCGTGCCGGTTGGGGCCATGGGGCAGGTGGCGCACGATCTTGCCGCTCACCTGAAGCCCGGCGCTGTCGTGACCGACGTGGGGTCGGTCAAGCGCCAAGTCCTGCACGATCTGCGCGCGCACCTGAAGCCCGAAAACCCCATCATTGGCGGCCACCCGCTGGCGGGTACTGAGAACTCAGGCCCCAGCGCTGCGCTGACCGGTCTCTACCGCAACCGCTGGTGCGTGCTAACGCCCGAGGCCGACACCTCGATTGTGGCGCTGGACAAGGTGCGCCAGCTCTGGGAGGCCATGGGCTCGCACGTCGAAGTCATGGACGCCGAGCACCACGACAAGGTGCTGGCCATCACCAGCCACCTGCCGCACCTGATCGCCTACTGCATCGTTCATACGGCGACCGGACTGGAGGCGCAGACCCAGGAAGAGGTGATCAAGTTCTCGGCCTCAGGTTTTCGCGATTTCACGCGCATTGCGGCCTCGGATCCGGTGATGTGGCGCGATATCTTCCTGAACAATAAGGACGCCGTGCTGGAGATGCTGCAGCGCTTCAGCGAGGACTTGACCGCGCTGCAACGCTCGATCCGTTATGGCGAGGGCGAGAGCCTGCAGCAGGTCTTTACCGAGACCCGGGCGGTGCGGCGCTCGATCAAGGATGCGGGCCAAGCCGGCACCTTCGATGCGCGTGAGCCTGAAGCCATGCCGCTCAGCCTGCTGGCCCCCTACGCAAGCGACTAGCTTTTATACCATGAAGCGCAAGTGGAATAATTGCACTTGACAGATTGCAGCATGGTTGATAAGAACAAAACAGAAACAAACAGAATGTTCTGGTGATGTGATCGATGAGGCAATTCCAATGGTAGATGGCACGCCCTTTAAACCAAAAATCTTCCCACCCAAGCCACGGCGAAAACCAGTTTTTTATCGGATTGATGATCGTACCTTTGGCATACTCAATATGCGCGACTACAGGGAGCGAAAC
>CAZHYF010000062.1:0-13007 GCA_964536635.1 uncultured Rhodospirillaceae bacterium | reverse complement strand
CGCGAAGCCCAGCATGTGCCAAGCGGTCAGGCGCTCGCCCAGGACGACCAGGCCCAAGACAATCGCCCAGCCTGGCACCAAGAAGGTGACCAGCGAGGCATTGGTCGCGCCAGCTTTGCCCAGCACGTAGAAGTACAGCAAGTAGGCAAAGGCCGTGGCAACAACCGCCAGCACGGTGATCGCCAGCCAAAGCTGATGGTTGGCGAGCAAGCTGGGCCAGTCCAGTAGCCAGGGCGGTTCGACCAGTGCCACCAGTAAGGTCATAATCAGGCAAGAGCCGCTGAGCTGGCCCAGCGCCAGCGTGAAGGGGCGAATGCCCATGGCCGCAAAGCGCCGCGCGAACACCACTGCAAAGGCATAGGAACACGCCGCACCCAAGATGGCGAGCTGCGATACCAGGTCGTGGCCTAGCCCGCGCAGCGCCTGCGGGCCGACCAGAGCCACGACGCCCGCCAAGCCCAGCAACAGGCCAACCAGCTTGAGGCGCGAGAAGCGCTCGTCGGGCAGCAGCAGCCCTGCCACCAGCACCGTGAACAGCGGCGTCGTGGCGTTGAAAATCGACGCCAGGCTGGAGGCGACCTTCAGTTGACCCCAAAAGATCAGGCCAAAGGGCACGACGTTGTTGATCAGACCCATGAAGATCAGCGCCCGCCAGGCGCGCCAGCCAGGAGGCAGCGGTAGCCGGAAGACCAGCGCCAGGGTCCAAAGCGTGGCGGCGGCTAGGCTGACCCGCAACCAGACCAAAATGAAGGGCCAGATGCTCTGCAACGCAACGGCACCCAGAAAGAAAGACGCCCCCCAGATCAGCGACAAGGTTGCAAGAGCCGCCATGACCAAGGGCGTCATAGTGGTCGATATGGCGCCGGTTGTCCCAGCGCGGGCCTGCCGCTGCTGCGGTTTGAGTTCGTCTGTCGCGCTTGTCATACTGACCTCCTGGCTGGGCTTGTCCCTGGCTTTGGGCAATGACCGCAGCTTGGCACGAGTTTTGCGACGCTTCTATCCGAAGTCTGCCGCGCGGCGATATCGGGCGCGGCCCGTCAAAACGCCGCGGCAAAGCTCTGGTTTCAGGCTTTTACTGGCTTCACAGGCCCAGGCCTCGGCGACAGTCTTGCGCTAGGCTTTGGCGGATCGCCTTGATATGCTGCCGGGCGAGATAACAACAAGGCGCAAGATTGCAGGGCCTGCCTGCCGGTCGCGCCTCTGGGAGCCGACTATGACCCTTTATACCGCTGACGATATCCAAGGCTTGCCCCACCTGGGCGGCACTCCGGGCGAAGCGCCCTTTGTGCGTGGCCCCTATGCCACCATGTACACCCAGCGGCATTGGACCATTCGCCAGTACGCCGGTTTTTCCACCGCAGAGGCGTCCAACGCTTTCTATAAGCAAGCTCTGAAGGGCGGCCAAAAGGGCCTGTCGGTGGCCTTCGATTTGGCGACCCACCGCGGCTATGACAGCGACCACCCGCGCGTTGAGGGTGATGTCGGCAAGGCGGGCGTGGCCATCGACAGCGTGGAAGACATGAAGCGCTTGTTCGACGGGATCGCGCTCAAGGATGTGTCGGTCTCCATGACCATGAACGGTGCCGTGTTGCCGATTTTGGCCTCTTATATCGTCACAGGCTTGGAGCAGGGCGCGAGCCTGGAGCAGCTCGCCGGCACCATCCAGAACGACATCCTCAAAGAGTTCATGGTGCGCAACACCTACATCTATCCGCCCGAACCCTCGATGCGCATCGTCTCGGACATTATCGGCTACACCGCTGATAATATGCCAAAATTCAACTCGATCTCGATTTCGGGCTACCACATGCAAGAAGCGGGCGCGACGCTGGAGCAGGAGTTGGCCTTCACGCTGGCCGACGGCCGCGAATACGTGCGTGCGGCCATCGCGCGGGGCCTGGACGTCGATAAGTTCGCCCCGCGTCTGTCCTTCTTCTTCTGCATCGGCATGAATTTCTTTGCCGAGGCCGCCAAGCTGCGCGCCGCGCGCTTGCTCTGGTCGCGCATCATGTCCGAATTCCAACCTAAGAGCAGCAAGTCGCTCATGCTGCGCACCCACTGCCAGACCTCGGGCGTTTCGCTGCAAGAACAAGACCCCTACAACAACATCGTGCGCACGGCCTTCGAGGCCATGTCGGCGGTGCTGGGCGGCACCCAGTCGCTGCACACCAATTCGTTCGATGAGGCCATCGCTTTGCCGACCGAGTTCTCAAGCCGTATCGCGCGCAACACCCAGCTGATTTTGGCGCACGAGACCCAGGTGACCGATGTGGTGGACCCGTTGGCGGGCTCTTACTACGTCGAGCGCCTGACCCACGATATGGCCGAAGCGGCCTGGGCGCTGATGGAAGAGGTCGAGGCCATGGGCGGCATGACCAAAGCCAACGAAGCTGGCTGGCCGAAGAGCCAGATCGAGCGCGCGGCCATCACCCGTCAAGCCAAGATCGACAGCGGCGAGACCGTGATCGTCGGCGTCAACCGCTATGAGCGCCAAGAAAGCGACCCCGTCGAGGTGCTGGATATCGACAACCGCGCGGTGCGCCAGTCGCAAGTGGCCCGCTTGGAGGCTCTGCGCGCGAACCGCAATCAAGCCGCCGTTGACACTGCGCTGGCCAAGCTGGAGGCCGCCGCCCGCAGCGATGGCAACCTCTTGGCTGCCAGCGTTGAGGCCATGCAGGCGCGTGCCAGCGTCGGCGAAGTCTCGGACACGCTGCGCAAGGTCTTCGACGAGCACCAGGGCTCGCCCGCCATTGTGCGCGGCGTCTACGGTGAGGCTCTGAGCGGCGAGCCGCGCTTTGCCAACCTGGCCGAACGCTTGGCGAAATCTTCCAAGAAACCCATGGTCTATATGGCCAAGCTGGGCCAGGACGGGCACGACCGCGGCGCGCGGGTGGTGGCCTCGGCCTTCTTGGATTTCGGCTATGATGTCGAAACCTCGGAGCTGTTCCAGACCCCGCGTGAAGCCGCCCAGCAGGCGGTCGAGGCAGGCGCCGACGTTGTGGGCGTCTCTTCGCTGGCGGCGGGCCACAAGACCCTGCTGCCCGAGCTGATCGGCGCGCTGAAGGAATTGGGCAAGGGCGATATTCCCGTCATTTGCGGCGGCGTCATCCCCGAGCAGGACTATGCCTTCTTGCGCGAGGCGGGTGTTGCAGCCATCTTTGGCCCCGGCACCAACTTGATGGAAGCGGGCGCTAAGGTGATGGACATCTTGGAAGGCCGCTTGCCGAACCGCTAGGCTGGGTTTCAGTCTCCCGAGGGCTGCCCAGCGGCCCGACCCGGATTGCCGGGCTGCCTTGATCGTTCTTCCTGCCAGAGAGCCCGCTATGTCCGCCGTTTTGATCAATCGCCACGATGCTCCCAATGCGCCGGGCGCTATCGCGACCCTGACCATCAACCGCCCCGACAAGCTGAATGCGCTGTCGGGTCAGGCGGCCGACATCTTGGCGACCGCCTTGGCGGGGCTGGCAGCCGACGACAGCCTGCGGGTCATCATCCTGACCGGGGCGGGCAAGGCCTTTTCTTCAGGCTTTGACCTTAGCCTGGACGACGGCGCCGCCGGGGTGCCCGACCTGGCAGCCGTGCTGCACGACCATTTCAACCCGCTGGTGACCGCCATGCGCGCTTGCCCCAAGCCCATCATCGCGGCGGTCAACGGCGTCGCGGCGGGGGCGGGCGTTGGCTTGGTCCTGGCGGCCGATATGGTGATCATGGCCGAAAAAGCCTCGCTGTTTCAGCCCTTTGCCAACATCGGCTTGGTACCAGCAGCGGGCAACTCCTGGTTCTTGAGCCAAGCTTTGGGCCGTCATCGCGCTGCGCATCTCATGATGACTGCCGAGCGCATCACCGCGCAAAATGCGGTGGATTGGGGGCTTGCTGTCTCTGCGCATCCTGCTGAAGCCTTGCTGGCCGAGGCGCTGGGTCTGGCAGAAACCCTAGTCGCTAAGTCTGAGACCTCTTTGCGCTTGACCAAGGCCCTGCTGACCGCCGCCGATGAGGCCGCCTTGGCCGCTCAATTGGAACAAGAGACCGCCGCCCAAGCGGTCGCCGGTGCCTCGCCCGAATGGCTGGCAGCAACCGAAAAATTTCGCAAGGGCTGAGTCAAGGGCCTGCGGCTTCGCCGAGATCAAGCGCTTGAGCCACCGCTTGGCCCGCAACAAAGCCCTGACTAAAGCAGGCTTGCAGCAGGTAGCCGCCGGTGGGCGCGTCCCAAGCCAGCATTTCGCCCACAGCATAAAGGCCGGGCGCGCGGGTCAGTTGAAATGCCTCGTCCAGCTCGTTCAGCGCCAACCCGCCCTGGCTTGAGATGGCGCGCGCCAAATCCATCTGCCCCGCAAGCGGCAGGCGGAAGGCCTTGACCCAGTCGGTCAGCTCGGGGCTGACTTGCGGTGCCTCCTTCAACAGGGGGACAAAGCTGGCAGGCAGCTTCAGCGCTTGCGCCTTCTTGGTCAGCGAGGCGCGCGGACGCAGCCTGGCGATGTCGCTGGCCAGGTGTTGGCGGCTGGCCTGCGGGCGGAAATCAATCTCCAAGATCGCGCCGTCAAAGGCTAGAGCTGAGATGGGATAGACCGCCCCGCTCTCCAGACCCTGGGCGGTCAAGGTCACATCGCCGCTAGAGGGGCCTGCAAGCGGCGTGCCCTGGTCATCCAGCAGCCGAAGCTGCACACCTTTCCAGTAGGCTCCGGCAAAGCGATCAGCGAAATAGGGGCTCCATCCGCGCTTCAGGCCGCAATTGGAGGGCGCAAAGGGCAATAGACGACAGCCCAAGCGCTCTAGAACTGCCGCCCATTCGCCTTGCGAACCCACACGCGGCCAAGACGCCCCGCCGAGCGCCAAGATCACGGTCTTTGCCAAGACGCGCTGGCGGCCTTGCGGGGCCTCGAAGGTGGCGAGCCAGGGCCCGGTTTCCTGCCGCTCCAGGTCGATCAGGCGGTGGCGAACCCGCGCCTCGACGCTCAAATCGCGCAGGCGAGCGAGCCAGGCGCGCAAAAACCCGGTGGCGTGCCAGGCTTCGGGAAAGATGCGCCCACTGGAGCCGCGCATGGTCGGCTGCCCCAGGCCTTCGGAAAAGGCGCAGAGATCCTGCGGGCCAAAGGCTTCCAGGCTTTTGTAAATCTTGGGGATGTTGGGCGGGCGGTAGCGCCCGGCAAAATCAGCCAGCGGCTCGCTGTGGGTCAGATTGAGCCCTGAGCGGCCCGCGAGCAGCAGCTTGCGGCCCAGGTTGGGGCGCGCTTCGGCCAGCACCACGCGGTGGCCGGATCTGGCCACCTGCTCTGCTGCCATCAGGCCCGCGGGACCGCCGCCCACCGCCAAGCAGGCGAGCGGCTGATCGGCCTCTACGCCATCATTCTCTGCCAAGCGCGCTTAGCCTTGCGGGATGATTTCGATCTCAACCCGGCGGTTGATCGCGCGGCCGGTAGGCGTGTTGTTGCTGGCCTTGGGCTCGGAATAAGAGCGGCCCGCGGTATAGATGCGGTGGTAGGGAACACCCGAATTGGCCAGGTAGCGCCCGACTGAATTGGCCCGCAGTTGCGACAGTTGCAGGTTGTAGTCATAGGAGCCGACCGTGTCGGTGTGGCCGATGACATAGACTTGGCTGTTCGGGTACTGCTGCAGCGAGGAAGCCAGGCTGCTGAGTGCGCCGTAGAACTGCGGCTGGATATCGGCCGAGTTGGTGGCAAAGGTCACGTCACCTGGGAAGACCAACTGGATGCGGTCGGGCTGGCGCTGAACCTGAACGCCGGTGCCGGCCATCGAGGTTTGCAGCTCTTGGGCCTGGCGGTCGAGCTGGTTGCCAATCGCGCCGCCGATCGCCGCGCCCGCAACGCCGCCGACGACCGCGCCGGTGGTGGATTTGGTCACCGTGCCGCCCAGCAAAGCGCCGCCTACAGCGCCGATGCCGGCGCCTACACCCGCGCGGGTGGGGCTATAGGTACCATCGGGGTTCTGCATGCAGCCGGTCAGCAAGGCCGCGGCCAACAGGGGCGTGGCCAGTGCCGCACGCTTGAAGGCGGCCGAAGACCGAGGTGAAAAAAGACGAGATTTCAGCGCATTGGCCATGGGACTCTCCTTTGTGCCGGGGCTGTTTCTTGCAGCAAAGCAAAGAAACCGGGAAGACGCAACCTGCTGCACATTGCTGTCATAAAAGCTGTGGACGAGCGCTGCATCGCCAAGTGGCAAGGGCGGCTGGCAGCGCTGGCGGCGAATTTGCCTATAACAATAGGCGCATTGGTCCGCGCCTGCAAGGCGGGGGCAAACCCGGATGGGACTGGCCGCAGATTTTGGGTCTCCGATCTGGCCAAAGGCGAAGGCTTTGGCACGATCCGGGCGCGCCGGGCCTTGCTTTTGCCCCCCAGGCTTGCCATGACAAGCGCGATACTTTGCGCCCCCTAGGAACCAAACAGCATGGCTCAGCCGCCGATCCTCTCCTTGACCAACGTCCAACTCACGCTGGGCGCCGATGCGCTGTTCCGCGATGTCACGCTGAAGGTGGGCGCGCGCGAGCGCTGGGTGCTGGTCGGGCGCAACGGCTCGGGCAAGTCCACCCTGCTTCAGATCATGGCCGGCTTGAAGGAAGCCGACGGCGGCGAGGTCTTCTTGCAGCCTGGGATCAGAGCCGCCTACCTGCCGCAAGAGCCCGACTTGACCGCCTTTGCCACGCTGCGCGACTATGTGGTCTCGGGCCTGCGCGAGGACGAGCAGCACTTGGCCTATCGCGCCGACTTGCTGCTGGATGCGGTCAAGCTGGACCCTGAGCAAGCCACCGCTGGCCTATCCGGTGGAGAGGCGCGCCGCGCTGCGGTGGCCTATACGCTGATGCCGGAACCCGACCTGTTGCTGCTCGACGAGCCGACCAACCACATGGATATCGACACCATCGCCTGGCTGGAAGAGGAACTGCGCGGCAGCCGGGCGGCTATTGTTATGATCTCGCACGACCGCGCCTTTTTGCGCGCGCTGTCTAAGGGCGTGTTCTGGTTGGATCGCGGCCAGGTCCAGCGCCTGGACAAAGGCTTTGAGCACTTCGATGCCTGGGCCGAGCAACTGGCCGCCGAGGACGCCGAGCGCCTGCGCAAGCTGGACAAGCTGATCAAGGAGGAGACGGTCTGGTCGGTGCAAGGGATCTCGGCCCGTCGTACCCGCAACCAGGGCCGCCTGCGCCGCCTTTATGCCTTGCGCGACGAGCGCCGCCAGGTGGCGCAGCAGCAGGGCCTGGTCTCGACCAAGGCCGAAAGCGGCGAAGCCTCGGGCAAGCGCGTGATCGAGGCCAAAGCCATCTCCAAATCCTACGGCGAGCGCTGCTTGATCAAGGATTTCTCGATGCGGATCATGCGCGGCGATCGCGTCGGCATCATCGGCCCCAACGGTGCGGGCAAATCGACCTTGGTCAAGATGCTGATCGGCGAGCTGGAGCCCGACAGCGGCAGCATCACCTTGGGCACCAACCTGACGCCCACCGTGATCGACCAGCGGCGCAGCGCGCTGAAGGATGATCGCAGCATCTGGGATACGCTGGCCGACATGGGCGGCGACCAGATCTTGGTGCGTGGCCAGCCCCGCCATGTGGTCTCCTACATGCGCGACTTCCTGTTCAACGAGGCCCAAGCGCGCGCACCGGTCGGCGCTCTGTCCGGCGGCGAGCGCAACCGGCTGTTGTTGGCTAAAGCCTTGGCCTCGCCCACCAATTTGCTGGTGCTGGACGAGCCCACCAACGACCTGGACATGGAGACGCTGGACCTGCTGCAAGAGGTGCTGAGCGACTATGACGGCACGCTGATTCTGGTCAGCCACGACCGCGATTTCGTCGATCGTATCGTGACCTCGACCGTCTTGCTGGATGGGCAGGGCGGTGCGCAAGAGTACCCCGGCGGCTACAGCGATGCCATCCATTTGCGCAGCTTGTCGGCGCTGGACGCCAAGCCCAAGGCGTCCAAGCAAGAAGCAAAAGCCGCGCCCACCACCTCCCCAGCCAAACCTAAGGCGGCCAAGAAGCTGACCTACGCTGAGGAGATCCGTCTGCAAAAGCTGCCCGGCCAAATCGAAGCCAAGACCGAGGAGGTGGCAGCATTGGAGGCGGCGCTATCGGCGCCGGACCTCTATGCCAAGAATGCCGACAAGTTCAGCCGCGTGACCAAGGATCTGGACGCCGCCAGGGCCGCGCTGGAGGCCTTGGAAGAGGACTGGCTGACGCTGGAAGAAAAGGCCGAGGGCTGAGTGACGCCAGCACATCATTGTGCGTAAAATGATATTTGATTCGATTTTGGCTTGTTTGGGCGCTATCGCAAGATAGAAAATAACAGGACCAAAACGCAGAACAACTTGTCCGCCAGCCGAGGATCAAGCATGGCGCGCTCTTTCGTCGATGATTTTACCCCAATTCCCAGCCGCCTAGCGGCCCTTCGAAACGCCAATCCTGCTGCGCGGGCTGTGCTCGACCTTATTCCCGAGCGACCGGAGAAGAGTAAGCCCGAACCGAAGAGCTATTGGGGCTCACGATCAGGTGGGCAAACGCCAAGCATTGGCAGGATATGTCAAAGGACGCGGCGGAAACCTTGAAAAAAGGGGGGTGTTGCCAAATCGCGGCTTGGTGCTTCGGCCAGGATTGGGAAACGTGTGCTCGACTAAAGCGTCGGGCGTTGGTCTTGCAACAACCCTTCCGCTCTAGCTGACTGATTTCTAACGCAAGTCCATGCTCTCTCGTGTTGCCACTCATTCGCGGCTTGCTCTAAACGCTGGCGGCGGCATGTTGGCTCTGCGAAATTGGTCCATACTCGCAGCCTGGACGGCCGCGCGATCTTGCTGCAAGCCAGGATTCGCTCGCTCGCCGCGGCCTTTCAAAAGCAAACAGATCGCATTTCGGTCTGGGAATAGGGCTGCATGAGCACGCCTTGGGTCAGGTTTTCGCCATGCCAGGGCTGTGCGCGGCCCCGACGGTGCAGCAGCCCGAGCCTTTATGACGGGCTCAAGCGGTGACCTGCACCACGTGCGAGACGTGGGGAAAGCGGATGCCTTGGCCGTCGTAGCAATCGCCCAACCCCGCAAGAAAGGCATCAAAGCAAGCCTGGCGCTGGGCTTCGGTGATCGGGCTCAGCTTGTCACCCGTATGCATGCCTCCCATCGCACCGGCGGCGTAGGCGCGTCCGTCGGGGTGGCTTAGGGTCAGAGCGACGCTTTCGACCGACACATTGGAAAATCCCGCCTGCTCGAACAGCTTGCGCAGGGTCTCGCCATCGCCCAGCGAACAGATCGCGCGCACCGCATCGCCCGCCGCACTGCCGACATGAGCGTCCAGCGCGGCAGCCTGGGCGGCCAGCATGGGGTTGAGCGCCAGCGCACGCTGAACGCAAAAGAAGGCGCGCCCGCCCGGCTTCAGCACGCGGCGCAGCTCGGCCAGAGCGGCGGGCTTGTCGGGGAAGAATTGCAGCGCTTGTTGGCAGATCGCCAGGTCGATGCTGTCGGTCTCCAGCGGCAGCGCGGCAGCGTCGGCTTGATGCCATTGCGCCTCCAGGCCCTCAGCCTCGGCGCGGGTTTTTGCCACCGCCAGCATGTCGGCGCTATGGTCGATGCCGGTCAGGCTGGCGAGCCGCAAGCCCAAGCGACCCAGCTCGCAGGATACGATGCCGGTGCCGCAAGCCAGATCCAGCACAGCCTCGCCGTCCTGGGGGGCCGCGCGGCGCAGCATCTCTTGCGCCCAAGGGCGGAATATGACCGGCACCAGAACGCTGTCATAGCGCTGGGCAAAAGTTTGGTTTGAAGCAGACATAGGGGCCTCCCCGCCCAAAACGCCAGCATAGCACAGCTCGCACCTGTCGCGAAGCCAGCGCCGGGAGACTGGACGCAGCACCGAAAATGCCTTGCCCCAGCACGAATTTCTGCTCGGGTCTTGCACGACCTTGGGTTAGCTTTGCGGGCAGAACAGCTCAACGAAAGGCTCCAGTTATGCATAACCTCGCCACCCCGCTTCGCACGCGCTCGCTTGCCCTTGTCTTGCTTTGGGCCCTGGCTTGGGGCCTGCTCTGGGGGCTGGCGGCCCCGGGCACGCCCGCTTGGGCAGAAAGCCAGGAGCCCCGCATCTTGGTCTCGGGCCTTGGAACGGCGCAGCAAGCACCCGACCAAGCGATCATGACCCTGACTGTCGAGCGCGAAGCCAAGACTGCGCGCGCCGCGCTGGATGCCAACAGCCAGGCCATGCAGGCGGTCCTACAGGCTATGCGCGCTCAGGGGTTGGCTGACAAGGATCTGCAAACCAGCGGGTTTTCCATCCAGCCGCGCTACGTCTACCCCAAGTCCATGCCGGGCCAAGAGCCCGAAGCGCCCCGGTTGGTGGGTTATAGCGTGGTCAACAGCCTGACCGTGCGGGTGCGCGATCTAGAGCGCGTCGGTGCGGTCTTGGATCAGGCTGTTAGCCTTGGGGTGAACCGCGACGGCCACATCAGTTTTATCAACAGCAATCCGGCAGAGGCGCTGGCCGAAGCGCGCCGCCAAGCCATGCAAGACGCCATCACCAAGGCCAAGACCCTGGCCGAAGCAGCAGGCGTGGGCCTGGGCAAGATCCTGGAAATCTCAGAAGGCGGAGGCTCCCAGCCCCGGCCCATGGCCAAAGTCGCCGTTATGGCGGCCATGGCGCCCGAAGCCGACGCTGTTCCGATTGCTGCTGGCGAGAACTCGTTTCAGGTCTCGGTGCAGGTGATTTTTGCGATTGCGCAATAGCGGGCCTTGGGCCGTCAGTCCTGTGCCACCGCGCTGCCGGTCCTGGCCTTGAAGGGGCTGCTGTCCATCAGGGCAGCAATCTCGGCCTCTATGCCCTGGCGCTCATCGACCAGATAGCGGTCAATTGCGGCGTGGAACTGCGGGTGGGACATCCAGTGCAGGGAATAGGTCTCGCTGGGTAGGTAGCCGCGTTGCAGCTTATGGTGCCCCTGCGCGCCTGCTTCAACGGTCGTTAGGCCGCGTTCGATGGCATGCTCGATGGCTTGGTAATAGCAGGCCTCGAAGTGCAAGAACTTGGCGCGCTCCAGGCAGCCCCAATTGCGGCCAAACAGGTGCGTTGCGCTGGCGAGGTTCAAGGCGCCCGCAACGATCTCAGCACCATCAAAGGCCAGCACCAGCACCACCTGATCGCGCAAGCGCTGGTGCAGCAGGTCAAAGAAGGCTCGGTTGAGGTAGGCTTGGCCCCACTTGCGGTCGCTGGTGTCCATGTAGAAGGCGAAGAAGGCGTCCCAGTGCTGGGGCTTGATGTCATCGCCGCTCAACCGCTTGAGCGTCAGGCCAGAGTCCGCCACCGCCTGGCGCTCCTTGACGATGGCCTTGCGCTTGCGCGAGGTCAGGTCGGCCAGAAAGGCGTCAAAGCTGGCATAGCCCGGATTGTGCCAGTGGTACTGCAGACCCTTACGCAACAGGAAGTCGCTGGTCTCGGCCAAGGCGGCCTCGCCGGCCGGCACGAAATTCACATGCAGCGAGGATAGCTCGGCGCGTTCGCAGATCTGGCGCAGGCCTTGCAGCAGGGCTGCTTGCGCCTCGGGCGTCTCGCACAGCAAGCGCGGCCCGGTGACCGGGGTAAAGGGCACCGCCGATAGCAGCTTGGGATAATAGTGCCCGCCAGCGCGCTCTAGGGCGTCCGCCCAACCGTGGTCGAAGATGTATTCGCCGTAAGAGTGGTACTTGGCATAAAGCGGGCAGGCACCCACCAGCCGCTCCTGGTCGTCATAGAGCAGCGCGTGTTGCGGTTGCCAGCCGGTGTCGGGCGCAACGCAGCCGCTGTCCTCCAAAGCGGACAGAAAGGCATGGCTCACAAAGGGATTGCCGCTGCCTTGATCGCAGCCCGCCAGGCGATCCCAATCGGCAGCATTGATCTTGGCCATAGGGCCTTGGAGGGCCAGGGAAAAATCGCTCATGTCTGGGGTCCAAAAACTGAGGCGAGGAGGGGGCGAAGGCTTGCCATATCCTTAACATGTGGCATTCTTACGGCCCGTGCCAAGCCCCCTTCGCGCGCCGCATCTCCGACACGACAACCCACATCCAAGAGGCCCCCATGCCCAACGTTTCCAAGCAAGACCTTTGGCACTTGACCCGCGATATCCTGGCCTCTTGGGGCTCTGAGCCAGCCGAGGCCGAGACCGTGGCCGACCACTTGGTGGGGGCCAATCTGGCGGGCCACGACAGCCACGGCGTCGGCTTGCTGCCGACCTACGCGCTGGCAATCGAGCGCAAGGCGCTGCGTCCCAACACCCCCGTTGAGTGCGTCAAGGATCGCGGGCCGATCTTGCAGTTCGACGCCCACCGTGGCTATGGCCAGGTGGCCGCCAACCAGGCCATGGAGGCCGCGATTGCGCGCGCCAAGCAGCAGGGGCTTTGCCTCATGACGCTGCGCAATGCCCACCACATCGCGCGTATCGGCACCTACGGCGAGCAAGCGGCGGCAGCGGGTTTGGTCTCTTTGCATTTCGTCAATGTGACCGACCTGGCGCCCGCTGTGGTGCCTTGGGGCGGGCGCAAGCCTGCCTATGTTACCAATCCGGTCTGCATCGCCATTCCGCCGACCGATGCCCAGCCGCTGACCCTGCTGGACATGGCCACCTCGCACATCGCCTATGGCAAGACGCGGGTGGCCTATAACGCGGGCAACAAGGTGCCCTTCGGCACGGTGGTGGATCACCAGGGCCGCCCGACCGACGATCCCAAGGTGATCTGGGAAGAGCCCTATGGCGCGTTGGCGCCCACCGGCGAGCACAAGGGCTCGGGCCTGGCGCTGATGTGCGAGATGCTGGGCGGCATACTTTCCGGCCACGGCAGTATCGCTGATCCCGCCGAAGACAAGCACCTGGGCGGCATCGTCAACTCCATGTTCACGCTGGTGGTGGACCCCGCCGAGCTGGTGGACCTGCCCTGGGCCAAGCAGCAGATCGACCAAACGCTGGACTATCTGCGCGCCATTGAGCCCAGCGACCCGGCGGTGCCGGTCATGGCAGCGGGCGACAAGGAGCGCCTGACCCGCGCCGAGCGCTTGGCGC
>CAZHYF010000061.1:11148-13067 GCA_964536635.1 uncultured Rhodospirillaceae bacterium | reverse complement strand
GCCACTCATTCGCGGCTTGCTCTAAGCGCGCGCCTTGAGCTGCTGCGCCACTTTCTCCATGGCCAAGGTGACCGCCAATCCCACCCACAGCAGGTTTTCGGTAAAATTGACAAAGATGCCCTCAGAGCTGAGCGGCGAGAGCATGACCGGCGCAAAGACCCAAAGCGGCAGGAAGGCCAGCACCAGCCGCTGCGGGGACTGGCGCGCGCGCAGCATGGCCGCCAACCGCTGAGCGACAAAAGCCAGCGCCAAGACCAGCGCCACCAACAGCCCCGGCAAGCCACCTGCGATCGCGATATTGAGCCACGATTGGTGCGGATGGGTCGAGCAGCCGTTCAGGTTCTCATTCGCAATGCCAAGCAGCTTGGGGCAATAGAAGCGAAAGCCGCGCATGCCGTGCCCGGTCCAAGGATCGTCCGCCACGGCTTGCAGAGCGCGCAGGTGAATGTTGGCGTAGGCGCCGCCAGCCTCGCCGGAAATTTTGCCCTTGGCGTAGACCTGTATCATGGCACTGACCTCGCCAAGGCTCTTATCGATCAAGCGGTCGCGCAGGCTGGGTTGCGCCAAAACCGCCAGGCAGCCTAGGACCAACACCAACACCCCCGCCAAAACGGCCAAGTCCATGCGCCGCTGGAGCGCGCGCGGGCGGCTTGCCGGTCGGGCCAAGACCAGCAGCAACAAGATGGCCGCCAGCCCCGCCACCAACCAAGCGGCAAACAGGCGTTCGCCCGAGACCAGGGCGGCAGCCGCCAACGCTGCGACTGCCAGGGCCGATAGCCCCCAAGCCCACCACCGCGCGCCTGCTTTCAGCGCCTGCCAGGGGCCAAAGCCTGCCAGCGCCAGCGCCAGCACGACCGGCAGCAACTGGGTCACAAAAAAGCCGACGATGGGCTCGTTGAGCGGGCCGGTCAGGCGAAAGCCACCGTATAGCGGACGGCCGAGCAGATCAAAACCCAGGCGCCATTGCAGCAAGCCGTCCAGCGCGACAAAGACCGCCGCCAGCGTCAGGCTCCAGGCCAGCGGGGCCCAGATTCGACACGCCTCAACGCGGCTTTGCGGGGTCAGCCAAGCCAGGCAGGCCAGCAGCAGCAAGGGATGGCGGACCCACAAGGCCGCCAAACCCAGGGCGTCGCTGGGCTTGATCCCGGCCGCTGCCCCGATCAAGAACAGCCCCCAGAGCAGCAAGAAGCCCCAGACCCATATCTTGGCGCTCGGTAAAGATGCTGTGCCCCGCGCCAAGGCCACCAGATACAAGACCCCTGCCAGAGTGGCGGGCAGGTCGATGGCAAAATCAGCTATCCAGAACCAAGGCGCTGCGGCCAAAGCCCACCCGGTCCAGACCGCCAAAGGCTGGCGTCTGGCCTGCGCAAACAGGCGGCGCGGCGTCGAAGCAAGGGCCATAACGTGGGTCTCCTAAGAGGGAATAGGGTCGGGCGAGGGTTGGCCCAAAATCAGAGCCTCGTAGCGCGGCACCAGCGCCTCAAAGGCGTAGTCGCTGAGGGCCAAATCGCGGGCGCGTTGGCCCATGTCTGCTCTGACCTCTGGCGCCAGATTGGCCAAGCGGCGGATGGCATCGGCCAACGCCTCGGGCTGCTCGGCGGGCACACTTATGCCAAGGTCGTGCTCGGCTACAGGATCGGCGGCACCCGAATAGGCGTGCAGGATAGGACGCCCGGCCATCATATATTCGGCCAGCTTGTTGGCCGAGATCCCAAAGCGATAGAGCGGCTGGTCGGTCCAACACAAAATGCTGGCCTGGCTGGCCTCCAGGATCAAAGGCACCACCGCTTGTGGTACGGCATCGAAGAAGTGCAGGCTTGTCAGATCGCGCGCGGTGGCCTCGGCCTGCAAGTCAGCCTTCAGCGCACCCTGCCCCACCAGGGCAAAGGCCAGATCCTGATCTTGACCGCGCGCCTTCA
>CAZHYF010000061.1:0-11048 GCA_964536635.1 uncultured Rhodospirillaceae bacterium | reverse complement strand
GACAAGGGCCAGATATCGCGCACCTCGAACACCAGCCGCGCGCGATAGAAGCGCGCCAGCAGCTCGGCGGGCAGATAGGAGACCAGCGACAGCGAGGAAATCAGAACGGCATGGGGGCGCGGACCCAAACGCCAGGCGTTGACCAGCAGCCCCAAGGCAAAGACAAACCAAGCCAAAACGCGCCGCTTATCCTGAGCATGCGCATAGCCCGGTACGGCAAGACGCACAAAGCGGTAGCCGTCGATTTCCTCGATAAAAGAAGCGGTCCGGCTGGCCTCGGGATCGCGCAAGATGTGGTGCCGACGCGCGGCGATGACCGTCACCTGGTGCCCACGCGCAGCCAGCAGACGCGCAAAGTTGTGGTGACGCCCCCCCATACCGGTCTGGGGCGTCGAGGCATATTGATTGATGATCCAAATGCGGCGCGCGCGCATAGCCTATCCTCGTGCGGGCTCTATGGCGAGCCAGTGCTGAGCGCAGGTGTAAGCCAGCGATAAATCCATGGCCAGGAGAAATGCACACGCGCGCATCGCCCAGGCGAAACCGGAACAGCAAATTTGCTTGGCAGCCCTTTGGGGCCCGCGCTAGATTTCGCGCGCCTCTCTCCCTTCGGCAAAGCCCTGCACATGACTGCCTCTCCCCTGGACCCTTTCTTCTTCGGCTACGGATCGCTGGTCAATCGCCAGACCCACGACTACCCCAACTGCGCGCCCACCAAGGTGCGCGGCTGGCGACGCGCCTGGCGACGCAGCGGCGCGCGGCGCTGGTGCTATTTGACTGCGGTGCCCTGTGACCAGACCGAGCTTTGGGGCCTACGCGCCGCCGTGCCGGGCGCTGATTGGCAGGCCTTGGACCTGCGCGAGGCCGCCTATGACCGTCACCTGGTGCCGCAGAGCCACAGCAACGCCCCTGCTGATGCGGGCCTGTCGATCTACGCCATTGCGCCAGCAGCCCAGGGCAAGCCCCAAATCGACAGCCCGGTGCTGCTCAGCTATCTGGACGTGGTGGTGCAAGGCTATTTGCGCGAGTTTGGCCCTGAGGGTGTGACCCACTTCTTTGAGACCACAGAAGGCTGGGATGCGCCCATCTTGGATGATCGCGCCGCGCCCTTCTATCCGCGCCACCAGCGCTTGTCTGACGCAGAGCGCAACTTGGTCGATACCGAGCTGGCACGCGTGTCGGCGCACATTTTCTCGAAAGCATAGTATCTCCTAGACCGGGTGATGGCACCCGAGTCGTGCGACAGTAGACCCCAAAAAATCAATTCTCATTGAATGACATTCGTCGTACTGAGGGGGGGGCAAATAACAAGATGTGCATCATCCCTAGAGGATTAAATTCTGCACTCACTGGACTGCCCCAAAAGATTCATGAGGTACTGTACGTGGCAATCGAAGAATTTCTAAGCAAAGTCAAAGACAAGAGCGCCAAGATCGGCATTTTTGGCTTGGGCTACGTCGGCATCCCGCTTGCTCATACGATCCACGAGGCTGGTTTCAAGGTGCTGGGCGTGGACATCGACGCCCAACGCGTGGCGGACCTGAACGCGGGCCGCTCGCCCATCAAACACATCCCCGCCGACGTGATCCAAACCATGGTTGCCAGCGGTGGCTTCGAGGCGACGCAGGACTTTTCCCGCACGGCTGAGTGCGACGCACTCCTGATTTGCGTGCCGACCCCGCTCAACAAGTACCGCGAGCCCGACTTGGGCGCCGTTGAATCTACCATGAAGGCCATGAGCCCCTATTTCCGCCAAGGCCAACTGCTGTCGCTGGAGAGCACCACTTGGCCCGGCACCACCGACGAGGTGCTGAAGCCCTATGTTGAAGCGCGTGGCTTGCAGGTCGGCGAGACCTTCTTCCTCTGCTATTCGCCCGAACGCGAAGACCCCGGCAATCCCAACTTCAACACCCAGACCATCCCCAAGGTGATCGGCGGCGACACGCCCGCTTGCCGCGCTGCGGGCGAAGCGGTCTATGGCAGCTTCATTGATCGCATCGTTGCGGTCTCCTCGACCCGCGCGGCCGAGATGGTCAAGCTGGTGGAAAACATCCACCGCTCGGTCAACATCGGCTTGGTCAACGAGCTGAAGAAGGTGGCCCACGCGATGAAGCTGGACATCTTCGAGGTGATCGACGCCGCCGCCACCAAGCCCTTTGGCTTTACCGCCTACTACCCGGGCCCCGGCATCGGCGGTCACTGCATCCCCATCGACCCCTTCTATCTGACCTGGAAGGCGCGCGAATTCGGCCTGCACACCCGCTTCATCGAGCTGGCTGGCGAGATCAACGCCTCCATGCCGCAGTACGTCGTCGATCGCACCGTCGCGGCGCTGAACCAGCGCGGCAAGTCGCTGTCGGGCTCCAAGGTGCTGTGCCTGGGCATCGCTTATAAGCGCGACGTGGACGACATGCGCGAGAGCCCCTCGGTCTTTGTGATGGAGATCCTGCGCGATTGGGGCGCTGACGTCGCCTACCACGATACTAACGTGCCCAACTTCCCCAAGATGCGCGAGCACCACTTCGACCTCAGCTCGGTTGATCTGACGCCCGAGAGCCTGGCTGGCTATGATGCCGTGTTGCTGCTGACCGACCACAACGATGTCGATTACGATATGGTGCGCCAACACGCACCGTTGGTGATCGACAGCCGCGGCCGCTTCCGCGCAGCCCTGCAAGCGCAAGAGGTCGAGGCCTCAGACAACGTAGTTGTGGCTTAAGGCCCGGCCCCTTACAGGCGCGGCTCCGGCAAACCGCGCGCTTTTCCTATCTAGGATACAGACATGACCAAAATCGCACACATCGGCTGCGGCTACTGGGGCAAGAACCTGGTGCGCGACTTCGCCCAGTTGGGCGCGCTGGCCGCCATCGTCGAGCCCAATCCCGAGCAAGCCGCTAAGCTCTCGGCCGAGCACAGCGTACCGGTGCGCAGCCTGGACGAAGTGCTGGCAGATCCTGCGATCGACGCTCTGTCTTTTGCCACCCCTGCGGTGACCCACGCCAGCCTGGCCATCCAAGCCATGCGGGCTGGCAAGCATGTCTTCATGGAAAAGCCCTTGGCTCTGTCCGTCGAAGAGGGCGAAGAGGTCTTGGACGTCGCCGAAGAGACCGGCAAGCTGGTCATGGTCGGCCACCTGCTGCAATACCACCCCATCTTCGCTAAGCTGCGCGATCTGGTGCAGGCGGGCGAGATTGGCCGCATCCAGCACGTCTATTCCAACCGTATGAGCCTTGGCAAATACCGCTTGGAAGAGAACGTCTGGTGGTCCTTTGCCCCGCACGACATCTCGATGGTGCTGGCCCTGGTGGGCGAAGAGCCGATCAACGTCACCGCACAGGGCAACGCGCAAGTCACCCCCGGCATTGCCGACTGGTGCACCGCTCAGTGCCGCTTTCCCTCGGGCGCGCGCGCGCACTTCAACATCTCGTGGCATCACCCCTTCAAAGAGCAGCGCTTGGTGGTGATCGGCGACAAGGGCATGGCGGTGTTTGAAGATTCACACCCCGACTGGGACAAGAAGCTGGCCATCTATCGCCATGGCCTGACCCGCGCCGCTGACCTGGCTCCCGTGCCGGTCAAAGCCGACCCTGACTATGTGGCGGTCGCACCCGGCAACCCGCTCAAGACCGAGTGCCAACACTTTATCGGCAGCATCGCTGCTGGCCAGCAACCGCGGACCAATGCCCAAGAAGGCCTGGCCGTGCTGCGGGTTCTGCAAGCGGGCGAAGCGGCGCTGCAAGCCAGCCTGAAGGAAGACGTCTGATGCCGATTGATCCCAACGCCCAGGTTCACGCCGACGCCTTTGTTCACGAGAGCGCCTATGTCGATGGCAAGACCAGCATCGGAGCGGGCACCAAGCTGTGGCACTTCGTGCATGTCCTGCCCAATACCCATATCGGCGAGGATTGCTCGCTGGGCCAAAATGTTATGGCCGGGCCCGATGTCACCATGGGCAAGGGCTGCAAGGTCCAGAACAACGTCGCGCTCTATAAGGGCGTCACGTTGGAGGACGATGTGTTCTGCGGCCCCTCTTGCGTTTTCACCAACGTGCTGACCCCGCGCGCCCACGTCCAACGTAAAGACGAGTTTGCGCCGACGCTGGTCAAGCAAGGCGCCACCATCGGCGCCAACGCCACCATCGTTTGCGGCAACACGCTGGGTGCCTATTGCATGGTGGCAGCGGGCGCGGTGGTCACCAAGGACGTGCCCGACTTCGCGCTGATGGCAGGCGTGCCCGCGCGGCGTATCGGCTGGGTGTCACGCAGCGGCGAACGCCTGGCCGACGATCTGACCTGCCCGCGCACAGGCGAGCGCTACCAAGAGACCGCCGACAAGACCCAGCTCAGCCTGATCGACGGCTAGCCCAATAGTTTCAGGGCAGCAGCGACTGCCCGCCCATTTTCGCAAAGGATAAGAGCCATGAGCATCGCCTTTATCGACCTGGCCGCCCAACAGGCCCGCATCAAAGCCAAGATCGACTCGCGCATTCAAGACGTGCTGGCGCACGGCGCCTACATCATGGGGCCCGAGGTCAAAGAGCTGGAACAGCAGTTGGCTGACTTCTGTGGCGCCAAGTACTGCATCTCTTGCGCCAACGGCACCGACGCGCTGGAGCTGGCGGTCATGGCGCTGGGCGCGGGCAAGGGCGACGCGGTCTTCTGCCCCTCCTTCACCTTCGCTGCCACCGCCGAAGCGGTCTACGTCATGGGCGCTGAGCCCGTGTTCGTCGATATCGACCTGGCGACCTATAACATGGACCCGGCCAGCCTGGAGCGGGCCATCGCCCACGCCAAGGACAAGGGCCTGACGCCCAAGGGCATCATCCCGGTCGATCTGTTCGGCCTGCCCGCTGACTATGACGTCATCCAAGCCATCGCCAAGCGCGAAGGGCTGTGGGTGCTGGGCGACAGCGCTCAGGGCTTTGGCGGCGTCTACCACGGCAAAACCACCGGCTCGATTGCAGATGTTACCACCACCTCCTTCTTCCCGGCCAAGCCGCTGGGCTGCTATGGCGACGGCGGCGCCATCTTCACCGACAACGAGGAGCTGGCCAAGCTGATGGACAGCCTGCGCGTTCACGGCAAAGGCAGCCATAAGTACGACAACGAGCGCATCGGCGTGAACTCGCGCCTGGATACGCTGCAGGCGGCGATCTTGCTGGAAAAGCTGGCGATCTATGCCGACGAGATCGAAGCCCGCCAGCGCGTGGCCCAACGCTACACCAACGCTCTGTCCAACAGCTTCATCACCCCGCACGTGCCCGAGGGCCTGTCATCGGTCTGGGCGCAATATACGCTGCGGGTCCAAGAGGGCCAGGATCGCGCGGCCATCCAAGCCAAAGCCAAGGAGGCGGGCGTGCCGACGGTGGTCTATTATCCCCGGCCCTTGCACCTACAGACCGCTTATAAGGATGCGCTGATCGACCCAGAGGGCCTGCCGGCCTCCGAGGCGGCCGCTGAGAGCGTCTTTAGCCTGCCCTTCCACCCCTACCTGGATGAGGCGACCAGCGACCAAGTCATCGCGGCCTTGAAAGCAGCGCTGTAGTCTGAGGCCTTGGTCAACCGACCAAGGACAGCGTCGCGTTTGAAAAATAACCGGGTGCCCGCGCGGCCCCGGTTTTTTTGTGCTTGCACGCACCTGGCTGGCCTTGCGGTTGGCCTGCTTGCGGTTGGCCTAACCACCGCCGGGCCGGAGGAAAAAAAAAAGGCCACTGCGCGAAGCAATGGCCTGAAGTTCCGTTTCATAGAGTAAGCGATCGAGGACTTCTGGCTTGTTGCCAACCCAAAAGATATACCTAAGAGAGCTTAAGTATCCCTTAAGGTCAAGCGCTAATACGTTCAAACCGCAAAAAAGGGATAAATTCCCATTTACTTTGACGTGCGATCAGCACAAGCTACACGGAACCCTTCAGTTTCTTAGATGTTGGTTATTCGTCGCAATATGCACAGCGATTCGGGCGTCCGACTCTACGATCCCGCGAAAAACCTACCACGAGACCGGGAGAACTTCCGCAAACACTCTCATTTTTGGCAAAGCGCAAAAAGTAAATGGGAATTTGTAACATTTTGTGCTAGCGATGTAACCGATCCTTGATGGCAGAGCGCATGCTCACAATCGCGCAGCCGGTCACATAGAATTCTAACCCTTGCAAAGAGACTCGACCTGTCCCTTGCCGGTCCTCCTTCCCCCGCTTTGCAGGGGGCCCTTCAGCGCCTCTTGGTGCCACTGCTGCGTGGGATGGTACGCATGGGGCTGACCTTGCCGCTCTTCTTGCCGATTCTCAAAGCGGCCTATGTCGAGGCCGCCTCGCAAATCCTGACCGCCGACGACCGCAAGCTGACCTTGAGCCAGCTCTACCTTTTGACCGGCGTCCATCGCCGCGACCTGCGCATTTTGATGGCCCAAGACACCTTGCCCCCAACCGAAAAGGTGCCCTTGGTCGCCGCAGTGGTCTCTGAGTGGCAGAACAATCCGGCGTTTCAAGACGAGCGCGGCAATCCCCGCAGCCTGCCCCGCGAGAGCGAGAACCCCGATATCCTCAGCTTTTATGGACTGGTCGCCATGCTCAGTCGCGATGTCCATCCCAGCGCTGTTCTGAGCGAACTGGACTCGCGCAAAATGATTATGCGGTTGCCTGAACCTTCTGGACCCATCGGCCAAGAGCGACTCTATTTGCAAGACCAAGACCCAACGGTGCGGCAAGGGCAGCTTGCTGGTCTCCAGGCGCTGTCGCACATCGTTGGCGGCCACTTGGAGACGGCCATTGCGAACACCTTTGAGGAACGCGAGCGCCACTTCGAACGCGCCATTGTTTATGACCGCATGTCACAAGCCCCGGTGAGCGAACTCAAGCGCATGGCCGACGAAGAGTCGGAAGAATTGCTCAACCGCATCAACCGCCGCGCCAATGAACTGGCACTTCAGGACCGCGACCAGGACGACAAATCCGGTTACCTCCTCTATGGCGCCTTCGTGCATAGCCAGGCGACGCAAGATGCAACAGCGCTTGCAAAGGCCTCAAAAACAAGCAAAAAATAGAGCTGGGCGACCTGCCAACTCCGCCCCCCTTTCCCGATCTAGGACACGCCTTTGCCCCGCACCTTGCCCCTTTTGACTTTGCCGTCACTGACAGGATCGTCGCGCCTGCTTGCAGCTTGTGCCTTAGCCTGGCTGATCTCTGCAGCGGCCTTTGGCCAATCGGGCGGTATCATCGGCACCGGCGCACCGGCTCCCCTGCCCAACCTGGGGGTTGTGGGCACCGTCACCGAATTTGGCTCGGTCATTGTCAACGAGCTGCGCATCCAGGTCCGGCCTGACCAGCTCGAAGACCCCGCCTCAGGCACACGCCTTGAGCGCGGCCAACGCGTGCTGATCAAGGTCAGCAAGACCGACCAGGGGCTAAGCGCGGTCGAGTTACGCGCCCTGCCCAAGTTGACCGGCCAAGTCGGCAGCGATGGCCAATACCTGACCTTGTTGAAAAAGCGCATCGTCGGCGCGCTGGAAGGCCCGAGCAAAGCTGAGGTCGAGGCTAGGTTGGCCGCTTTGCGCCCCGGCCAGTGGGCCTCTGTCGATGCCATCCAGATCGGCGATCAGGACCTGATGCTGGGCTCCTTGCAAGTTATCGCCCCCCCACCGGTGGTGGGCCTGTCGGGCATCTTGTCATTGGAGCCTGGCACGTCGCGCTTCTTGGTCGGCGGGCAGCCAATTGTCCTCAGCCGCAAGGCCACCCGTGGCATGCCCTTTATGCGCAGCGATATCCTGGGGCGCCAGGTGCGGGTCGAGGGAAAAATGCGCCCGGACGCAACGCTTGAAGTGATTAGTCTGGAAATCGATCCAGTCGGCGAGGCGCTGAAGCAAGCCCAACCGCTCGACGTTGAATTGGAAGGCTCCTATCAGCGCGATGGCGCGGCTCTGGTTGTGTCCAGCGACATCGCCCGCCTGCGTGTGCCCGCCGAGGCTCACCCCAAGGTGACCGCCGACCAAGGCCCGGCTTTGATCAAAGCGCGCCTTCAGCCCTCGGGACTGTTGCAGATCATCGAAGTGCGCCCCTGGCAAGCGGCCAAGCCGCCAGCGCCTGTGCCGCAGCCTCAGCCGCAGGGCTATTGGTACTTCGACGGCTACTATTGGTACTACATGCCGGTGGTCAACGCCCGCCTGCCCTAGCAGGCCACTGCTGGCACCCCATCCCTGCACCCACGCAATGGCGCCCACTCCCTGGCGGCGCGCTGTCTGCAGCCCACCCGCAACGCACGCGCAGCCATAGTGCGTTGATTTCGCCCCACAAGCGGGACGAGCAATCCCTAGCCGCCCGCCGCGACTTGCTCTATCCTGGTGGCACGGATAGGGGCGCGGGGCCGCTTTGGCACGACCCGCAGCACACGAGAAGGAGCGGCTTCTATGGCGCTTGCATCGGTCAACTGGAGCTGGGATCAACTCACTGCCTTGGGGCTGTTGGCCTGCGTGCTGGTCATGTTCATTTGGGGCAAGCTGCGCTATGACATCGTGGCCATGGCGGCGCTGATGGCCGCCGTTGTCGCCGGGGTCGTGCCCGCAGATCGGGCCTTCAGTGGCTTTGGTCACCCTGCGGTCATCACCGTCGCTCTGGTGCTGGTACTGAGCCAGGCCATCCAGCAGTCCGGGATCATCGACTCGCTCGCCCGGCCTCTGTCTTCCCTGTCAGATCGCCCCATTTTGTTTATGGCCGCGCTCTGCGGCTTTGCAGCTCTCTTGTCGGGCTTTATGAACAATGTCGGAGCGCTAGCGCTGCTGATGCCGCTGGCTCTGTCCTTGACCGACCGGCCCGCGCTGGTGCTCATGCCCCTGTCGTTTGCCACCATTTTGGGCGGCATGACCACCCTGATCGGCACCCCGCCCAACATTATCGTCTCCTCGTTCCGCCAGAAGATCGTCGGCGAGGGCTTTGCGTTGTTCGACTTCACCTTGGTCGGCGCCAGCTTGGCCGTACTCGGAGTGGCATTCGTGGTGCTGATCGGTTGGCGGCTGTTGCCCAAGCGCCAAGAAAAGCAGCGTCACACCGATGTCTACTCGACCCACGATTTCTTGACCGAGATCAAGGTGCCAGACGACTCGGATTTGCTGGGCACCCGGATCGGCGATCTGGAACTTAACCACGCTGGCGAGATCAATGTGATCGGCCTTGTTCGCCGCAACACGCGCATTTACGCCAACCTTCGGGTCGCCCTAATCCGGGCCGGAGACATCTTGATCGTCCGCGCCGCGCCCGAGGAGCTGGAAGCCTTTCTGGAAGATACGGACCTGCGGGTCTGGGGCGCCGACCGCTTTGAAGAAGAGCACCTGACCGACGCCGAAGTCGGCTTGCTGGAGGTGGTGGTGTCCATGAGCTCCGTGCTGGTTGGCCGCACCCCCAAGGAGATGCGCTTTCGCCGCCGCCATGGGGTCAACTTGCTGGCCATCTCCCGCGAAGGTGAGGCCATCCATCACCGTCTGGCGCATCTTAGTCTGCGCGCGGGCGACGTGCTGTTGATGCAAGGCAGCAAAGAGCATATCCGGGAAACCATGGTCGGGCTGGGCTGTCTGCCCATCGCCGCCAAGGAGATCTCCATCTCGCGCGCCGATTTGCGCCTGTGGCCGGTGGCCTTTTTCTTCGCCGCCATTCTGGCGACAGCCTTCGGCCTGCTGCCGATTTCCATCAGCTTCGCGCTGGCACTGGGCGCAACCATCGTCACGCGCCAGTATTCGGTCGAGGGGCTCTACACCGCCATCGACTGGCCGGTGATCGTGCTGCTGGCGGGTATGATCCCGCTGGGCGAAGCGCTGCTGTCCACGGGAGCCACGACCCAGATCTCTGCCATGCTGGTGCAGGCGACCCAAGGACTGCCCGCCTGGGCGATTTTGACCGCCATTTTGCTGGTCACCATGACCCTGTCGGACCTGATGAACAACGCCGCAACCGCAGTGGTCATGGCGCCCTTGGCCGCCGAGGTCGCCAACAAGCTGGGCCATGCGCCCGATGCCTTTTTGATGGCAGTAGCCTTGGGGGCCTCTTGCGCTTTCTTGACCCCGATCGGCCACCAAAACAACCTGCTGGTCATGGGACCGGGCGGCTATCGCTTTGGGGACTACTGGCGCATGGGCTTGCCGGTGCAGCTTATCATCGTGCTGCTGGGCATTCCTTTGTTGCTGCTGGTTTGGCCGCTTTAGCGCGCGTTGCGCCGCATACACGCGTGAGGACGAGCGCTTGAGGCCGAGCGCCAAACAAACACCCGAGCAACGCACAGCGCTGCTCGGGTGTCGTTTTCGTGCGTTGAGCTTAAGGATAGGACATGGCCCAAGCTACCGACCGCAAAATCACGGCAATACTGTCACCGGTCAGCATGGCGCCCAGGATCACCAAAGAGGAGATCAAGCTGGCGATGAGTGCATATTCGGCGGCGGCAGTGCCCGCGATATCGCGGAGGAAGTTGAGCAATAGTTTCACCGGTGTCTCTTTGACGTTGAGCGATTTGTTTTAAACGCGGCCTTTGTGGCCGTCTGTCAGGGAATGATCGGTATGGCGCCGGTGAATGCAAGCCACCTTCGCGTGTCCACGCCATAAGAGCGCCGCCCTTAGCCTTTCGTTTGGCCCGGACCTATACCAAAGAGCGCTTGGATTTGCGCTCTGCAAACGAGCACGATCGGTTGCTTGCAGCATAGAAACCCGAGGTTGCAGATCGCCATCGCCGCTGACGCACGGCCAAGCGCGCCAGAAATCGCGATTCGCGTGGCAAAACCAAAGCGTTACACTGCGGCGGAACCGCTGGGCGCTACCACCTGCGCTTGCTACATGAGGCGCTGCGCCTGCTTGCAGGCCTCAAGGTAGAGCGGCACTTCCTCGGCTTCGATGCGGTGGAAATGGGTCGAGCCACCCGTGCTACACTTGAGCATGAGGTGGGGCTGCTTGCGCTCGCAGACGAAGAGCGCGGCGTGCTTGCCCAGCTTGTAGGCGGCCCTGATTTTGCGGCCGACCAAGAAGGTCTTGTCCATCAAAGAAGGCTGATAGTCGCTGAGTTGCAGGTCGAGATCGCTGG